>JAAEMV010000696.1 GCA_024225195.1 Planctomycetaceae bacterium | reverse complement strand
CGCTGGTGGCTACCAATTATCCTGACTGGAACACGCATCACTATTTCGTGATCGAGCCCGAGGCGGGTTCGGGAGAAGGTTGGAGCTACACCCATGTCGATCCAGCGAGCTTCACTTTCAAAATCGGAGACCGCGTCCGCAGGGGTCAACTACTTGGCGAGGTGGTGGATTTCTCAATAGGCGAGATGGATGGGATTGATCATCTCCACTTAAACTACGTGTCATTCAGAAAACAACCAGATGGCAAATATGAGCTGACGAGCCTGTACGACCCACTCTCTCGATTCGAGTTTTCTGACAAATTCAAGCCCACCGTCCATACGCCCTTTCACTTCGTGAGAAACGGCACATTCGAACCATTTGCTCCCGTAGACGGCCTGCCCGAAGTTTCTGGCAAGGTCGACATCTTGGCCGCGATCTCAGACTGTGCCTACGAGAAACACATCGCCAATTGGATGACACCTGTTGTCACTTTGGAAATCAGCGGCGCCGAAATCGAGCCCTTG
>JAAEMV010000695.1 GCA_024225195.1 Planctomycetaceae bacterium | reverse complement strand
ATTACTGCTTGGTTTCGCCGAGTATCCACTTTTTGCCGCTGGCGAGATCGCAGAATTCAAAGCTTTTTATTTCCGCACTAACAAAGTGACTGGTGACATGTTCCGCGATATTTCCAATTGGTGAATCTGTGACAAAAGCAACGCGAGTTACTTTCTTATGATGTTCTCTGATAAATTTCAAATGAGCGACTAACGATGAAAAAGAATGCCAACTGGGAAACGACTTGGTGTAGATGATGATGCCTTTGAGCTCACCCATCTTCTCTAAAAAGGGGTCGATCACGTCCGCGGCAGCGCTAAAGTCACTTGCCGTCAACTCACCCTCGGGCTCGAGAGTTGCAATTCCGACTGAGCTATCTAAGCTTACGTTCAACATTGGCAATCTCCAGATTTGTTTTAATGGTAATTTTAATATCGCAGCCTCGCTTCAGTATTTTGGTTATTTAGCTTCGATTTGTAACCAGTCGCGTAGCACTGAATCGTCGGCGATCGTACCATCGATCCGCCAATTAGCCAGGTTCGTTAGTTGCGCAACTAATAGAGGCGTCCCAGTGCTGTCTTTAATCCATAGAGAAGCTTCGTTGCCTTCGAGCCAGGTAATTGAGTGCTCTGAATTATGCGATCCGTAGTGAGTTTGAATTATCTTAAGAATTCGATGCTCTTCTGGGGATAGCGGGCGGCTCATGGGTTACACCTTTTCTCTGGAATTCACGGCATCAAGCCCGATTTTTAATATAGGTGGCGGTCACAACAACATCCACGGAAAACCAGAGCGGATAGCTTTGAAATCAAAAAACGCGTGATCCGCTGCGCTAGATAGCCTCTTTGAAAATCTAGAATAGCTGTCAGTTGCCCTATTGCGGGCGATTTTGCTGTTTTGAATGAGCCGTACTAATCGTTTTCTTTTTGCTCGAGTTTAAGAATAGCATGCGTGACGACGTGAAATTCTCCGGGCTGTGTTCTTAGTAATTCAAGCGAGCCATCGCTTCGCATTTTACCTTTCAGAGTTCCAGATTCAAATTGTTCGACCATTGTCAGTGTGCCATCTTCGGTGTTTAGCAAGCCAACTATATCTTCGGTGTGCTTCTCCACTTCTTCACCGGCTAAGTTGTTTCCAAATTTGTGGGTGCCGTCAGTTTCTGATTCCTTTGGCAAAATGCTCCACCCAATTTTTCCAGTGACCCCGCCATCGTTGTCGACTTCGATTGTCAGGTGTTGATTGCAGTCAAACCTTCCGGCCTTGTTAATGACCTTTGCGATTCCATGCCAGCTTCCGTTGAAATCTTTAGCCGAGAAAATACGGTCCTCAACAGGGGGAGTGGTTGTTTGAGAAGTGGTGCTTGCCGGGGGGGTATCGCAGCCAATTAGAACGCCAACTAGGAGAATTAGTAACAAGTTTTTCATGGTTCAATCGTTCCAGTTCGGGTGGTCTAATTTGAAGGTTTGGAAGTATTTGTATTTGAGATAGCTTACGAAATCGGTGATCCGTTTTTATTTATTTCAGCAACGATTTTCGTCTGGCATGGTTAAGCTGTTTTTGTCAGTGCAATTTGAAGCGGGCAATCCTTCGAAACAGGTTCCCCTGCTCGATATTGGCTTAAGAGTTTTTTAGATCGTTTCGCCAATTTCCGTCTAATCTCGCGCCGCTTACCTTTAACCCGCTGAACCACCATGTTGTCATAGCCTGTGGTTTGGTGACGCATCCAGGCGATAACTGCGGCTTCAGCCCTGTGTTCAATGGGAATTCTTTTTGTGCGGGCAACCGTGCCGCTGCCGACGGGAGTTGCGTGTTGGGTTACGGCAGACGCCATCCGACGGGCCAACTGTGTGTGATTCGGATGGAAATCCAGGAAGGTGATAACGGCACCATGAAAATCATCGACATATTCAGCTTGGATTTTAATGCGGCGTTTGGCGGCTGCTTTCTTTCGTTTTGCAAAGCCCTCGGTGGAACGTTCGGCAGCCAAGTCTTTGCGGATTTGTTCGATCGTAGTTTTGGGTGCCCATACGCCCTTGGAATAATTTCTTCTCCCTTTTTTCTCTTTGACAATCCAGTGGTCGCCAGCCGCCTTGGTTCGTCGCGTTAGCGCCGCGTCACCCGGGGGAAGCAGGATCCAGTTCTGAGGTACTTGTCGAATTTTTTTATTGGCATCCATCACCGTGTTTTTGGACGGGCCCGGGGAAAATATGTTTTCACTCATGTTTGCGTTGCCTCGCACCCATTCCTTGTTGTGAATCCTGGCAAGATATTTAAAGGTCGATTCAGGGGTGGCTCTGGCGAAAGAATGGTGTGAGGCGGTTTCGAAATTCTCGAAGATTGCGTTAAATTACCTCGCCGCCCAATGTTCCCGTTGATTTTTTATTGTGAGATCTTGGAGGCTTGATTCAGAACCCGAGATCGCGTTTCTGATTAAAATTGATTTAAATCATTCAGCTGGAGTGGCGGTGCGCGTTGCCAATTCCCGGTCAATTAAAAATAGGCCGTTGGCGTTATCGCCGACAAGTTTTAATTGATCAATTACGTTTTGAGCGTTGGACTCTTCTTCGACTTGTTCTCGGACGAACCATTCCAGAAAAACGTCGGTGGCGTGATCCGATTCACCGCGGGCGAGATCTTTTAATCGTGAAATGCAAACGGTGATATGCCGTTCGTGTTTGAGCGATTTTTCGAACAAGCTGAGCGGCGTTTCTTCGGTTAACTCGGGTTTTCCGATAGGTAGCAGGTCGACTGAACCGTTTCTCTCCAAAATATAATTAAAGAATCGATCGGCGTGTCCGAGTTCTTCTTGATATTGCATTTTGAACCAGTTGCTGAATCCCGGCAGTCCGATGCGATCCGCTTCGGCCGACATGCCGAGATAAATAAAGGCTGAGCAAAACTCTTCATTAATTTGTTGGTTGAGTGCCTGTTGCATTTTGTCGCTGAGCATTCGGTTCTCCGGGTGTGATGCTATCGGCATCTATTGGTGACGCGCTGGTTGGTAATTGATTGGACTGATTATCAACAATTGTCTTTTGAATTCAACACGAGTTATCATCGACTCGAATCGCCCGCAATTCGAACAAATGGTGATTGTTATCACTTGAATCAATTTTAGTCATTTGGAGTGGGTGTGTCTTTGGATGGAGGGGAATCGTTCAAACGTTCTGCGAGATTGGGGGTCGGAGTTTTGTTTTCCATTCGTTTTTTGAAGAACGGGTACAAGAACTGATTCCAATAATGTCGGGGGACGGGATTGCCTTCGATCCCATAGCCTTTGGGCCACTCGTCTTTGGGAAAGTAGTAGGTGCCGAAAATCAAATCGAGAGCCGGAAAGTGAACCGCATAGTTTTTGTTGATTGCTTCTTTTTCAATGCCGTGGTGCCAGTGATGAAATCGCGGTGTGGCAATGACGTACTCGAGCCAGTGGAATCGGATACCGATATTGGAGTGGATGAATACGGATGAGAGATAGACCAACAGAATATATCCGTAAAGCGCCGGTTCAGCATATCCAATTAGATACATCGGCAGGGTCGTGAAACTACGCAGGAGAATGACTTCGAAGATGTGCATTCTCGAGCCAGCCATCCAGTCCATTGCCTGTGCTGAGTGATGAACTGCATGAAAATTCCAAAGTAGTGGGAATCGATGAAAACAGCGATGGAACCAATACTGGGCCAAGTCTGTAAAGAACATGATCTCCAAAATTTGGAGTCCAATATTTTGGCTGGCGATTGCTTCCCGGAGACCGCTGGCCCACTGAGTGTTCGCCAGTAATGCGAGCGCTGGCGCGAGCGAGAGAAGAGTTAAGAATTGAATGAACAGTTTACTGATAAAGAAATATAATAAATCTTCACGCCATTCGTATCGCAATACCCGTTGATCAACCTTTTTGAAAATCCGTTCGAGCGGAATAAATAGTGCACCGAGCATTATTAAGTTTAAGAAAAAGAAATCGAGACCTAGCGAAACGTCTCCCTTGATATCTTGAGCGGATTCGGCAGAGGCGCCACCTAAAAGACTCGCTGTTAGTGCCAGGCCAATGGTAGTGAATCCTAACGTTTTATTTTTGCGGAGTGCTAAGTTGGTAATCCCAAGCAGATACGCGACGGTCAGAACGCAAAACAGAAGTGGTCTAATCCAAAATAAATTCTCTCGGTAAAATCCGTACCGCAGTTCTTGGAGGGTAAGAAGGTCTGGATAGAGGAAGCCGATGACGGCGGCCAATCCCATGCTCGAAAGCAGAATTCCCAAAGTGCCACTAATCCACCCGGAACCAAATTTGCGATCGGTGGAATCAAGTTCATTGAAAAGAGATTTCACGATCAATGCTTTCTGTTAGGTGGGGTCTCTTTAATGGTCTTGGATGAGTTGTCTTGGGTAATGTCAGCGAAGAGCTTCATTGGAGGGAAGGTTAAGTTGACAGAGCACGGATGAATGCAAGTTCGTTCAGGGTTGCGAAAGGAGTCATTATTTAAATAGCACGACTCAGAAAGTTTTACCGAAAGTCAACGATTATTGTTTTTGATTTTCAACGATCTTCGGATTGTCAGTCAGCCAGTCGTCAAATTTGCCAAGCGCGGTGGAGAATGCTGCCCGACCGAATCCGATGCGCATGTGTTGATCGTCGCTACCGAGAGTTTTGCCCGATTGAATTAAAACACCGGCTTCTGCCGCGAGTCTTGCAGTAATTTGACTGACGGAGTTGACATGAAATCGCACGAGTGCGGTAGACCCAGCTAAAGGTCGGTTCCAAGTAAAATGGTTGGGCCATCGACGAAAGAACTCGTCCGCGATCTGTAGGTTTGAGCTGATTTGGGTTAGGCTGCGTTGTCGTAATTCGTTCCAGATTTTGAGGGCGGCTGTGGCGAGGAATTCAGACGGCCCCGGCGAGCAAATGCTCGTGTAAAATTTCCAGTTAATGTACTCGTCAATGAGTTGATCGTCGGGAACAACGAGCCAGCCAGTCCGTAAGCCGGGGAGACCGTAGGTTTTGGAGAGCCCGGAAAGCACGATTGCTTTTGGCGAAAGGTCGGCCATGGATGGAATTTGAGTGGTTCCTTCATGAGTCAATCCGAAATACATTTCGTCTGAAAAAAGCCAGACATTATTTTGTTCCGCAATGGCGACTATTTCCTGCTGGATCTGTGGGCTCGGAATGTAGCCCGTAGGATTGTGAGGGAAATTGACGACGATCATTTTTGTCTTGGGAGACAATAGTTGAGTTAGCTCTTCAATCTTCAATTCCCATCCATCATCGCTCGAATGGAAATTCCATTTTTTCACATTTTCGTTTCCTACTACGTGTTCAAACATGTTAATCAAGGCATCATAGGCCGGCGAAAGCACGATCACTTCATCTCCGGGGTTCAGTAGCGCACGCGCTGTCAGGTAGATTCCTTCGACGGGAGTCGCCAAGACGATGACGTTTTCTGGTGGACACGTCTGGTAAGTGTTCGCGATGGATTGCCTGAGGTCCGGATTGCCCTGAGATTCAGTGTAGCCGAGAGTTTGCTGAGTAAAGTCAGTGACCGAAACATCAGCCAGTTCGAGCAATGTTTCGATCGACATGGTTTCACAATCAGAGTTGCAAAGTTGATAGGGGGTGTTGAATTCATATTGAGCAAAAAAATGTTCGGTCTCAAAGCGGGCGATCTTCATGCAACTAGTCTTTTGAATTTATTGATTTTGAGTAAGTCAGGTTTTTGTTGAACTCACAGAATAAGTTCAAGGTTGTCAGTTTTAAGTTTCTCTTTTTAAAAGATGAAGCCAGGTGCCTAAATGAATGCTGCAGACTTAGAATTGGGTCTTTAGTTAGTCCTTAGGCGGCATAAAAACAGATGGGGAACAGAATGGCGAACGCGGTGTCAAAATTACTTTTCCTTGATGCTTGGCGCCTGTTATTTGTTTAATTGTTGGTATGTTCTAAGGGTTACAGCGCTTCGTTTGTACTTCCTGTGTAATAAAGCTGTGATTTTCATTAAAACTACGCCAAAAAGCGAATCTGGAACGTGTTGGGGTGCAAGAGTACAATAGCGGTAAATACGAACGGAAGCGGTGCCGGTGCGTACTTCCCTTTAGACGACCAAGTTATCAGCTAGTGACGTTAGGCGTTTACGGAATGTCTCAATTACGTCGGACGGTTCGAATTCAAAAAAATGACTGGGCTGGGATTGAGAATGAGCAGGTCGGAAGATTTAAATTCTGAAGATTATCTTAAACTGCTTAGCACCTTTGCGCTTGATCTCCTGCAAAAATCTTCTCTCGATGAAATCTTTTGGCTCATCGCTGATCGCGCGATTGCCGGGATTGGATTCGATGATTGTGTAATCTATTTGATCGACCGAACGACCGGCGAACTGGTTCAAGCGGCCGCCTACGGTCCTAAAAGTCCCGAGGGACGAGTGATTGTTGACCCGATCACGATTCCAATTGGTGACGGTATCGTCGGTTCAGTCGCTGCAAATTTGAAGCCTGAGCGTATTCAAGACACTCGGCTTGATTCGCGTTACATTCTCGATGATGAATTTCGACTTTCCGAACTTGCGGTTCCGATTGTGTTGCACGGCGAGTGCATTGGTGTCATTGATTCCGAAAATTCTAAGGTCAATTTTTACACTGAAAAGCATGAAGAGATCCTTGTGACGATCGCCTCCATGGCCGCCACGAAGATTTCCGATGCGATGCGTGAAGAAGAGCTTCAGTCGACTGTGCGACAGTTAAAAATTGTTCAAGACATGCTGGCAGCGCAGGCGGACGAACTGATGAGCGCTAAGGAAATGGCAGACTCGTCGAATCGCGCGAAAAGTACTTTTTTGGCAACCATGAGTCATGAGATTCGAACGCCACTCAATGCCATTATCGGCATGTCGGATTTGATGCGAGACACATCATTAAACGCTGAGCAGTTTGAGTTTGCAAATATCATCTGGGATTCAAGTAACCACTTGCTTAATTTGATTACAGATATCCTTGATTTTTCAAAAATCGAAGCAAACGAGTTGAGGATTTCAGAAAACACAATCGACTTAAAGTCGTTGGTAGAAGCATCGGTTCGGGTTTGCACATCTGCCAATGCTGAGAGTCAAGTGCCAGTTCTCATCAAATACGATCCGGCGGTGCCGGAGTGCATTCTTGGAGACGAGCCGCGAGTGAGGCAGATCTTGGTAAATCTGATTGGGAATGCTATCAAGTTTACATCGGAAGGTCAGATTACCGTCAATGTGAGGACTCAGGCTGAGAATTTATTATTTGCAATTTCTGACACAGGGGTCGGAATTCCATCTTCGGATATGGAAAAAATATTTAGCCCGTTTCAGCAGGTGGATTCCTCGCACTCCAGGGAATACGAAGGAACTGGGTTGGGCTTGAGCATTGCAAGGCGTTTGAGCCGTTTGATGTCAGGTGATTTGACCGTTAGCAGTACCGTTGGAGTTGGGACTGAGTTTGTATTATCGCTTCCGCTGAGAGTTGTCGCAGCTCAACGAGCAGAGCCGAGTGACCGAATCGAAGTTGAGACAAGCAAAAAGCTCAAGATCTTGATTGTTGAGGACAATCCTGTGAACCGCTTACTGGCCGTGAAGATTTTAGGCCAGGTTGGATTTACGGCCGATGTCGCTGTAGACGGTTTAGAGGCCGTCGAATTCGTCAAGAAGTCGCCTTACGATTTGATCTTTATGGATCTTCAGATGCCTGTAATGGATGGTTACGAAGCGATGCGGAAAATTCGCTCCAATGGGGCAATTGATCAGCCGCGAATCATCGTTATCTCCGCCAATGTCCAGCCTCAGGATGTTAGCAATTCGTACAATGCAGGCGCAGACGGTTTCCTCCCCAAGCCGATTGACCGGAAGGCATTGGTGGACATCATCAATGCAATATCGTAATTAATTGACGGGTTCTTAGAATTTCGTCCGCAGTTTGGTTGTTATTTCGGGGTTCTCTTGACCTTGATTCCCAGCGAGGTGGCTCTCTGTTAGATTGCGTTTGCCGTGAGGGTGCCGATTGCTCTATCATCGGGCCATCGCTAATTTGAAATTGATCTAGGAATATCTATGTCCTCTGCTGCAACGTTTTCTCCTGAATTGACTGATCAAAAGGTTTATTTTCGCTGCTTCGCGGGTTGCGAAGGTAAGCACTCAATTTATGACGTTCTTTATCGGTGCCCTAAGTGCAATTCGCTATTAGAGGTTTACCACGATCGAGCTCCATTGCAGGATCGGAACGCTTACAAGTGGCAGCAGTTATTTGATTCTCGGGCGAGCACCACGAATTGGCCTTTCGGCAGTGGTGTCTGGGGAATGAGGGAATGGGTGATTCCAGATTTGCGTGACGAGAATGTTGTCAGCATGTGCGAAGGGAATACAAACCTCTTTTGGGCTGACCGGTTGGGTAAACAACTTGGTTTGTCAGAGCTTTGGATCAAGCTTTGTGGAAATAGTCATACCGGCAGTTTTAAAGACCTAGGGATGACCGTCTTAGTCAGTGTTGTGAAGCAGATGATGACGATGCCCAACAATCCAGTACAGGCAGTTGCCTGTGCGAGCACTGGAGATACAAGTGCAGCCTTGGCTGCCTACGCGGCCTATGCTGGAATTCCGGCAATCATATTCTTACCAGCTGGAAAAGTAAGTACTGCGCAATTGATTCAGCCCGTTGCTAATGGAGCGCATGTGTTAGCACTCGATACTGATTTTGATGGGTGTATGAAGATTGTTCAGGAGGTCACTGAGGATCAAAGTATTTATCTTGCGAACTCAATGAATAGTCTTCGGATTGAAGGTCAGAAAACGGTGGGCATTGAAATTTGTCGTCAATTCGATTGGGAAGTTCCTGATTGGATTATTATTCCCGTCGGAAATCTTGGCAATATCAGCGCCCTGCACAAAGGCTTTCGTTTGATGTTGGACCTTGGTTTAATCAATCGGATGCCACGATTAGTTGCTGCCCAGGCTGAAAGGGCGGATCCGTTCTACCAGTCCTTCAAAACTGGCTTCGCGGATAAGACATCTGTAACCGCGGGAGAAACATTGGCGAACGCGATTCGGATCGGTGATCCAGTTAGCTATGAGAAAGCGGTGAAAGCGGTCGAGGAAACGAATGGCATTGTTGAGCAGGCGACCGAGCAGGAACTTGCTGCGGCATCAGCGCGGGCAGATTTGACTGGGATGTTTACTTGTCCTCACACGGGCGTCGCACTTGCAGTTCTCGAAAAACTTGTGAATCGCGGGGTGATTAAACCGAATGATCGAACCGTCGTCATCAGTACGGCCCATGGGCTGAAGTTTACCGATTTTAAAGTGGGCTATCACGAGTCGACGCTTGAGGGAATCGCAAGTAAGTGTGCCAATCCTCCGGTATATCTGAAAGCTAATACCCAAGTCGTGAAGGACGAAATTAAAAAACGTCTAAGCCTCTAATGCTTAACCCATTGCTTCGGTCGATTTAAGTTTTCGATTTCAGGGCCGTGACTTCGACTTCGATGAGCATTTCGGGGCGAATCAATCCACACACAATCATGGTGGCGGCAGGGCGGATGGACGCGAATGCCGTTCCAAGGACAGGGAACGCAAGCTCGGCGTCGGACTGATTCGTCACATAGTAATTAGCTCTTACGATGTCTGAGAGTGAAAATCCTGCATTCTCAAGTGTTTGTCGAATCGTCTCGATGCAGTTTTGCGTTTGTGTCTGAATGTCGGGAGGCATAAACATGGTCGTGTAATCGTAGCCAGTGGTTCCCGAAACAAAGCACCAATTGTCCTGCACAACTGCGCGAGAGTATCCAGCTTTTTTTTCGAAATCAGAATCTGTTGAAAATGTTTTTCGAGTCATCTTGCCTACCGAATTAAGTTAGGTTGGATTTGCTTGCCACTGGCTTTGGAGTTGCTAATGGATTTAAATGTAATTGTAATCAATCGTTTTTGAAATCTAAGTATTTTTGAGTTTCAGAGATAAGAGTGACCGATGGCCTATATCGAACAAGTTTCAATTGAGAACGCGACTGGAAAAACTGCGAGGCTATACCAGTCGGCGGTTGAGCGGGCAGGCGACGTTGCCAATATTATCCGGGTGATGAGTCAGGATGGCGCGAGTGCGAACGCTTCGATGAATCTCTACGTTTCCATCATGAAGACTGATAATCAACTCTCTGGGACGCAACGTGAGATGTTGGCGACGGTTGTAAGTAATGCCAATGATTGTTTTTACTGAACGCTGTTCCATGCCAGAGACTTCGGTCTGGAGTCTGGGGATACAGAGTTAGCAGAATTGTTGGTTTTCGATTATCGCAATTGTAATTTCAGTGAGATAGATACGGCGCTTTGCGAATATGCAGTCGAGTTAACATGCCGGCCGGCGGAGATGTCGCAGGCTAACATTGATCGATTGCGAAAAGTCGGTTTGGCGGATGATCAAATTACGGTCGCGACTCAAGTAATTTCTTATTTTAATTACATCAACCGGATCGCGGATGGTCTCGGGGTTGATTTGGAAGACTGGATGACGACGTCGGAAGAGTCGTGGAAGTCGGAGAAACCGAATTGGCGGTCGTGAGCTTGGAGGGAGTGGAGCGATAAAAAAATGCGGCCCGAGTAGACTCAGGCCGCATGGCGGTATCGTTCGTTAGAATTCTGCTAACGCAAAACTCTATGAAATGAACTTAAGAGTTCAGGTTACGGATTAGGTTTAGCGTCATCCTTTGCGTCATCTTTTGGCGCTTCACCGGGATCTTCATGATTCGTAAGATCCACTTCATGGCCCATTTCCGCTAACAATTCAGTAAGTGCTTCGTCCATTTTTGGACCTCGCGCGTTTTTGTACCGAATTTTTCCTTCAGCGTCGATGATGTAAATGGTTGGCCATCCGGTAACACCCCAGCGAGTCGAAATGGGACCGCCGGTTCCTTGAGGACCGTTCCAGAAACTACGCCATGAGATGTTTTTCTGCTTGGTTGTTTCCCGGATTTTTTCCAGGTCACGATCACTGTTGACACCAATAATTGCGAATGGTTTGTCAGCAAGTGTTTTTACGAGCGACCGCTCGTGTGGGTACATAGCCCGGCACGGTGGTCACCAATCGCCCCAGAAGTCGAGTACGACAACTTTGCCGCGGTAGTCGCTCAGCTTAAAGGCGACTCCATCAAGGTCTTCCCCTTCGATATCGGGAGCGACTTTGCCAATGCTTAGATACTTCAGTTGGAAGAGAGCATTGTCGGCAGCTTCTTTAAAAGTTTTGCCGCGAGTCATCGGACTTGTCAGATCTCCGTAGTTGGCGATCAGAGATTCGTACAGTTCTTCTGCACGAGTTTCGTCTTTGACGGTCTTGGCTAGAGCCATTGTTGCCGAAGCCCTCACAGCTTTGTGTGGCGATTCTTCGATTAATTGCTCGAGCTTTTTATCAACATTTTTAACGGGCATTCTGCCTTGTGCGAGGACGCCGCAAAGGTTGGCCATTTTTTCGTTGTCAATGTACTTTTCAAACAATGTGTCCATTGCTTTGGTCCCAGCATCCGACCCGGCCATGTTCATGGTAACCCACATGATGGCGTCGAAGTTAGCGGGATTATCTGCGTTGGCAGCGACAACTGCGTTTAGGTCAGTTCCGCATTTCTGCTGTAGCTTGGGAAGGTTTGCGAAATAGAAATCGCGGCCCTTGTTCCCCGGCATTTTTCTCGCCTCGGTCATCAGGCTACCTTGAGCCTTAGAGTATTCGGCGATGATTGTCTTAATTTGCTCTGCCGGTGTTGCGTCGGTAACCTCAGGCTTAGTTTCTTCCTGCTTTGGTTCAGGCTTGGCTTCTTCCTGTTTTGGTTCAGGCTTAGCTTCTTCCTGCTTTGGTTCAGGCTTGGCTTCTTCCTGCTTTGGTTCAGGCTTGGCTTCTTCCTGCTTTGGTTCAGGCTTAGCTTCTTCCTTGGGTGGTTCCGGTTTCTTTTCTTCCGAAGCAGGTGTTGCTTCCGGAGATTCTGTTTTCGACGCGACTTGGGCCGGCGTAGAATTCTTGGTTTGGGATGTCTCGTCGCCCGGATTACTGCAAGCAGTGATCAGGAGGCAGCCGAGAACTAATAGCCATCTCATTTGCATGTTATTCCTCTGGGTAAATTATCTGAGCATTGTCTTCAACGCCGTCACATTCTACCGCGACTTGCGGCAATGTGAAGGGAAACGGCAGTTTATCTCGCTTCAAGTTATCGAATGTTTACCAGAGAGTAACGGTGGTGCTGCCCGAGGTCCGTCAAACCTCGAAATAACTCGTTTTTTTGCGATTTCTAGCTAAGCGGGATGTTCTTTTCAGGAATCCCCATTAAGCGATAGGAGGATAAAAGGCTTGTTCCAAGGGTTTGAACTCTGTTTGCCGACGATTTGCCGGAGAGCGGGAACCGATGTTTCGGTGAAGTCTAAGACTATCTATACTTCCCCATTCGCCAAGGACCGCGATTTGTGAACGCGGGGGTGCAAGAATTTTGTTTTGAGTAGTACGCAAGAAAATGACAACTGTAAAATTACCCGACGGAAGCTTAAAAGAGTTTGATTCCGCAGTCTCTGTAAAAGATGTCGCTAAAAGCATCGGATCTCGTTTGGCCAAAGACGCCCTATGGGGCGAGATCGACCTGCAACCGGTCGAGCTGGATTACGAAATTCCGCAGGGTGAGCCCGTCAATTTAAAAATCATTACCAAGAAAGATCCAAACGCGCTGGAAACCATGCGTCATAGCTGTGCACACGTGATGGCGCGAGCGGTGATGCGTATTAAGCCGGGAGTCCAGTTGGCGTTTGGCCCAACCATCGATGGCGGGTTTTACTACGACGTCGAATGCGATGAGCCTTTAACTGAAGAGGATTTTCCGGCGATCGAAAAAGAGATGGCAAAGATCATTGCCCTCGATGAGCCATTTGAGCGGCTGGATCGTCCGCGGGCTGATGCAATTCAGGTGTGCAAGGATCTCAAGCAGGATTTTAAAGTCGAGCATATCGAAACCGGTTTGGCGGATGATGACTCTCTTTCGTTTTATCAACAGGGGGAGTTTCTCGATTTGTGTCGCGGACCTCACATCCCCTCCCCTCGTCGAATTGGTGCATTCAAACTGCTTTCCATCGCCGGTGCCTACTGGAAGGGTGATCAGTCACGAGAGCAACTCCAACGACTGTATGCCACTGCGTTTTTTACTCAGGCGGAGTTGGATGCGCACCTCGAATTACTTGAGGAAGCAAAAAAACGAGATCACCGAGTTTTAGGTAAGCGTCTTGGGCTGTTCCACATCGATGAAATGGTCGGTCAGGGGCTAGTGTTGTGGACGCCTAAGGGTAGTTTTGTTCGCCAGAAACTTCAGGACTTTATTTCGGAACATTTACAGCGCCAGGGGTACGATCAAGTTTTCACTCCGCACATCGGAAAACTCGATCTTTATAAAACTTCAGGTCACTTTCCTTATTATCAAGACAGCCAATACACGCCATTGGTAGATCGCGAGTATCTAAGTCAATTAGCGGAGGAAGGTTGCACTTGCGGTGAGTTATCGAATTTGATGAATGAGGGAGAAATCGAAGGCTATTTGTTGAAGCCAATGAATTGCCCCCATCATATTCGATTGTTTGCCTCCGAGCAGAGAAGTTATCGTGACCTTCCCATTCGATTGTCTGAATTTGGAACGGTTTATCGATGGGAACAGTCGGGAGAGATTGGTGGATTGACACGCGTCCGCGGATTTACTCAGGACGATGCGCATTTGTTCGTGACCCAGGAACAGCTTGGTCAAGAGTTAATCGGATGTATCGAACTGGTGAAAATTATCTTTGGTGCGATGGGCATGGAAGATTACACGGTCCGCGTCGGTTTGCGAGATCCAGACAGTTCTAAGTACGTTGGCGATCCTGCAAATTGGGACTTGGCGGAGCAAGCCTGTCGCGAGGCAGCTCAAACGCTCGGCAAGGATTTTAGCGAAGATCCTGGCGAGGCAGCGTTTTATGGACCCAAGATTGACTTTGTGGTCAAGGATTGTATCGGCCGTAAATGGCAACTCGGAACGGTCCAGGTGGACTACAACTTGCCGGAACGATTTGGGCTCGAATACATTGGCTCCGATAACAAACCTCATCGACCGATCATGATTCACCGGGCGCCTTTTGGCAGCATGGAGCGGTTCATTGGCGTATTGATCGAGCACTTTGCCGGTAGTTTTCCATTGTGGCTCGCCCCCGAACAGGGCCGGATTTTGACCGTTAGCGATAAATCAGAGGAATATGGAAAACGTGTTGAGTCTCAGATGCGAAACGCGGGAATCCGTGTCAAAGGTGATTACCGAAGCGAAAAGCTTGGCGCCAAGATTCGCGATGGTCAGTTGGAAATGATTCCCTATATGATGATCGTTGGGCCGAGGGACGCTGAAAATGGAACCGTATCGATCCGAGACCGAATAGACGGCGATTTGGGAGCGATTCCAGTGGAGGAAGCGATCGCTAAATTTCAGTCTGAAGTGGCTGATAAAACCGTCCGCCGAAAGAGCTCGTAAATAAATTCAGCGAAGCCGCCCCGTTCCTGAGGAACCCCGACCGGACGTTGAATCCGATTTATGGTATCCTCAGGGGTGTAATTCGCCTTGAAAGCCCCGAGTGGGTACAATAAAACGAAGACAACCGCTGATGATTGTTTTTGATCTTCAGCAACCTGCCGACTGTAAATAGGCCATTTTCGGTATGTGAAACCGAACGTAAGGTCATGGTCAGTCTGCCTACGCCATTGATTTTTTTAGAAAGGGAAAACAATTCCTCCGAGCGACAAAAAACAGACCCGCATCAATGAACAAATCAGAATCTCACCTATTCGTGTTATCGATCAAGACGGTAATCAACTTGGAGTGATACCGACTGAGGAAGCACTCAGCAAAGCAAAAGAAGCGGGCTTTGATCTAGTAGAAGTTGCAGGCGATGCGAAACCGCCTGTGTGCCGAATCATGGATTTCGGTAAATTCAACTATGACAAAAAGAAACGGCAGACTAAGAACAAGTCTCACCAGACAAAGCTCAAAGAAATCCGCGTCCGCCCCAAAACTGGCGAGCACGACATCGGGTTTAAAGTCAAAAAGGCAATTGGCTTTTTGGAGCACAATGACAAGGTTCAAGTAACAGTACTTTTCCGCGGTCGAGAGAATGCGCACATCGACGAAGGCCGAAAAGTGATGGACTACATCATTGAGTTGTTATCTGAGCACGGCAAAGTTGAAAGCAATCCGTCTCAACAACCAAGAAGAATGGTTTGCACAATCGCCCCCAATAAGTCATAGCGACGAATTGCCGCAATTGAATAGCTTGCAATCCGATACTAGTTTGCAACTCGATACCACATGAAACACGCCGAGGCCTGATGGTCTGCGGCGTGTTTGTTTTTGGGGGGCTGATTTAGAAACTTAACTCACCACCATAATACATGCCGTGAAGCAATAGGCTGCCATTCACATCGCTGTTTTCAAGATCGTAGGCGTGACCGAAATTGTAAGGCACTTGGTCTCCGGCGAGACTTACGCCGGAAATGCCCATCAGTCGATAGCCAACTTGTGCGCGAAGGCGACGGGTGATTTGCATCGACAATCCTGCATCGAATTGGCCGAGTAGTGAAATTTGATTATCAGAGGATGAATGGTTCATCGCAACATAACCGTTGTCATCGGAGATCATCTGCTGCGTCTCGATGAAGTTGTTATATCCGCCGCTACTGCCGCTGAGGATGAGTCGAAGTCGGTTCGTTACTGAAATTTCATTGCGACAGCCAATTTGAAATCCGGTAAGCAGATTGTTGGAATCGATTTCGTATTCAGTCCAATAGGGATGGTTCGCATCCGAGGAATGACTTCCGTAGCGAATACTTTCATCAAAGCTAAACAGACGAAAACCGCCATAAAATTCAAAGCTCGCCTCTCGACATCCACGCAGTTCGTAAACGCCTCCGTTGCGAAGCAGGTTAAATTCAAAGTTTAGGATTTCTGTATCCCGGTAAATTTCGGAGCAGCAACCAGCATTGTAGATATCTTCGATGGTCTCGCCGGAAGGAGCGTGGGAAATCGAATCGAGGCCCGTCAGATGGGTGAAAGTGGGGCCGTCGAGAGATGCCGTTACCTCGTCATCGAGATACCAAAAAATGGATTCCCAGCCTTTGCCACATTCATTTCGGCGGGCAAGCGAGGCACCGAGTCCATTCATTGATCTAAAATCGGCGTCGGTTGAATCAATTGTATCCCCGTTAAGGTTGTAGCCAAAACAAAGGTCATCCTCATAGTTGCGGCGAAGATTAAGGCCAAAGACTCCCCCGACAAGTGTGGCGCATCGCTGCCGATTTCTCGCTCGTTCGAACGACCCGGTATCATAGTCGGTCGAGGTAACAAAGTCGCTTTGTGGGGCCAAACTCGATAATTGAATTGGACTGCTTCCAACGCGATTGGGGAGCACCGTGTTGCCCCAAGTCGGCGAACTATAGGAGCCGCCATAATCAACGATAGAATCCTGTACATCAAAGAGGGGCCCTTTATCGTCGTACTTACCAGTGCGATCCTCGACTAACTTGCTTGGTTTTTCAGGGGCTTCGATAATAAAATCTTCACTCGATTGCTTTCGAGCCAGTTTGGGTTGGATGCCCGCTGCTTCCAGTTCTTCATTGCCATAGCCCGCACGCGATAGGATTGATTGATAAGAACCAATCACACCATCCTCATTCAACTGTGCGTTGGTTTGACTCGTGAACGTGAGCAAAGCCAATGTAAAACAGATTTGCAAAAAATATCTCATCGATTCTCCTAGTGTTTTTCTACTCACTAGAATCCGTGCCTGTGTGACATTCTTTGAGGGAAGTCACTTTTGAAGTTCATCCAAAAATATCCAAACCGGATTCCAGGGAGCAGACTCCCTGTTTTGACATCGTCTAACCGTTGGAACTATGCCGACCCGACTTATCGGTAAATTTGCAAAAATCAGAAAACTAGGCGGAGCAATCCTGATCATCGGAGGCCTTTGCCAGACCGGAAAGTCCTGTGGCACCGTTGAGGTTCGGGTAGTTGTGAAAGTCGGGCTGACCCGCACAGCTTAACACTGGCGCCAGGTTCTGGTTGAAACCCGAAAAAAGTCCGGGATTAAAGCCATAGATCGACTTTTTGAAATCGCGACGCGGCATCTCGATTGACCGGGGCGTCCGAGTTGGCGATCGGAATGAAAGAGGCGTTTAACCCCCTACATCTTTGACGTGCAATAGTGAAGTAAATTTGACTCCCACTGCGTCAAATATTTCAGCTGAGTTTTCACCGCGGTCAACGATTGCAATGATACGATCGACTTTTAACCCAAATGCTCTGGCGTGTTCGATCGCTTTTAGTGAACTTCCCCCGGTCGTGACCACATCTTCCATCATGACGGCGGTCTGCCCCGATTCAATGGGGCCTTCGACCTGTTGACCTGTGCCATGGGATTTGGCTTCTTTTCGGACGATAAAGCCCTTCAGCGGTTTGCCAGCCTGCCATCCGCAAGTGATGACCGCCGCAGTAATTGGATCGGCACCGATTGCCATGCCCCCAACCGCGTCAGGAAGGTTGTCTCCCATGGTCTCGAGAATACCTTGGGCAATGACATTCGCGCCTTCACTATCGAGGGTCAATTTGCGACAGTCCAAGTAATAACTGGCTTTTTTTCCAGAAGCTAAAGTAAAATCGCCAAAACGCAACGCGTGCTGTTTTACTAATTCAATAAGCCGTTGTTGATCGTACACAGTATTCTCACCGGATGTCTTGCTGTTTGATTAAAACGCTGGTGACAATATGATGGTTTTACCAAGTTCGTCAATGAGCAAGCCTGTTTATTGTCTGTGATTTAACGGGCTTAAT
>JAAEMV010000694.1 GCA_024225195.1 Planctomycetaceae bacterium | reverse complement strand
GGGATGGGCGACATTGGGGAGCCGAGCTGTATCCAGCACGCATTAGCACACCCCCTCTGGCGAGCGCATCCATGTTGGGTGTGTCAACATTGGCGTCAATTCCATGGATCCCGAGGTCGGTATAACCATGATCGTCGGAGTAGATAATGATGATATTCGGCTTCTCGGCATGGGCCGTCAGCGTGAACAATAACAACAGCAGTAATGCCGATAAGAATCTTTTCATTGTTGCTCTACTTCCTTTTGCTCGCCAAGTTAGCAAGTAATTTCGAACCCTACCGATTAATTCATCAACTGTTCCCCAGGGTTTCGAGGATTAGTTTTCCTTAACAATCAAGATCAACTACAATCCCCAAGCATACCAGTCGGCCACTAAGCGATGAACCGAAATCTCTCCTCTGGAAGATAATCAAAAGAAAGTTGCAACTCAAATCAATCTAGTGGTTGACGGAAAATAAATTTAATCTGAATTCCTCCCCCGCTTCCAACTCTCCCACCCCAAGATGCATGCCCCATGTCCAACCACGCAAAATCTGACAAAGAGAGTCGGCACGCTTTAGCGGGAACGATTGGAAATGTACTGGAGTGGTATGACTTTGCGGTCTACGGTTTCCTCGCACCGGTCATGAGCCCCTTGTTCTTTCCGGAAGACGATGTGATATCCGGATTGATTAACACCTATGGTATTTTTGCCGCCGGCTAT
>JAAEMV010000693.1 GCA_024225195.1 Planctomycetaceae bacterium | reverse complement strand
TTGCATACCACCCATGATCACTCGGATGCCGAACTGACGGCGATGAGTTTGTCGCCAACGGGACGTCTAATGACTTGCGGATATTCGGATCAATCTGTTTTGGTTTGGGAATTAGCAAATGACAAATTGATTAAATCATTTTCAGGTCACGACGGTTCCATTTTGAGTGTTTGTTTTTCAGCAAATGAGGAGTGCGTTTTATCGGGGGCTAATGACTCTACAGCAATACTTTGGTATCTCGACGGCAATCGCAATCGCCAATTCCAAGGTCATTTAAATTCAGTCACGAATGCAGTCTTTCTTCCCGGTCGTTCTGAAATCGTAACTACGTCACTCGATCATACTGCGAAAATTTGGTCATTTGACAAAAATTCAAACACCATTTCGATTGACGCACACTCCTATTCGGATTCTCCACTAAATTCCCATGTCGTGTGGGCAGCTGATTTTTCGCCAGACGGTAACCGCCTAGTCAGCGTGAGCGAAGATGGGACAGTAGCGATTGTCGATTGTGTGGCTGGTAACGTGATCAAAACGATGGTTGATAATTTAGATGTGCCAGCGATTGGTGCCGCCTACGCTCCTGATGGCAGTGTAATTGCGACCGCCAATGAGGATGGAATGGTCTCAATTTGGAAAGCCAAAGAACTGACGCTTGAGCGTGAGTTTAAGGCTCATGATGGGGCGATTTGGGATCTGAACTTCTCGCCAGATTCCAAGCAAATCATTACTGCCAGTGCGGACGGCACTGCCCGTATATTCGATTTGGATACAAAGTTTGAAGTTGCTGTTCTCGAGGACCATGCTGATGAAGTTTCTTCGGCCAGTTATTCGTCCGATGGGACCATGATCGTGACATCAAGTGATGATCATTTCGGTAAAATTTGGGATGCGAAAACCAAAACAGTAATCCGAACGCTATCAGGCTCGAAAAGTGAAATCTGGCAGGCAGTCTTTAGTGAGAAGGGTGATCTGGTGGGAGCTTGCACCTATACCGGGGAACTGTTGGTTTGGGAAACAGAAACGGGAAAACTCATTCTTTCGGTTGATGAAGCTCACAATGGGCAAATTGGTTCACTTACTTTCTCAAAAGATGGCAAGCGGTTGATTACCGCCGGAGATGATGCGTCCTTGAGAATCTGGGACATTGAAACTGGGGTTAATTTGTTTGAATTATTAGACAGTTCCAATGTTGAATTTGGGCATGTTTCTTTCTCAAAAGATGGGAAGAAGTTAGTCTCTGGGAATCAATTTGGAATTATTACGGTTAGAGACTCCAGCAATGTTAACGCTCGCGGTGTTGAAATTTTGAGTTCCGTAAATGTTGAATTAGAAGTGCTTAAATTGTTGAAAGTTGTGCAGCAAAAGTACCTGTCTGCAGCTGAGCTTGAGAGCATGCTGGAAACCTGCACAAAATTTCAGGTCACGTTTCCATCATTTCGAACCAATCTCATTCTCGGCATCATTAACCTTCAGCTAGGCAAGTACGAAGAGGCGATCCAGTTACTTCTCGAATCCGATCGCTTAGAACCTCTCAACTACGGTTATGATGATCAGGATTTGGCAATCGAAGGTTGGCTGGCGCTTGCCTACATGTTGCAAGGGAATTTTGCAGAAGCGGAAAAATATTGCGCAGAATTCGATGAGCGGGGAGAGGAATTTAAAAACGCAGAGTTTTTGACATCTGAAATCGAACGCATATTGTCGAAACAGAAGTCCGAATGATAGTTCCGTCAGACCACCGGTAAGGTGATTCGAGCATTGGGCTCCCTATTATGGTCGAGCTTTACTCGAACCAGTTTCAATTTTCGACTCGGGTAATGTAAGCGTAATACGCGCCGACTGACTGATCCTCTGGCCCGGTAAACGAAGCGGTTAACTTAGTTTTCCCCGTTGGTAGCTCGATTCGAAATTTCGCTTTGACGTCGTCCTGGTCAAAACTGCTGGAATGTTTCTTTCCGAAAATTTCAACATGAGCCGTGTCGAGTGTCGAAAATTCTCGACCTGGTGTCTCACGATACGCGCGAGCGCCTGGAACCGGAGCACCGGGTTTCAATCCGGAATTGATGGCTAGGTTTGCCTCTTCGGGCCAGCGCCTTAATTCAACTTCATAGGTTCCCGCTGAGTGGACATTGACGTACCAAAAACCGGTCGATTTTTCGTTGTCGACGCCTTTACGAATATGCCCCTGGTTCCAAGGTGTTGAGCCGGTGGTGATCCAGTCGTGACTGGTGAGCCGAGCGGGATTTGATTTTGGATGGCCTAGATAGATGGAAGTTGCGTTTTTAAAAGAAGGTTCAATTTCTTCCCACCATCCTTGATAAAAGTCGCGAAGCCGACGAACCTCTCCGGGGTAGGCTTTAGCGACGTCATTTTTTTGCCCCGGATCACTGTGGATATCATACAGCTCTTTGCCGTTAACAAGCCGCCACTTGGAGGTCATGACTGAGCTTGATTTCCACATGATTGGATCTTTTACACGTTGAGAATCTGTCACCAGAATGCGATTGTCCCAGTCGGTGTTGGTATCTGGTTTGCCTCTCAGCAAACTGGCGATGCTTTTACCGTCGAAATTTCTTTCTTTACTTGAGGTGACATGGCACAGGTCCATCAGGGTTGGAAGCACGTCAACTGCATGTGTAATGGGTTCGACATCCATTGCCGTTTTCAGGTTGCCGTTGGGCCAATGCACAAAGAAAGGAACTCGGTGACCGCCGTCATATTCGCTGCCTTTTCTGCCACGCATTTCTGAATTAAAAACACCTGCTCCGGTTGCAGTCCCATTGTCTGTCGTGAAGATAAAAATCGTGTTGTCGGTGAGTCCTTCGTCGTCGAGGAAAGCCCGCAATTTGCTAACGTTAGCATCAATGTTAGCAATCATCCCAAAAAAGTTTCCAACCTTGCTGCCATGCTTGCCAATGTAAGGTTTGGAGAACTCTTCGGGGCAGTGGAGGGGGCCGTGCGGTGCGTTGGTCGAAATGTAGGCTAGGAACGGCTTCTTCGCTGCTTTTTGGGTTTTGATAAATTGCTTGGCGTAATCAAAGAAAACGTCAGTGCAATAACCGTTGACCGCTTCAGGTTTACCGTTGTGCCAATAACTACCGTCGAAATAAGCGTTGTCCCAGTAATCGGGAGTCTGGCCGACGCCACCACCACCGTGTCGAAGTACCTCTGTATAGCCGCGATCTTCAGGCCGGAACGGATAATTATCCCCCAAGTGCCATTTGCCGAACATTCCTGTTGCGTAACCGGCGTCAGAAAAGACCTCACCAATGGTTGGCTCATTTTCCCGCAGCATGCTCCGCCCCATAATGGTGTGCCAGACTCCAGTGCGGTTGGTCCAGTGACCTGACTGGAGTGCTGCTCGCGTAGGAGAGCATGTGGGGGCAACGTGGTAATCAACGAGCCGTACCGATTCGTTATAAAGCTGGTCAATGCCAGGCGTCTTCAACACTGGGTTGCCATGGCAACTCAAATCGCCGTAGCCTTGATCATCGGTAATGACAACAACGACATTAGGCCGGTCCTGCGCTTCCGAAAATCCCGAAGATGCCCACACCGTACAGATCAAAACAAAACATGCGGCTAAACGAGAAGTCATCACTTGTCATCCTAGTGTTGAGTGGGGCGTCAAATCAAATTCAGTTACTTCGATTTTTGAAAGACTCTAACATAGTCGATTTCCATCGTTGCGGGAAATATTTTCTCGTCCTCAACTCCTTCTTTGCCGCCCCAACCGCCACCGACGGCCATATTGAGAAGCAAGAACTCAGGTTTATCGAAAGGCCAATTCTCCGCGTTGAAATCTTTTGGGCGGTCGAACGTCATTTTTACCTTAGACGGATCGCCTGTGTAAAAGACCAATTTATCTTCGGTCCAAATCAGTCCGTAGACATTAAAGTCCTCCTCGGCTCGCTCGAGTTTTTGATGGAAATCTAGCTGAGTCTTATCCCGATGGTTGTTCGCTTTGGTATGAATTGCACAATGGATCGTGTCCTCGTTGAAGCTCACATATTCGAGAATATCCAGCTCGCCACAGTCGGGCCATTTACCACCGCGAATAGAATCGCCAAGCATCCAAATCGCCGGCCAAAGCCCTTTTCCTTTGTGGTCCGGCATCTTAGCGCTAATTTCAATCTTCCCGTAAGTGAATGACTGCTTGCTGTTCATCCGCGACGAAGTGTAGTCACCTGCTTTTTGGCCAGGCCCGACTTTCTTCGCCACGATTTTCAACGTCCCGTCAGAGACGCTCGCATTTTCACCATCGGTGTAGTTTTGCCATTCATTGTTACCCCAGCCATGCTGGCCAGTTTCAAAACTCCACTTTTCAAGATCAACAGCATTGCCATCGAACTCGTCAGACCAAACAAGCTGCCACTCGCCATCATTGCCACCGACTAGCGGCGCGGGCCGTTGTGATTGAAATGGAGTGGGGGGAGGCGTTGGGCTTGAGACAGTATTTTCAGAACAACCAACTAACAAAACAGAAAGGAAACTTAACCCCACCAAAAAGTTAATTCGGTTCAGACTCATTACAGCTACTCCAATTGAAATTCAGACGGATCACAGGATCGGCGAGCGGATACGTGGTTGCCCCACAGGACCACTTTTGCTCGCGGCACATCCGCTAATTGTAATAGTGCTGTAGCCTGAGCCAAGGCCTATTCAACGGCGGCGGCGATGGAAAAGCGCAGCTTGGCGGTGGCGAAGGAACCGCTACGGCTCAGAAATGTTCGCGTTGCGCTACGGAACAAGAGGTGACTTGATTGCTAAGCAGCAATCATTGAGCGAGAGAATCGCGTTATGGCGATCCTGAAGACAACTTTGGCCGAGGTGGCCAAAGATGTTTCAGTGAAAGTCTACTGATCGGTCAGATCTTCTGCCTTTGTTGAAGCATTTCCTGATCCGGAAGGAGTTGTCGATGCAGCCGAACTGGCCGCTGCTTTCCCCGGTCATCAGCCGCTGGACTGCTTGCACCCGACGAATGCCGATGTCGAAGTCAAACACAAAATTAACAAAGCTAACTTTAGAGTTTTCATGATCTTATTTTCCTCGTTTAATAGTACGAACGGAAGCGTAGGCGGTTTACCGATAAACGACGCAAAAATTAACGCTGCATTCGGTAACACCCTCGATAGGTTCAATATCGGAAGAAACCGCCACTCGAATAATCAAATTACATCCTAATCGCCACGGAAAACACAACCGTGCCCAAAATGCCGCCAATTAAACAACCCCAAAGGAAACCTGGCGAGCCATTGATAGCAGCACCCACGAGTGCAAAAATCCCCGTAACAACCACACAAAACACGGCCATCACGATGGCGTACGAATAATCTGCAAGTAATTCGCTTTCCTCCACATTGTGCTCGGGCTGCGTTAAGCGAATTTTCTTGGCCTCGTCAGCCAGTCTTTCGACTTCAATCGAACTGCAATTACCACAGAGCATCTCTCCGTTTTCAACTGGTTTTCGGCATAGGTTGCAAGGACGCATGTGTATCGAAAATTCCGCTTCGGATCGATTGAAAATTGCTTTAAGAACAGGGTTCCTGCCCAAAAGTAGATGTGTCGAGTAAACACAATCACTCCAGGGGTGTGACTTAAAACTTTAATATAGGTGCTATTCGAAATGCGGGGGCAGTTATTGGCAAGTTCTATGCGGTAATTTATATGTTTGTTTTTTTGTAAATTTAAGCGAAATCGTCTACAAACTAACGTGAGGCACGGAGTTGATGTGTGGAGGCGAAAACCACTTCACAGACGAAGTCGATTCCAATATTTGCTCGGGATCTTATGGATGACTTTGATTGATGGGTAACGCATGCCTCGATCCATAAATTTTCTGAAGGGAGTATTAGCGACTGAAAGATGAAGTCTTTTTTTTTCTAACATGGTTTTCACTGCCCACATTTTGCCAAAAATCAGCCTTTCGAAGGCATCAATTTCAGCCATTGCCGAACATAGCCGGACAAGCGCAGAAAGCATCAAAGTTTGTTTTTGTCTCGTTAGTCTGTTTTTCGATGTTGCAAATCGGACATGGCCAACAAGTGCCATCGAATCAAAATTCACAAATGCCTGTTCGAAGTCAGACTATTTTGAATCCATGGTGGCAAAAGCTAACCTCGGAGACGAGAACGCGAAACGACTTGTTAACGCCTATCATTATTGACCTGAAATTGAATTTTTCGATATTCAGTCTGATCCGCTTGAACTAAACAACTTAGCCACGGACCCTGCGTGGAAGTTGGAAATGTCGCGTTTATCGCAAGAGCTTGAAAAATGGATGTCCTCACAGGGCGATGAAGGCGTGCTTACAGAAATGAAAGCACGTGAGCGACAAGCAACAAAGCGGAAATTTAAAAAGAAATAGGGATCTGTCATTTAGTACACAGAAATTTGATTTTCTAATATTACTGCAATTCCACTTTTAATTAGGCATCCTCGTATGGGTTGTTTGATAAACTTTTGATCTGTCATTGAGATACCATCTCACTCGCGAGCTTTTTTTAAAACAAGATTTGAGAAATTTCATGAATCGCAATTGGACTAACGGGAAAATAATTGTTCGTTTTACCATTCTTTGCTGGTTGGGAGTTTTATGTTTAGCCAATGTTAGTTTCGCATTGGATACAGAAGACACTAGCCAACCTCTGGTCTACGAAGGAAAATCGGGGATCGGGGTTGGGAAGCACATTGTTTTCCTGGCAGGGGATCACGAATATCGTTCGGAAGAAACACTGCCTGCCCTCGCTAGAATGTTGGCGATTAATCACGGTTTCAAATGTACGGTTTTGTTTACCGTCGACCCAAAGACGGGCGAAATTGATCCGGCTGCCGATAATCTTCCGGGAACCGAGGTACTAAAGGATGCAGATTTGGCGGTGATTTTTTTAAGATTCAAAAATCTCCCAAATAAACAAATGCAGCCGATTGTCGACTATCTGGATCGTGGTGGGCCTATCGTCGGACTCCGAACATCGACTCACGCATTTAAGATTCCAACTGGATTAAAGTTTTCAAAATACGATTACCAGTACAAGGGTGACGAGTATAAACGGGGCTTCGGTAGACAAGTCCTTGGTGAATCTTGGTCCGGTCATTACGGCAAGAATCATGTCATGGCGACCCGTTTGGATGTTCCTGAAAAGGCTAAGACGCATCCTATCATGACTGGCGTGAACAAGCCGTGGGCTCAATCGGGAGGGTACTGGACGGTGCCGGTGGAAGGCTCTGAAGTCTTAGCTTTCGCCCAGCCGTTAGAAAATATGTCACCGGATTCAAATCCTGCTAAGGATAAAGCCCCGTGCCCTGGAGTGTGGGTTCGGAAATACACCAGTCAAGATGGCCAGAAGGAAGGGAGAGTCTTTACGACTACCTATGGCGCGTCAGAAGATTTACTGGATGACGATTTTAGACGGATGATGATCAATGCCTGTCTTTGGTCCGTTGGCTTGGAGACCAAAATCACAAACACGCTAAACATTGATTTTGTTGGAGGCTACCAGCCGGCAACCTACCAATTTGGCGGTCACCGTCGCGGTGTGAAACCCGCAGAACTCGCTGATATTGAGGTCTCCATCATGCCTGCCGATAAGCCCATCGTTGTTCCAGAACGAAAAAAGAAGAAAAATAACAAGTAGGCCTCAATAATCCTTTTTAATGGAAAAGCAAATTACAACCCTGCGTCGTTCTTAGCTGCGGGAAGAGGCCAACTGGTTATTTATATTCCCAAGCCAATTTCTGTTTTTAAATTTTTATTGACTCCGTGATTATTTTTGGTTTCGAGAAAGCTCACCTATGAAGGCAACGTTTTTAATCTTAGTTATTTGCGCCGTCTGTTTTGCCAGCGATTTTGCTCACGCTCAACCTGGAAGACGGGGCGGACCGGTGGGGCCGCGGATCGAACCAGAGAATCTTGAATTTGATCTCGGTGTTGCAAATATTACAGATAGAGACCTGTTTGAGAAACTTTCATATCAAGGGCCCGAAGTTTCGCGGGATGCCTACCTTGCGAATTTAGAGTTTGTGAAATTCATCATCGATAAGGCTGATCCGAATAATCACAAAGTCTATTTTATGAACACTCAGAATCATCGGGCGCATCCGCCTTACATGAGACTGGTTGGGATTGAAAGTCGCGAGCGAGGCGCCATTACCTACATGCCCCGATTGACCAGTCCCGATGGAACTCCCGGGCTATACATCATTGATTTCCAACCGAATGACTCCTATTCATTCGAAGACATTGATCGGATCATTAAAAAGTTGACCGTTCA
>JAAEMV010000692.1 GCA_024225195.1 Planctomycetaceae bacterium | reverse complement strand
GATTCGCGTGAGACGGGAAGTAGATTGCGTCCGAGCCTTCGTGCTGGACCAGCTCAGCAGCCACATGTTGTCGAGAGCCCTGACGCGTAGCCTCAAGTGCACCGAGAAAGGCGACGAGACGTTGCCGAGTGTTCATTGTGCGATTAGCGACATAACGTCCGTGATCACCGAGCCGGAACGATAGATCATCCATTTCAAAAACACGCGCAAGTCCGGCTTCGCGTGCATCACATTGTTATTCCGCGTTTGCCGCAAGTCAATAGTTCAGTGCAGAGCTTACGTCTATTCAAGTAAGAGATGAGACTGTAGCACACACCCGATATTCGTGACAAGAAACGGTGGAGAGCTAGATGAGTTGGGAATACCATACGGAAGTGTTTGATTTCAATAGGGCAATTTTTTCACCAGGTGGCCTGTTTAATTCAGAGGCGTTCAATTACGAAATCAATCGGCTCGGGTGGGAGCACTGGGAGCTGATTAACGTTTTTGATACGAACATGATTCAAGGTGGTACGAGGAATGTGGTGGCAGTATTCAAGCGCCCTCTTACTGAGGAGAGACGCGCCGAGATTTCGTCCAAGGTAGGTAGTAATAAGCCATGAGACCGCGAGACCAAGCGGGTCGTATTTGAGCGGAATAACGTCTATGTTCACCGGGTCGCGGCGAACAGCATTGATTTCAAAAAGCTGCGCGACCCGCGACTCCGTGTGCAACATTTTGTTATGCCGCATCTCGTGGGTCACCAAAGTCCTTGGACCAATCTGGTTTTGGAGTTCAACAGAAACATCGAAGTCTATTCTATTTCCCTTTAGCCTTTAGCTCTTCAGTTGACTTGCCGCCGTGTTTGCGCAGGACAACGGCCGTTTCTGTGCGTTGATGCGTCAGTGCATCATCTAGCGGGGTTTGGCCCGTCGAATCCTCCTCGTTTACCTTCGCTCCGTTGGTGATTAAAAATTCACAGATCTCAGAAGCCTTCTTCTCATCAAATTGTCGCGCCACCACATGGAGAGGCGTCTCCCCGGACTGATCTTTCACATTTACATCCGCACCCTTTTCAACAAGCAGTTCCACCAATCCCAGATACATTTGCCAGGTCTTTGATGCGTTCGCGGCATTGCGGGCCGATGAATATAAAATAGTCTTTCCTTCAGAATCCCTCGCATTCACATTCGCACCCGCGTCGATCAGCAGTTCAGCTGTTTCCTTGTTGCTCACCAGATGTAATGGAGTAGTCTGTATATCGTCCACAGCATTCACATTGGCACCTTTGTCGATCAGCAACTCGACCATTTCCCTGTGGCTGCCCTGGAGATCCTCGTTCACCGCGTGATGCAGAGGAGTGTTTCCCGGTTCGTCCTGAGTATTGACGTTCCCGCCATCATTCAGGAATTTCTTGACTTCCTGAATGTTACCCGCGCAAACATCGTCAAACATCGCCTGCTCAACGGGTCCGGTAAAAACTGAATCCACGTGGCACCCAGGCAATAGCACAGCCGCCGCGAGCATGGTAGTGAGCAAGTGTCTCATTCCGATTTGTTGCCTTCTAATTCTGTCGCACATATCTTTTGCGTCTAATAATGCGTCCATTCGGTTCATCCTTCTCGACGCTGCATAACGACAGCGGTAACGGGGCCGCCGCCAGAAACCTATGATCTCAAAGCCCGCGTCATCGGCGGCTCCCGTTCACCGAATGGTTATCCGCCGTTAGCCAATCAGTTTGCGCTTTGCAGCCTGGAACTCTTCATCTGACAATATACCTGTGGCTTTTAGTTCAGCAAGCTTCTGTAATTCGTCGGATAAGTTTGTCGTATT
>JAAEMV010000691.1 GCA_024225195.1 Planctomycetaceae bacterium | reverse complement strand
TAGAACTCAAACTTACAACGGAGTTAAGTGGATTCATTTACGCAAAGACATGCAGTCCTCGTTTGTCTATTGGCGACGAGGCGAACTACAGTTATTTGACTGGTTCAAATCTATTCGTGGAAAGAAAGCCTACGCCGTGGCCTCGTGGAGAGACCCTTTACCTTTTATTTTTGATTGCTGGCAAGCAGTCAGCTTAATCACCTCGTCAAGAAGAAGAAAAAAACGGCAAGTAGCACCCGTCACTAATGATTAGTTTTTTTTTCCAATCCGCACAAAAACAAAGCCATCGATTTTGGATCGAAGCCATACTGGCTGGCCGCGCAATTTTATTTGCCGGCCGCCGCGTCAGCTGCCCCTGCTGTGGTTGGAAATTACGCTCATTTACCAAGGGAAACACCTCACTCAAAAAGCGAAAAAAAGGATACTGCCCCCGCTGCAATTCGAAGGCTCGGCATCGACGAAATTGGCTGTTCCTGAAAGACCATACCGATTTATTTAAGAAGCCAATTGAATTACTACACGTGTCACCCAAATATGCCTTGGCACGGCGATTCACAAAAATGGCAAACATTGAATTCACCGGAATTGATCTTGAGGGGAGGCCCTTTGCCGAACATCCAATTGATGTCTCCGATCTACCATTCCAAACAAATAAGTTCGACGCAGTTATTTGCATCCATGTTTTAGAACATGTTATTGATGACCGGGCGGCAATCCATGAATTGCATCGAGTTCTCAAACAAGGAGGCTGGGCCTTGATCACCGTTCCCATCGACTTCCAACGAAAAACTT
This sequence comes from Planctomycetaceae bacterium, assembly GCA_024225195.1. GTDB lineage: Bacteria > Planctomycetota > Planctomycetia > Pirellulales > Pirellulaceae > Mariniblastus. The sequence continues at coordinate 89 of JAAEMV010000691.1, read as the reverse complement.
ATGAAGACCCCGCGATTCAATCCGCCGAAGCCAGGAAACTGCACTTTGGAGAAGAACAGCACTGGCGAATCTATGGAAACGATTTCATC
>JAAEMV010000690.1 GCA_024225195.1 Planctomycetaceae bacterium | reverse complement strand
TATCGATAAGCCGGCCGCGCGAGAGAATAGCGACGTGGTCACAGATCTCTTCCACTTCGGTCATGTTGTGTGTCGTTAAAAATACTGTGGTCCCGTCCCGCCGAAGCTCCCTTAATCATTGGCGTACCACACCCGTTAAATGTGCGTCCAAGTTTGCGGTGGGCTCATCGCAAAACAGGAGCTTTGGCCGATGCATGATCTCGCGAGCGATAAGCAGCTTTTTTCGCATGCCCTTGGAATACCGATATACGGCTAGATTGGCGACTTCCGATAGTTCCAATCGGCTTAAGGATTCGTCAACTCTCTTTTTGGGGAGTCGGTACAAAGAAGCGAAAAATTTCAGATTTTGGCGACCGCTTAGTTCCTCAAAATGATCTTCGGTATCGGGTACATACCCGCACAACTCTTTTACCTTGGCGAGCTGTGAGGGAGTTGGGTGCCCTGCAATATTGACCGTACCCGAAGTTGGCCGCAACACACCGGTGAGAACGCGAACCGTGGTTGTCTTACCAGCCCCGTTGGGACCGAGGAAGCCAAAGATTTGCCCAGGTTTCGTTTCCATCGAAAGCCCGTCAACGGCGACAAACTTCCCGAATTGGACTCGCAAGTTATCGATTTGAATCATTGGATAATTTCGATTTGAGTCGTCAACAAAAAACAGCAGACAAGACACGGTTTAAATAGTGTAAAGCTTTCGCTAAAGATGGCGACAATGGATCGTGATTTGAACGGTTTGCTGCAATCCGCTCGGTGATTATTTCGGTCCGAAGAACAGGGATTTGAATTATCCGTATTGCAGTTGCGTTAATAAATAAAGAATAAACGCCAGTCGAACAATATTTTGTTTGGGTGTGTGGTTGGAAAGTTGCCAATATTGTGACGGTGTGTACGAATAAGACAGATAACGCCTAAGTTCGATAAATACATTCTTCGATCTGCTTTGTTTTGATTGCTCAGTTTGAATGCGTGAACGTAACGTAGGCAAATACGACAGAGTCGAATACTGAAAGTTCTTCGAATTTGACCATTGCGACGTAGTTCTTAATTTGAGGAATGACGCTCTTGCCACGGACGCCTTTTTATCGGCATGCAATTTCGGGGCTTTCGTTTGGCCAATTCGAAGCGCGTTTTCAGGTTCATATCAAACTACTTACAATTTGCTTTATGAAGCTAATCTCTTCCGTGGTAAATTTAAGTTGAGAGAATTAGCAGATTAAAGATGGAGCATTGTCTAAACGTTAGCGGATGCAAGAGAGTGTATTGATGCCGAGAAGTGGGCGTTTGTATTTGGGCCATCCGGTTGGATAGCCTGTCGGTTTTCTTCTGTGTTCGTTTATTTGACACTAGCCTGTTTTATAAAACACCTTAAAGGAGAGTATTATGAATGCGAGTAGAAACGTACCCCAGCAAAAAGTAAGTTCTTTGATTCTAATCGGCGCACTCATTGGCTTTGCAGTCGCGATCATTGTTCCATTTATGATGGAAGGGAAAGCTGAGGCTAGTTCCACCATTTCCTCGGTCGGTCAGCACCAGGAAGCTGTCTCTGTGGTTAAAGACGTTGTGGTTAGCTATACCTACGAGACGTCATCTAGCAGTTCCGCTGGTAATAGTGCACTCGCGGCGGATTCGATCGAATTCCATCCGACCTACGTGCTGGTCCATGCGACAAGCGGGGATACTTTTCTGTTCCCCGTGGAAAGGTTGCAGCAATTCCGCTTTCGTCCATCGACATCCAAATAGCGTTTGAGGTACCGTAAGACCATCCTCGGCGATAGCTAATTCTTGCACTTGAGGGGGGGGCTTGTATCGAGGTTCGCGAGGTTTGCGGGATTCGTTTTTCGAAGCCCCGTGGTTAGCTTTGGGATTTATATTCCTGTGATTTAGACGTCTGGGCATCAATTTGAGAGTAGTGCTGCTGCACAGATAGTTGTTGTGTTTGTTCCGTTAGGACGAACCCAAGGTCACTGATAGCAAATGGAAGCAATAGAGATACTTTCCACGGCAATCAAAATTCGATGCCTTTGATTCGGTCGGCGTTGTTTTGAGTGATCATTAATTAAGGAGCGAGTGTCGCGTGCTTAAGATACTAGAATTTGTATTTTCCGAAGGCATCCTGTACGATTCCGAGGCTTAATATTGGGCGCGCGTGTGCGTTCAATTAAGCCGCGGAGAAACAACTCGCTCTGTTTATTGTAGTACCTGCGTTCGCCTAAAAAAATGATGGTCACCGGTATCGGTTGGGTGATCACGGTTGTTGCCCTCACCCATGAAAGTGTTTTTCGTTGATCGAGTCTCGTCCAATCATGGTTTGCGGCGCGCCTGGTTCTGGGACTTCCTTGGCAACCAAAATTTTACGTTACTCGGGGATGTTCGCTGGAGCAGATGCCGGCCCCATTGATGCAAGGAAATTTCATGAATCAGTGGTGTTTCGTAATACAAACAATCAGATCCTCGAAAGCACTATTGGTTTTCCACACGCACCAAAAACAATTGTTCAGTTCTCAACTCATATCAAAAAACTTGAGGATCGAATTGATGAATTGGTCGCAGGCGTTGACTTAAAGGGCCTTTTGCAGGTTTATTGGGCTGACCATACCGGGCATCAGCTATGGGGATGGAAAGATCCTCGAAATTCTGCCAATGCGTTGTTGTGGAGGAAAGTTTTTCCCAAGTTGCGGGTTGTTATCGTGGAAAAAAAATGGCGTTGGTCTGAGAGGCGAAGGAAAGGATCTCTGGCGGGTACCTGGTATAGGGCGAAATCGAATAAACCATTGCGGGAACTGTACGTTAATCCGCCCTACATCGACGGCTTAAATTGTTTTCGTTTTAACGTTGATCAGTTCATGAGAGATGCAGAGCATCTCGAGGATTTATGGCGGTGGTTGGAATTGGATGAGGGATCATTCAGGGATTTCAAGGAATTTAAATTGCTGGTTAACGCGGAAGACAAGGACGTGTAGCGGTGTCTATGTTTCGTTGGAGAACCGTGTGTTTGTCATTTATCAGTCACCTGCGTGCTTGAAGGTTAACCGGCGTAGCCTTTCGGAAAGCTGACGAAAAGTTTCCGATACCGAAAGAGCGTTGAGGGCTTTCGATTGAGAGCCGTTGGTCGTTCCGCATGCTTCGCACAACACGATGTATCTGCAGTCGAAATTTAATCGCTCTTCCAATGTTTGATCGCATCAATCGCGATCAGTAATCTTTTATTTAATCAGTCTGGAGGCGCTCACATGTCGCTTGCTAATTCAAACGTGCCTCCGGACGGTAAGGTTTTCGGTCCTCCCGCCAAACTTGCCCCGTATCGGGATGCAAAAACGACTGCGATTATTGCTGCGTCTTTGCTGATTCCGTTCGGGACGGTAGCTTTCTTTGTTTTGTTTTGCCAGTTTAACGGTGGAGAATACGCACTCGACTCTTCTGTAAAGATCGGTCAATTACAACGCGTAGCGCTGCTCGTCCAAGGCTTGTATTTCATCATCCTTCCGTTCGGTTTTGAGCTAATGATCGAGAAGCTTCCCTTTCCGGGGAGTCCCTCGAAATACCGTTTTGGCAAGGTGTCGCAGCCCGACAACCTCTATTGGATGATGACCTGTTTGAGCGCGGAGTTGTTTTTCGTGGCGGCCGCCATGTTTTTGTTGCTCGCCACCCAGACCGACGTGCCGCGTTGGGTGTTGATTTTGCCGATCGCGCAGTGCGCGTACAATATGAAAAATGATTTGTTGTGGGTTGGTTTTGGCAGTATTTTTTCGCCGATTGGAAAAGGCATTTCCATCATGGTGATCGATTGGTTATTGATCGGCGTTTGTTTCATTACCTACATTCACCACTTTTTTACCGCTACGGGATAATCCAGTCCCCTTCAAATAATTTCCATGTGTAACTTTGTGGAAGGGAAGCGAGTCTTTGGTTTGCTGAATCATTAAGAATTTTATAAAGAATAGCAAAAGCGGTTCTATGAGATAGGTTGTCAGGGCCCCCAATTTTCCGGAGCATCGGTGTAAGATAAAGAACGACTGCGCAACCTCAGTGACTATTTCTATAAAGAAGAATCAATGCAAGGATCCAGGTGATCGACAGGTAACCGATGAAATTAATTGTGCATCCATCCCGGTAATTGCGACCGTCATAGGGTTGGTACTTTTGGTTCAGGGGTGATGGGTGCAAATACAAACCCTGAAAATGAATAACGGGTTTTTAGAACGTGTTGGCGTTGTGACTAAGGCGTTAACCTTTTTTCGTTCCCTTTTAACGTGAAATTTTAGACAGCTAATGCTTCAAGAAAATTTACATTCGCAACCGCGGGAGACACCACGACGTGGGCAGGTCGGCAGGGTAGGCGTTGTTTTTTTGTTTCTGATGATGATGTTCGGCCTTGCCCTGTTTTGGATTTATGGAACGGACACTCACCATGCGAGTCGAAATAGTATCTGGTGGACCGAGCGGGGCCGAAATCTTATTCCTCCTGAGGCTACCGATATTACTCTGCGTCAGGATTTACTGGATCATTACGCGACCTATACGATTTCGGAGTCTGACTTAAATAAATTTTTAAACCAAAAATTTGCCGATGAGGGGGAAACGCTCGACTCTTTTAGTGAGCGATCGCCAACAGCTCCCAGCGATGTGGGAAAAAAAATTGAACCGGTTGGATGGGTGTTGACCAAGGATACTGTCAGTTATTGCTACACGGCTAGTAATGGTGGTACCCATTGCTATTACCATGATACGAATACGGGTTTGACGCACCAAACTTCCGCCTACTGGTAATTCGGATTTTGGAGAAAGCGGGTAGATGAAGGGCGGTTGGAAACCGGGGGACGAAGCATGGTTACTTTCGGATGTAGCTCACGGAGTTTGTTTCGCTGCCTCTTGTCGTCAACAACTTTTGCCTGCTTTCATGTGTCACGTGTGGTAACGTTGGTGGTTTGTTGGCTTTCCATAAATTCGCGTGGCGGAATTTGTTGTTTGAATTAAAGAAATTTTGCAAACTGTTTGATTAACTTCACTTTTACCCGATTTGGTCGGTAACGATCGGTCGTATGAAAAATGAATAATAAAACGCAAGTCGAAACGGCAGGTGGCGCTCGTCCTCGTGAGGAAATGGTTTTGCTGGGATTTTTGCGAGGCTTTCTCATTTGGTTCGTGGTGTACATGGTGTTGCAGGGGCAGGATGGGTTCTTTGCGGTGACCGTGGACCGAGTTCAATCTGTCTGGGTGAAGTTGATATTTCTCAACATTCCCGTTCAGCTCATACTTACGATCATCGCAAGTTTCGGATTGACGCAAGGAAAGTCGCCAGCACGAACACGATTCGGATTAGCGGTGGCGGTAGTTAATGCAATTTTGATTATCGTGCATATCGGACTATCAGTTTTGACGGCGTAGCAAATGGTGTAAATCAAAATTCCAAGTGCAGGCCCATCTATGACAAGGGCTAAGCAACTTTAAAGGGAGTTCGCTGCTACTGGCGTGTTGGGATTAGCTTCTCTGATGCGGGATGCCTAAAACCGCGTCGGTGTTGTGTGATTCTCCCTTTGCGGCGGAAACCCGGTAGACCACCAACGAACGCAAGTTAAATAAAATTGGGGCAATCGCTTGACGAGTTTGTCTTAATTTCGAACCAACTCGAAACGAATTAACGTGTTGATTCGAGCGAACCGGTTGGTACCCAATTACTTGACGGTGCATCATGCTTGGTCAACAATTTGATGGTGAAACCTTTTTGTTTTGGAAATCCAAATTGACTCGTCAGAGTTTGTTGCTCGAAGTCGATTTTTCAACAAGGTGAGACGTTTCTATGAAAATCAGCTTTGCATTTGGTTTCGCGTTGTTTGTTTTTTTTCCCGGCGTGGTTCAGGCACAAACGTGGACGACACCGGATGGATTTTTATCTATTGCCCAGCCTAATTCGGATCAGTTTTCTGCGGTTTCCGATCCACCTAAACCGTTTATTGGGCTCTGGGTGGCTAAGGATGAATCAGCCAGAATCGGCGTGATGAAGACTCAAATTCCCGCAGGTGTTAAACTTCTCCAGGCCGCGGTGGAAAAGGGGCTTGCTGAAGAGGTTGGAGGTAAAGTCACTCGCCTAGCGACTAGGCAGGTTGCCGGGTATCAGGTGTGGTGTATGAAAGCGAAAAGCGCTTCCGTAGAAATCACTCAAGCTCTGGTCCGTCATAACGACACGCTCTACAAATTGATGGGCGTAACAAGTGGCTCAGAGCGTGATGAACAGGTTGTTCTCCGAATCGTCGATTCCCTCGCGATTTTGAAACCTGCGGAGGCAGGTGAGTCGGCGAGAACGGTGAGTCCTAGCCAACCGAATAGAGCCAACGATGGTGGCACTGATTTGCATAAACTTTCAAAGTCGATTGGTGGATACGCGGCGCTACTTGGTATCGGACTGCTGATTTACTTTCTAATGCGCGGTAAAAAGTAGAATCCATGGAGACAGAACCATGGAGGAATTCGCGTCCTAGATTCCAAGTAACTGTAAAATGCAATTCGTTAACTTCATGGAAGTTTGCCTCGCAAGGTCGCCACAGAACGGGTGTCGGTCATCGATGTGTGAGCGATGTTTTTTTGGTTTTCATCGGCAACTTGCAATGTCGGTTGGGACGGACGTGAATCTTGCGGGCTAAGGGAAGCATGTTGTCATTTGTCCAAAGGCAGTTGACGGTACTAAATCAACACGTCAATGGATCGTTTCCATGAGGTTGTACGTTATCTTGCAAGGAATTCTCGACGAAGCAGGTGTATGAAAAATTCACAATCTATTACTGGTGTATCAGAGGTGGTGCTCAGCGTTGCCGATCTGCCGAAAATGCGTGACTTCTACATACGGATTCTTGGCTTTCCCCTTCATAGCGAATTATCAATGGAGAAGTTGGTGCCGGACCCTGATGGTGAGCCAACGATTACATTTCTCACGATCTGTGAAACTGACACTCCCCTTGGTCGTGGGGGGCATCCACAATTACTGGCGATTATTGACTATCGGCGGCATATTCACGCGAGAGGACGTTTCACGGGACACGATGTCACTCAATCAACGTTAAATCACTTGGCGTTTGAAATTCCTGCTGCGAGTTTTGAAGAACACGCAAAACGACTTACCGATTTAGGCATCGAGATTACGTTTTCTGAATTCCCTAGCATGAATGCTCGAGCCATATTTTTTAGGGACCCAGAAGGTAATGTTCTGGAATTGATTTGCCATGCTTCGAATGAAAATTGAAGCGAGAATGGTAAATATCTTGTGGCTTGGTGTGGGGAGACGGGCATCAGGCTTGAGATGGCAAATATCAAAAAG
>JAAEMV010000689.1 GCA_024225195.1 Planctomycetaceae bacterium | reverse complement strand
GCTGGGGTGGGAGCACATCAATTTAACTGGGGATTATCTATGGCGAAGCAAAGCCAAGATAGGTGGTGGAAAATTTAGGCCATTGCGCGCAATTGAAAAACCTTAGCGTGCTATATTTTCCGTTTCCTGAGACGACCCCTACAAGGGCCGTAAGCCGTCACTGACTCCTGAACAAGTGGCTCTGCTGCATCAACGTCTTGAATCTGGCGACTACAAAACCAAGCGAGCATTGGCGAAGGAGTTTGGGATTTCTGCGCCAACGCTGTATCGGTATCAGTAGTAGTTCCAGCTATTTGATATTATTTGTCTATCTATTGAAAATTTTTCTGAGTAAAACAGGGTCGGCATCCTGAACTGAGCTTGCTCCAATTTTATTTGCTGCTAACCGTAAACAGGAATCGACCGATACAAACCAACTTGCCATCAAGTAGTAACTGAACCGATACTGTCGTAATGCGCCGACCCGCACGAACAATACTGGGGACTGCCTGTAACGTACCTATAAATGCTGGCCGCAGGTAATCAAAGGTCATCGTGGAGCATAAGGGCAGCTCATTATCACCACGCTGACGGGCAAGATAGGCGGCGGCGGCCACTTCACCAAAACTCGCGAGAATGCCGCCATGAAACGTGCCAATCATCGGGTTGCCGATATGCGAATCACGAAAGTCCATAAAGTACTGTATTTCTCCATGTTGCATTTCCTCACGAAAACCTAGAAAATCGACAAAAGGCTCGTCACACAATTTTAGTGGGGGTGTTTCCGCGCTCATCTGATTTACTATACTCATATCACTCGCCTCGCGCTTCATTGCTGTCAAAAGAGGGTCCCATCGTGCCGATTGCGAAAGAACCAGTGACAGTAGCCAGTAGCTCACCACTGTCTTCTGCAACCGCTCGGCCCGTGATAAAGGCCACCGTATCGGTTCTACCAATGCAATCCACTATCGCCTTTAAACCTACCGCAGAGGGAATACGTCGCAAAAAATCGACACGCAAATCAATAGTGGCAATCGGCTCTAACGACCGCAATGACGAAAAAATAGATAAGCCGCAAGTCGTATCCAGCAGCGTCACCAAAGCCCCTCGATGCAGTGAGCCTTTACGGTCAGAGAGTTGCTCAGAGAAGGGCATCGTCATCTCGGCATGACCATCGCTCACTGCACCAACACTAATATTGAACATATTGAATAAAGGGTGATTAGTACCAAAAAACGCCTTAGCCATGGTCAGGTGTGCCGTGTTATTACTGTCCATTTTTGAACTCCCGCCATTGCTGGCTGATTTTATTGCGAAAAAATTAGCGGCACGTCTCAAAGTGCAAGGGCGGCATCTGTATAATTACGTTCGGCCTGCATCACCGCCACAATGGCCTCTTCAATGGCGGCATATGGAAAGTTTGTGCTTTCCGAGGCAGACTTCAAACACATGGCTAATGCCGTCCATGCTTTTTCGCAAGCCCTCATTAACAGGGGCAGTCGATATTGCTGTACACTTGCGTCATAGTGAACCGCTTCATCAAGGAATTCAGCGTACATTTTGCGGAAGCCGCCGCCACCTGTGCCACGCTTTTCAATAATTTGGTAGGCAAATCGGGTCGTCCAGTGCCAATCGCCTGTGGCTCCCCAACGACTCAGTTCGGCCAGCCATGTTTCCAGTGCCGATATGCCACTCACAGCTAATGACTTGGCGTTGTCATGGATGACACCGGTAATCATCTCGGGGGTAATTTCGCCTTGAAACGCGGTGGGCGTGAACATATTGCCATAGTGAATAAATGGGGGCTGTGTAGAAAAACGTGCGCGGGTCAGTGCCTCTCGCGTCACCGACAAAACACTCGGACGCTCGGTATCGGTGACAAATACCGCACCTGTCTCTGGATTTCTCGACCAAGCGGCTATGGCGTGACCGGGAAAGTGCGTGCTGCTGTTGAAGTAAGGTAAATAAAAAATATCCGTCAGCAACAGGGTGGGGTGACCCGCATCCAAACATTTCTCCAGCGCGGTGGCTGCCGATTCGGGTGACTCGAAGGTTTGCCACTCAAAGGGTATACCGATACTTTCAAATACGCGCGCTTCAAACCCCAAAGACCGCACATGCACTAAAAATGGCACAGGGGCGTCAGCCATTTCCAAATAGGTCACGCCAAGCCCTGAGCCTAATCCAAAGCACATGGCCTCGGAAATATTCAGCCCATTAAACTCGAGCAAATCACGAATTGCGGAGCTGCCACAATGCCTCCCGATGGCGTGCGTGATACGGGATGGAGTCTTATAGTTGGTCACAGGTTTTTTGCCTCTTCGTGAAAATCTGGATTAAGGATGCCTCTTGTCATCATCTGCCATATCGCATCCGCGATCTGTTCAAGATTGTACTTACCATTTTCTTTATACCAAGTGGCAGCCCAGTTTATTGCTCCTAGCCCAATCAGTCTTAACAGATCTGCATCCACATCGTTTCGGATACAACCATAAGACTGCAGATCATCAAGAATTGTCTGCCAATATCGCTCGTATCTGTCTCTCTCAGCAATAATCTGCTCACGTGCGACTCCATGTACCGAGCGCCACTCAAACAACAACACATAAACCATATCGTCACCCGACATAAGGATATCGACATGTGTCTGCAGTGCCGATTGCATTTTTTTGAGTGGATCTTGAATCGCGGAAGTCGCCTCAACAATCCTGTAAATAGTTCTCTCAATAGCAAGCCGCATCATATCAACCAAAATATCGTCTTTACTACGATAGCGGTAATGCAGACTGCCTGGAAGAATACCACAAGCACTGGCAATTTCTCGCACACTGGTACGCTCAAAACCCTTTTCTCGAAACAGCTTGGCAGAAGCGGCTAATACTCTCTCGCGGTCAGCAACTTCGACTCGCGTAGATTCACTACTCAACATAGTTTGACTCATAACATTATATCAATAAGACAGGTTACTCGACTTGGTCAAGTCGAGTCGAGTCTTTCACGGTCTCTCCTGATCTATACAGCTTTTGCAATGGGGACATTAAAAACAATTCGTGACGCTTCCATAGGGTCTTGATGCTTATCATATTCAGCCAGCCAAGAATTAACCTTTTCTGGGATTTCGGTGTCGCTAGGATGGAAACCTGGCTTAAACCAGTCCAGATAGCGTGGAATAAGTCTGGTAATCAGGCCACGTGGTCCATAGAGGCGATAAAATCCCTTAGCAAGCACCAATGGCTGACCTTGTAGTTTGTCAATTTTCAACATATGCCAAAGAACTGAGCCAACCACCGCATGTACCAGTAGCGTTCCGATAATCAAAGCAGATGCGCGGGTGAAATACCCCCCACCTGCCGCTGTTTCGTAAACATCAAAGGCTACTGTTTTGTGTTCGACTTCTTCTACCCCATGCCACATGAACATGGCACGCATTGCGGGATGAGCATTCTTGAACATCTCACCCTCACCCTCCATAGCACCCTCGCCTAGTACAGCAGTAATATGTTCAAAGGCAGCTGTCATGGCCAACAGATACTTGGCGGGCAGGTGTTTTTGGGAGAGCCGAATAAATAATTTGAATCTTGCGATGACCTTTTCGACATGAATGCCTTGCGACTGCATCACCGCATTATACTGGTCATGCACAATGCCATGTTGCGCTTCTTGGCGAAAAAAGTTTTTGATATCTTCTCTCAGTTTAGGATCTGTGACCAGATCCTGATAGTTACGCACCGACTGAATAAAAAAACGCTCTCCATCGGGGAAGTGAATAGAAAGTGCATCAAAGAAGCGTGTTAACACCGGGTCACCGTCGTTCCAAAAAACTGGAACATCACTTAAATCAAACCGCGGCTTACGTGGCTGGATATTGATCATATGAGTCATGGCGAGAGTTTCCTTGTAAAGGCATCGAATGTCTGTAAACCTGCTATCACATTTGACCTTGAGCAATATTTTTCACCTTGGTCAGGCACAGCAAATATCACACAAGAATTCAACGGGTATTGGTCAAATGACCAAATGCATATTTTGAATATATTGGTCGATTGACCAAATGTCAAGCCTGTCCTCAAAATTTGATAGAATGAGTTAACAACGCAGCAGGTGAGCCAGATCATCTTTGACATCGAATATAGCTACCAGACCTTTTGGCAGAGGTGTTTTTTTAATGTTAGTTTTTTTACATTAGAGTGTGTTGACGTTTGAAAATATTGATTGCAAATTGGAGGCAGACTCAGAGAATTAAAGCTCTCCCCATCCGAGTCCACCATGCCACGCTTTATGCTGAACGACCAACATTGAGCAAAGATTTCTCCTATGCTCAAGCAACAGGACATTGATCACAAACCAAATTTACGGCTCACCGTAGAAGCCATGCTCTACAGAATGTGGGTGAAATGTCCATGGCTAGACCTACCTCCTGACTGAGTTTGGTCAGCAGCCTAATCTCTACAAAAGATACAACGACTGGTCAGCAAAAGGTTTTTTCCAAAGCATACTCAGGGTTTTATCTACTGACTCTGATATAGAGTAGGGGTTATGGATAGCAATTACGTCAAGGCACATCAACATAATGCACGTGCTGCAACTCACGATCAGGAGGCGATTGGCTTAAGTCGAGGTAGCAAGACAAGTAAGATCCATCTTGCCGTAGATGGGTATGGATTACCCATCGTGTTTGCGATCACGGGTGGTGAATTACACAAAGCCAAAGCTGCACCTGACTTGCTCTCACAGGTATCTATCGATGCCATTCTGATTAACATCTGAATCAGCGTAATGCAAATCTAGCCTGATGTAGTTTTAAGCTACCCCATCAACGCCTGTACCGCAATCGACTCATCCGCCAACCGCAGTGGATCGACCGCCGTACCAGCCGTGATCAGCTTTTTGCTTAGCATAAACTCCTGCGGACGATTCACACAATCCGCCGCAATCAGGCGACCCGCCTGCAAATAAAACGCTGCAAAGCTACGCCTTTGCTGCACATCACCCCGAATCACGATCTGATCATACCCCTGACTGAGTCCCGCAATCTGCAACTTTAGATCATACTGATCTGACCAAAACCAAGGCAAACTCTTCGAGGTCCGCTGTAAGCCACACAAGGTCGCCGAGGCAATTTTGGCCTGTTCATTGGCGTTTGGTACCGACTCCAAGCGCATCCGCCGCTGATAAATCGGATTAAACGCATTGGCACAATCCCCGATGGCCACAATCTCTGGCGCACTGGTACGGCAATACTCATCAATCACAATACCATTGTCCACCTGCAAGCCCGCGTCCAGCGCCAACTCGATATTCGGTACAACCCCGACCCCGATGATCACCAGATCTGCATCGAACATCGAACCATCGGCACACAGCACCGCTTGCGCCCGCCCCTCACCCGTGATCGCCGTGACCGACACACCGGTATGAATCGTCACACCCTGTTCGCGATGAATCCGCGTATAAAAGTCCGACACTTCCGGTGCAGTTACCCGCTGCAAAATCCGCTCGGCGGCTTCCAAGACCACCACCTGCATGCCCTGCTCGGTCAATGCGGCGGCTGTTTCAAGACCGATATAGCCACCACCGATCACCACTGCTTTGCCGTTGGGTTGTACAAATGGCTGGATAGCCTGTACATCGCTGATATTTCTAAGATAATGCACACCTGCCAAATCAGACCCAGCCAGCGACACCGTCCTGACTCGTGCACCGGTACACAGCGCCAACTGGTCATACGCAAGCGTACTGCCATCTTGTAGTGTCACGCTGCGCGCTGCCCGATCAATCGCAACCACCCGCCCGTGCCGAAATTCGATCTGATTTTTTTGATAAAAAGCGGCTGGCCGAATCAATAACTCATCGACCAGTTGTGCACCGCATAAAAAGGTCTTGGACAACGGCGGTCGATGATACGGCAAATACGGCTCATCGCCGATCACCACAATCTCGCCCTGCCAGCCATCTGGCCGCAGACTTGCCGCCAACTGCGCCGCAGCATGACTTGCGCCAATGATGACGATTGTTTGCATATGAATTCACTCAGTTCATGGTTGATGCACAGCATCAATTGTTGCCGACGACAGTTGCAAAATGCCTCTGTCGCCTATTTTGATACCTACGCTTTGGCAGTCAGTTTGACCATCATCTTGGCATAGCCGCGCACAAAGTTAGACTGCACCAACTCTGGCTCACCCAATACCTCAATATTGTCGAAGCGAAGCAATAACTCCTCCCACAGAATCCGCAACTGCATCTCGGCCAAGCGATTGCCCATACAGCGATGCACACCAAAGCCAAATGACAAATGATTGCGTGCACCTTTACGATCAATCAAAAACGCATCTGGCTGTTCAATCACCCGCTCGTCACGATTGCCCGAGGCATACCACATTAAGATCTTGTCGCCCTTACGGATGGTTTGGCCGTGCATCTCGATGTCTTGCTTGGCGATGCGACGCATATACGCCAGTGGGGTCTGCCAGCGAATGATCTCGGACACCATATTTGGAATCAGGCTCGGTTGGTTTTTCAGTTTGACAAACTGCTCAGGAAACAGGTTCAGCGCATATACCCCGCCGGTCATGGAGTTCCGCGTGGTGTCATTCCCACCGACAATCAGCAAGGCCAAATTGCCCAAAAACTCCATCGGACGGTGAATCAAATCCTTGGTATCGTCATTGCTCAGCATTAAGCTAATCAAATCAAATCCCATCGGCTCACCTGCCGCTTGCTGAGCCGCCTTGGCATGCCACAGCGCGGCAAACTGCTTGGCCATATCAGCGGCGGCATTAAAAAGCACATCGTTGTCGCTAATCTCACCGCCCGTGGCTTCTGCGCTGCCCGCCAACGTATCAGACCAGTACACCAGCTTGTGCCGCTGTTCATACGGAAAATCTAACAAGGTCGCCAGCATGCGTGCGGTGATTTCTTTGGACACCCGCTCCACCCAATCAAACGGCGTATCGAGCGGCAAATCATCCAAAATCTCTTGTACCCGACTGCGGATCAGCCCTTCCATTTCTTTTAAATTTTTCGGTGCGACCACACCTTGTACCGCTTGACGCTGCACATCGTGCTTAGGCGGATCCATTGCAATAAACATTTCCACATCCAGTCCGGCGGGCGGCTTGCCAATCACAATCACCGGTTCCGCCGAAAACAGCTCGTGGGATTTGTCCACGAACACAATATCGTCATAACGGGTAATCGACCAAAATGCACCGAATGGACTGCTTTTTTGGTAATGAACAGGACGCTCGTCGCGTAGCCGCTTAAAGTATGACTGCCATTGATGCTGTCGATATAAAAACGGATTGCTCATATCGATGTCTTCGAGCTTGAGCGTGGCAACATCGGGGATTGGCTTTTCTACAAAATCAGGGAACGGTTGCGCCTGTGTCACCCGTTGCTTGACCTTTTGGAACACCTGCATGCCTTTCACTTGTAAATGCATGGGTATCGGCAGCAGGGCTGAAATTTGGTTTAGTGTGGCTTGCATGTTTTTCATGATTCATTCCTCAATGATGATGCTTAACAGCTGTTGAAATCTGCCGTCACTACATTTGAAACTCAGGCAAATGCACCACCATGCCATCCATTGCATCGGACAATTGAATCTGGCACGCCAAACGAGACGACGCCGTACCTTCTGGTACCATCTCTAGCATGCGCGCCTCTTCGTCATTGGGCTGTCCTGTCGCCGCCAGCCAAGCACCGTCAACGATCACATGACAGGTTCCACAAGCACATTCGCCACCGCAATCTCCATCAATGCCGGATACGCCGTGATCTATAGCCAGTTGCATCAGCGACTTGCCCGCTTCGATGTCAAGTACGGTGGCGGTACCGTCATACTCGATCAATGTAATTTGACCCATTATTACTACTCCTGTGTGGTATACGGTTGCTGGTGACGCCGATGAAAATAGCCATCCCTCTTTACTCATAATAGACATGTATCCATACTGCTTACAGGTCTCTTGTTGACAATATAGGGTCATTAAAAGACGATTATGGCGCTGTAGCCCCATCGTCGATTGCATTTTTCTAGTCGATGTTCTTTCATACTGGTCTGTTATTGAGGTGTTTGAGCCATGTTGCATCCAAGTCTGCTGACTGGTCTCGCCAGTACAAGTGAATCTGCTAATATCCCCTGTAGCTATACCCGTCTGATTGGCCTAGAGCTGGACTTGCAGGCGCGTGACCTACCTAAACTATTAAAATTCACCACGCTGACCGCTGAACAACTGATGCGTGACGACACGATGATCACGGCCAGCCAACAGATTCAAATCTTACAAAATAGCTTGGAGTTGTCCGCATCCGATCAGTTTGGCTTGCGTTTAGGGCAGCGGCTCACGCCGTCAACACATGGCTCGATGGGCTTTTTAATCAATAGCAGCCCGAACTTATTGGCCGTGTTACAAGCGTTTCAAACTTTTTTGCCGACCCGTATGAGTTTGATTAGGCTCGAAACACACACCAATGCTGAGTGGACGACCTGCTTGATTTTCTTTGAGCAGACCTTGAGTCATGCAGTACATCGGCTACTGTCCGAAACTGTTGCGGTGATTTTTTCGGAATGTGCCGAATTTATTGTTGGACGACCGCTGACCGAGGCGGTGATTCAGTTTAGCCATCCCGCCCCCGATCATCATGCCTGTTACGCGGATTATCTTGCCGGTACCTATCAGTTTGATCAGCCACAACTGTCGATCCGAGTGCCGACCGAGTTGTGCTTGATTGCCAATGCATCCGCGCAGCACGATAGCTATCTGCTGGCGATGCAACAATGCGAAATGATCCTCAACCGGCTCAAGACCCAACAACACAGCACCACCTACCAAGTGCAAAAAGCCATGCTGTCCTATCCGCTCGGGCAACTGAGTGAAGAGGATCTGGCTGCAGCCTTGTTTATGAATAAGCGTACGCTGGCCAGACGTCTGGTCAAAGAGAACACGAGTTACCGGCTGATTCGAGATCGGATTTTATCTGAGAAAGCCAGTAGTTATTTACATGACCCTCAAATATCGGTCGAGGCAATTGCCAGCTTACTGAATTACCACGACTCTGCTAATTTTCGGCGCGCGTTTAAACGCTGGTTTGGTGTATCACCAAGTGCTTATCGGCGAAAAATCACCCATCGGCAAGAAGAAAATGACCTGAGAGAATGAGGTTGTTCGTATGATTGTTAATACGTTGAAACATCAATACGCCCTAGAAAAATACCTTAAAACGCTATGTCAGAGATGGCAATCATATGGCAGCCCTCCACTTCCAATCCGATAACCTCAACTCAACCCAACGCTTGCAACCCGCTGTGAACTCTGTAGAGGTTTTAATTCCCATTGCAGCCCATCCACCGTCAATGTCTTCAGTTAGGGGTCGTCTCAGGAAACGGAAAATATAGCACGCTAAGGATTTTCACTCCGACTTCTTTTAACGATATCCAACACGGTATTTTTGCTTAGATTGACCAGCCGACCGACTTGTCGATAAGAGTGTCCAGCAGACACCAACT
>JAAEMV010000688.1 GCA_024225195.1 Planctomycetaceae bacterium | reverse complement strand
TCTGCCATCGAACCCCCCGGTTCTGTCCTTCGATGACCCGCTGCACAAAAGGCGCAGTTGAGTCATCTCGGAACCAACAAAAGTATTTATCGTCGCTACATTCGGCAAACTTGCGATAATCCGCAAACTTTAGCAAACTAATCGTTCGCTCATTCCTCAACCAGTTTTGGCGAGACGTAAAGCCGTAAAATGCTGCGTTTTACCTGTTCCGATGCTCGAACATTGCAATCCAGTCAGCCCCAAGCAACCGCTTAAACAAGCTAGCAGGCGGGAGACTGGTTTCAATTTAGCTACTTCGATGGAGAGGACCTTTAGAAGACGGGCGTCGTGAGCGGCTCGTCTATTCCAATAAAAATCGCAATGTATTTTGGAGTAAAAGCGTTGATTAGTCGATTTATTGAGGTGGATACAGGGCTGGCAGTCATTTTTCGCGGTAAAAACCGTGTTAAACCGGCACCTACTAGGTATCCCCCGAGTAGAAACCGGTTCTGCTTGAAACTACCTCGCCGAAGAAAAAGCGGGGTTTTTCATCGACAAAACCGAAATCAGGCGTTGAGCGAAAATAAATCGGTCGCTAAAATTTCGGATCAAAGATGCACACAAGACCCTCCGTCAGGTAGAGATCATGGCTGTTCCAAAGAGAAAACATTCGAATTCCCGTTCTGGCAAACGCCGAGCGAACGATGGAATCAAACCTCGCCCACTTACATTGTGCCCTAAATGTAGCACAACAACACCGACTCACGTCGTCTGCCCAAATTGCGGGTACTACATGGGTCGCGTCGTGACCCCATCGACCGACGAAGTGGATGTCTAGTAAATCAGACAATTGAAAATTCGCAAGCTCATCAACCATTGATGAGCTTTTTTCATGCGCTAACATAAACACCTTGAAGCACTCCCAGGCAGCACTCCTTGCGTCTTTCTAGAGATTCACGATTAAACCCACAGGCACCCTCGCTCGGTCACGGCCAATTACTCCGGGCGGTGAGTCTATTTTCTCTGGCGTAATCGAGTAATGGATTTCCCTTGCCTCAACGGCTATAAATATTTTGCGTCATCAACGCCTCCCACCCCGACGAGACCCACGAAGTTGGTAACTCAATTTTCCCCAGAAATCAGGTTTCTCAAAATGAACTTCCGAAACACGGCGACCATCGCAGCGATTATGTTGCTTGCATTTGCTTTTGACATCGAACCGCTGAACGGATTTTACGATGGAGCGGAAAACAACCCACCGAATGTTGTTTTTATCTTGGCTGATGATCTTGGCTGGCGAGACCTAAGCAATGAGGGAAGTACCTTCTATGAGAGTCCGCACATTGACCGAATCGCTAACGAAGGAATGAAGTTCACCCGTGGCTACGCTACCTGCCAGGTATGCAGTCCGTCCCGTGCAAGTCTCATGACTGGCAAGTACCCTGCGCGTCTAAATATTACTGACTGGATCGGAGCGGCAGAGGGGGCACAGTGGAAACGAAATACAAAATTACTTCCTGCGACCTACAACCATGAGCTACCGGCAGAAGATGAAACCCTTGCCGAAGCTTTCCAGGCTGCAGGCTACCGAACATTTTTTGCTGGCAAGTGGCACCTCGGTGGCGAGGGTTCGCTACCGACCGACCATGGTTTCGAATTCAATATTGGAGGCCACCACCGCGGTTCACCACCCGGCGGATATTTCTCCCCCTACAGCAATCCGGAAATGGAAAGCGGTCCCAAGGGCGAACTGCTTCCTCTGCGACTTGGCCAGGAAACAGTAAAATTTATCGAACAGCACAAGGACGAACCTTTTTTTGCCTACCTCTCTTTTTATTCAGTTCATGGCCCCATCCAAACGACTGAAAAGCTCTGGAAAAAGTACCGCGATAAAGCCACTCAGCTAGGCGATGCTCCTGAATCTCGATTCCTGATCGATCGAACAACACCCGTCAGGCAAGTCCAAGACAATCCGCTCTATGCAGGGATGGTCGAATCAATGGATGACGCTGTGGGAATGGTCCTTGCTACGCTCGATCGATTAGATCTTTCCGAAAACACCATCGTCGTCTTTACATCCGACAACGGTGGCGTTTCTGCAGGTGATGGAAAAGCGACTTCCAACTTACCACTCCGCGGTGGTAAAGGACGACAATGGGAAGGTGGAATACGCGAGCCGTTTTATATCAAGTGGTCAGGCTCTACGACCACGGGGCAACGGTGCGACACCCCCGTTATCGGCACCGATTTGTATCCGACTCTTTTAGAGTTGGCAGGGCTTCCCCTACGCCCCAACCAACACGTCGATGGTCTCAGTTTAGTCCCGCTGTTAAAAGGGCAAACGCTACCCGCTCGACCTCTGTTTTGGCACTACCCGCATTATGGAAACCAGGGAGGTGAGCCTTCCTCAATTATCACGCGTGGGAAATGGAAGTTAATTCACTATTTAGAGGATCAGCGATACGAGCTTTATGATATCGACGCGGATATTTCAGAAACCAAAAACATCATCGACCAACACCCCCAAATCCAGGAAAGCCTGGCCCGGGAATTAAAAAGCTGGATCGCGGAAATGGATGCACGCCACCCCACGGTGAACCCAAACTTCGATCTCAAAAAACAACAGAAAGAAATGATTAACATTCGAGATAAACAAAAACCATCTCTTGAACGGCAGCATTCACAATTCTTAAAGCCTGGCTTTAAACCACCCCAAGGCTGGTGGGAAGAAACAGGTAAATAGATTCCACGAAACACCGGGTTCGCGCACGGTTAAGTTCCAACCACCCGATTCAGCACCGCAGTGAACAAAAGCTAGTTTAAGCCAAAATGTCTTTGACCACATTTCCTGCAACGTCTGTGAGCCTGAAGTCTCGCCCTCGATACCGATAGGTCAACCGCGTATGATCCAAACCAAACTGATGCAACATCGTGGCATGCAAATCATGAACGTGAAAAGGTTTGTCTTCCGCGGCATAGCCTAGTTCGTCGGTCGAACCGTAAGTCATTCCCGGTTTGATACCACCACCCGCCATCCAACAGGAAAAGCCTTTGATGTGGTGGTCGCGTCCGTTCCCCTGCGCCATCGGGGTTCGCCCGAATTCGCCACCCCAGATGATTAATGTGTCATCCAGCATTCCGCGTTGTTTAAGGTCTTTGACTAACGCCGCGGAACCTTGATCAACAAACTTTGAGGTTACCTCGATGCCTTGTTTGATGTTGCCGTGATGGTCCCAGCCTCGATGGTAAAGCTGAATGAACCTGACCCCTCGTTCGGCCAGCCTTCGCGCCAACAAACAATTAGCCGCAAAACTACCGTCCGCTCCCTGTGTACCGTAGAGATCAAGAATACTCTGGGGCTCATCTGAAATATCTGCCAATTCAGGAACCGACATCTGCATTTTGAATGCCAATTCGTACTGCGATATTTTAGTCTCAATTTCTGGATCGTAATCCGCAGCGAGGGAGATACGGTTCAACCGCTCAACCGCGTCTACGATTTCTTTTTGTCGCGGACGATCGACCCCGGATGGATTCTTAACGTAAAGCACGGGCTCACCTTGAGATCGAAACTCTACGCCCTGGAATTTACTTGGCAGGAACCCACTATGCCACTGTCGCGACGCAATTGGCTGCGATTGGCCACCGCCTACCGAAGTCAAAACGACATAGCCAGGTAAATTATCGGTTTCCGAACCCAGCCCATACAACAACCAAGATCCCATCGAAGGCCTGCCGGGGATGCTTGTCCCAGTATTGATCAAACTATGCGCAGGATCATGATTAATTTGATCGGTGTGCATCGAGTTAATGATGCACATCTCGTCGGCAATGCTTTGTATGTGTGGCAGCACGTTTCCAATTTGATTCCCCGACTGACCGCATTTTTTAAAGCCGTGCTGAGGACCCAAAACTCTCAATTTGTTGCGTTGCCCCTGCAGTTGAGCAATTTGTTGTCCTTCGGTGTACGACTTGGGCATTGATTTGCCATCCATCGCTGCTAACTTTGGTTTGTAATCCAACGTCTCCAAATGGGACGGGCCTCCAGCCATGCAAAGGTGAATCACACGTTTACACCGAGGCGGAATCACCAAGTTACCGCCAACCCCCGCGGTTGCTGAACCTGCAAGCATCGAACTCAATGCGACTCCGCCGACCCCCGTCGACGTCCGTTTCAAGAACGTCCGCCGGGACAGTTGCGCAGCCCGTTTCAACTCTGCTTCGCTTGAATTTTCAAATTTCATTTTACTTTCTCAACACAAATTCATGCATATTCATTACGGCTCTACAAACGGAAGTCCAAGCAGCCAGTTCCGCATCGGGAACGTTGACCTGCTCAGACGTAGGCTTCGGAGTTTGTCCAATCGAAATTAATTCGCTCGCCTTCTCAACATTCGCTTTGTAGAACTGTTGTTGGGATTCCAAAAGTTCTTCAATCACTTCCCTCTCACTCTCCAACGCTTCACGTGAAAAGGCTCTCTCAAAAATCAAATCAATTCGGTCTTTGGTCGAATCCCGCTTTTCCAAGACAAGCGTCGCCAACGACCTCGCGGCCTCGACATAAGAAGGATCATTGAGTAGGACCAATGCCGCTAAAGGCGTGCTCGAGCGGGGCCTGGCCGCAGTACACTCTTCACGAGACGGCGCATCGAACGTTTTCATCGCTGGATGTAAAAATTGCCGCTGCCAATGGGTATACAAACCACGGCGATACTGATCGACTCCGTTGCTCGCTTTATACTTTCGTTTCGGGAAATTCAGGTGGCGGTACAGCCCTTCCGGTTGATACGGCATTACGCTCTTACCACCCTGGCTTCTTACCAGTAAACCACTTACGGCAAGAGCCTGATCCCGAATAAACTCCGCGTCTAATCGAAATCGCGACTGCCGTGCTAACATTCTATTTTCGGGATCCAACTCTTGCAGATCCGTTCGAATACCAGAAGTTTGACGATAGCTTTTCGTCAGCACAATCTCTCGAATCAGTTGTTTGACATTCCATCCCGAACTCATGAATTCAACCGCGAGTTGATCTAGAATTTCGGGGTGAGTCGGAGGCTCCCCTTGCGATCCGAAATCATCGAGCACGTTTGTAATTCCAGCACCGAATAACAACCGCCAAATGCGATTCACAAAAACCCGTGCGGTAAGCGGGTTATCTTGACTGACCATCCAATTAGCGAGATCGAGCCGGGTTGCAGGTTCGCTGCCCTCGCCGTCAATCTCCCAATTCGGCCCACCCAACACAGCGGGAACCGAGGGGCTTACCAGTTCGCCCGATTTGTCCATCCAATCCCCTCGTGCCAAAACTCGTATTTCGCGGGGCTCGACCGAAGTCGTTACCAACGTAATCCGAGTATGGTCTTTGACGATTTGATCCCGCTCGACTTCCAACGCCTTGATCTGTTTTCTGGCTCTTTCATATTCCGGGGATACTGAAACGTAATAGTCGTGAATCGCCTGTCTCTGTTCAGTACTGCGATCGGACTCAAGAACTTTCAAAATGTCCTGAATGCCTTGTGGCATTGAACCGAGTGGGTTCGCCACCGCTTGCTCGACATCGGTCCCCGACAATCGAAAATGGCCAAGCGTATGAGCGGAGTTATCGTGCTGTTGCCGAACAACGATGGTAAACTTTCCTTTTTTAAACGGCCCCGTTTTCGCCCGGACAACCAGTTCATTAGCCTTGCCAACCTGCGGAAGTACGGCCCAACCCCACGTGTTTCCACGGGTGTCTCGATCAATCACACTTGCTGCTGACCACTTTTTATCGGGATGCTGATTCGCAGATTGAACCTGTTCGACCGTGGCACTCGCATCACTCAACTGGACCAATCTAGCCTTTAATTTTTCCGGCCACTCTGCAAAGTCTTTGTCAAACCATTCAAAGTGCTGAAGTTGGTCACCGCTCATGAGGATCAACTCAGACACCACAAAATTTCCATTTGACGCTCGACCCGGACCGTTGGAAGGAAGTGATTCATGCGGTAGGGCCTCTAATCTGATCGCCTCAAGTGAATCACTTACTTCAACAGAAACACCGTAAACGGCTTGAGCCACATTCTCGCCCGAAATCAAAATTGAACGGTCAGGCTCCGCAACCGCTTTGACGCCCTCGGGAACCGTGACCGATGTTGGCAATAACGATTTCCAAATTGGCAACGATTTTTTCAGCGACGCTTCCCAAGCCAATCGGCTTTGTGTTGCAGACGGCGATTGTGCGAGACTTGTTTTTACTTTTGAAATCGCCTCGTCGATTGGGATCAACAAACCTGGCAGTTTATCATCTGAGACCTTAATTGAAGGTCCCCATAAACCAGTGTTGTGTGCCCCCGCATAGAGTCCCTGTTCTTTTATGTCTGCGAAGAACGCCGAAAACTCATAGAACTCCTTCGAGGAGAAGGGATCGAATTTATGATCGTGACACTCCGCACAACCGAGTGTGATTCCAAGCCAGACCGATGCGGTCGTCCGCACCCGATCCGACGCATACTTATTGAGATACTCTTCCGGTTGCACTCCGCCCTCGGCCGACATCATCCCTAGACGGTTGTAACCAGAAGCGATTAACTGTTCCTCAGACGGATTCTCTAAAAGATCTCCCGCTAACTGCTCACGAGTAAACTGATCAAACGGCATGTTCGCATTGAAAGCTTCGATCACATAATCTCGATACGGTGAGACACTCATGTTTTGGTCGCCGTGATAACCAACCGTGTCAGCATAGCGCACTAAATCAAGCCAGTTCACTGCCATTCGCTCGCCAAAATGCGGACTTGCAAGTAGGCGATCGACTTCGGTTTCATAGGCTTTTTCCAATCCTCGCTTGATCACATCTGCTTTAAACTCAGTAATTTTACTCGGACTTGGTGGCAGACCAATCAAATCTAAATTCAGTCGCCGCAGCAACGCGTCCGGACTCGCCTGTTCCGACGACTTTAGCCCCAAACTGGAAAGTCGCTCTTGAATCGACTGGTCAATGAAGTCCTTAACCAAGCCTCCCTGTTTTTTGGCAACAGGTGATTTAAACGCCCAGTGTTCGGCCCACGTCGCGCCTTGTGCTACCCAAGCGACAATGAGTTCTTTCTCAATCTTTGTAAGTGTTTTTACATGATCACTCGGCGGCATGACTAAGTCAGCATCAGTCGATAAAATTCTCTCGACGAGTAGACTGGCGTCAGGATCCCCGGGAATTAAAATCCCTAGCTCGGGATCGAGCAAACTTGCTTTTTGGTCAATCCGAAAGTCAGCTTCATGCTTGGACTCATCCGGACCATGACAGGCGTAACACTTATCCGCCAAAATCGGCTTAATCTGCGACCCGAAGTCAATCTGATCCGAGACAACCTCTTGCCCCGCTACAATGCCCGTTGTATTTACTCCGACCAATCCGAGGAAAACAAAGAAGCAAAAACGGAAGGCACTGACAGAACGCCGCTGCAGTTTCTGATTTTTTTGGTAAGCACCAATCATGGACTCATTTCTCAACATTTAAACCAGTTGTCGACTCGTTAAATCAAAGTCGATCCCGAGCATTCAGTTTACCAAAAACCGAAAGCTCTTGCTAAACGGATTCCGCCCTGAACGCGTTTAAAAATGCCTTATAGACGCCGGAACTTTTTACTGAACACAAACAATTTTTTACAAAGTGCCTTCGCAATCCAAATTAATTGAGGAAACGTTCAATTAATCTGATTTTGATGAGAACTGGAGAGAACCAAGATGGCTCGAATTCGTGTAGATTATTAAATAACCACACCCCACCCTTGAGGCACCGATCGGATTAAGCCACGAATCAGTGTATATTTGGGGTCGAATTTCCACCGGCAACCAGTCACCTTTATCTTTTGTACGAATATACACTTGAATCTGCGCAACTCACCGACGCTAAACAGTCGTATCGAGGACGATCCAATCGTAGATGGATTGCCCAAGCGCACTACTTTTATTCCGCTGCGGCAAAAAGACCTTCAAAAAGTACTGATCAGTAAATTTCAGATTACCGACGTTGAGCTCTTGGAATACAAGAAACTCTGCTCGCGACTTCAGGCAATTTTTCACGTCGAGCATTTGGCAAGCTTACTTTACCTCGAAGAAATCTACGACACACTCGATCCGGACAGCAATATCGTCGATCTCGAAACGGTGTCCGTCGAAAAGCGAGAAGCGTTAACCAATGCTCTGCTGAGCGAGGTTGAAAAACTATTATTCAGTGCCCATTACAAACGTCTATCGAGGGAAGAACTGGAACGGGCGATTGAAGTTGGATGCCAATGGGGCGTTCAACTGGACGTCAACTTCGACATCTACGAACGTTTAGAAATCTTTGCCAGAGGTTACCGGACTGTCCAACTAACCCGTCGCCGTTGGCAGAAACTATTCCGACTCGAATCGATTGAGCTTCCCGAATTTCAACGGCTGATCATGGCTTTCCGAATGAGCCCGGCACTTAACGCTGGCAAAAAGGATAAGTTCAAAAAAAATCAAAAATCTCTCGATGAAAAATTTGTTTACCTAAAAGCGTTTAAAAACATTCCAGAAAATGATCTTGAGATTCTGTTGCCGGGATCTAAAGTTCGTCTGACCAAACTAGATCGCGCCAAAATCCTACTTCCTACCCTTTCAGGCATGGCGTTTACAATCTGGAAAGTTGCAAGAGGCGTTCTAGTATTATCGCTCGCCTTTCATTTTGCCAACATTCTTGGATGGGCAATCTTGATTGGAGCCATCGGCGGTTACGTCTTTAAATCAGTTCTCAGTTATCTAAATACAAAGAATAAGTATCAATTTGGATTGACGGAAAGTCTCTACATTAAGAACCTGGACAACAACTCAGGTGTCATTTATCGGATTCTTAACGAAGCCGAGGAACAGGAACTGTGCGAAGCGGTTCTGGCTTACACGTTTCTGTGGAAATGTGCCGGAACTGAACAAGGATTGACCGAAGACGAATTGGACAAATTAGTAGAAGAGTTCCTTGAGCAGACCACGGGTATTGATGTCGACTTCGAGGTTCACGATGGTCTTGAAAAACTAGAGAGACTAGCGCTCGCCACAAGAAACGACCGCCAGGAATGGACAGCCTCCCCAATCCACCTTGCAAGCGAACTCTTAAATAAAAACTGGAGCGAATTGTTCGAATCTCGCGTTGCCAAAACGGCAGGTTTCGAACACCCGCTTGATGACGGCCTGTTCACAAACTAACTTCAGGTTTCCAGCAGGTAGCGACCAAGCATTACACCCTACACCCGAACTTTCATTGGAAATAAAGTGAGCGAAACGAAACTATCCCATAGCCAAAGCCAGCTACAGTACAGTCGTGCCAAAGAATTGATGCCTGGCGGCGTCAACAGTGCTGCCAGGGCTTTTGGAGCTGTCGGTGGGGAACCGATCGTTTTTGAACGAGGAGAGGGAGCTTACCTCTTCGATGTCGACGGCAATCGATACATCGATTTCATTGGCAGTTGGGGCCCCATGATCTTCGGACACCAGTTCGAACCGGTTAAAGAAGCTGTCCATGCAGCGGTCGAGCGTGGAACAAGCTTTGGAGCACCGACAGTTGCCGAAAACGAACTAGCCGAATTGGTAATCGATGCTGTCCCCAGCGTGGAAATGGTACGCTTGGTCAACTCTGGTACCGAAGCAACCATGAGCGCGATACGACTATCTCGCGGATACACTGGACGCGATTTAGTCATCAAATTTTCCGGAAATTACCACGGCCACGTTGATAGCCTCTTAGTCGCCGCCGGTAGCGCCGCGGCCACTCTGGGCGTCCCGAATTCACCCGGCGTTACGGAAGGAACCAGCCGCGACACACTCGTTTTACCCTACAACGATTGCGAATGTTTGACAGAAACCTTCAAACACCACGGTGATTCCATTGCAGCGGTTATTTTGGAACCGGTCTGCGGAAACATGGGTTGCGTCATTCCAACCCCTGAGTTCCTACAAACGCTCCGACAAACCACCGAAGATGCTGGGAGTGTTCTCATCTTCGATGAAGTGATGTGCGGTTTTCGCGTGGCCCACGGCGGTGCGCAGGAACTGTTTGGCATGACTCCCGACTTAACTACCATGGGAAAGATCGTCGGCGGTGGACTGCCCCTCGCCGTGTTTGGAGGAAAACGTGAAATCATGCAACACGTTCTACCTGCCGGGAAGGTCTTTCAAGCAGGGACGCTGTCCGGCAACCCCATTGCCACTGCCGCCGGGATCGCAATGTTGAAGGCGTTGCGAGATCAGCCACCTTATGAATACCTAGAAGGATTGAGCCAAAAACTAGAGTCCGGTTTAAGAGCGGCCGCTGAAGCCAATGGAATCGAACATTGCATTCAGCGTGTTGGCAGTATGATGACACTGTTTTTCCAAAACGGCCCAGTAACCGACTGGGAGTCTGCATCTCAATCCAAGACAGATCAATTTTCAAAATACTTTTGGGGATTAATCGACGATGGCGTCTATATGCCTTGCAGTCAATTTGAGGCATTGTTTATCTCAGCGGCACATACCGACGAAGATATCGAACACACGATCAAAATGGCTGATCGTGTCATGAGTGAAATCGGCAGTTAGCCAATCAAGTCTGAGACCAACGGCAGCCAACGAAACTCACCCATCTCAAACAGTTGAAATGCCTAGGCCTTCGCCTTGTCGCTCAAGAGAATTTTTTTCTGGTAGCGACTTTGAACAATATCAGTCAGAACTAACACAGCAAGCACAAAGTAGAATGTGGTCTTGGTCATTGGCTCTACCGCGCTTCCAAAAATATTGATATGTGCAAGGTGGCCACCTTCACTGACCAACATAATTCCGACGACGAACAACACGAACAACCCAAGCACTTCATACATCCGGTTTTTTTCTAAGAACGTGGCAACGTGGTCTGACAGCCAGACCATCATGACGCCACTAATGACGATTGCGGCGGCCATCACCCAGAAGACATCCGAAAGAGCCATCGCGCTCAAAATCGAATCGAATGAGAACACAAGATTCATTACTACGATCCAAAAAATCACAGAGCCGACTGATTTTTTCTTCTTTTCACCACCACCATGATCGTCGTGCTCTAACCGCGTCATGTGCCAGATTTCCTTCATCGCGGTATAAATAATAAAACCGCCGCCCGCTAAAACAATCAGGCTGTGAAGGCTGAAATTCGCCTCGAAAACTTTCAAATCAATTTTGGGTAAGGTCGTTTGTTCAAACCAGTCTTTGAGATAGACCAAAAAGCAGAGCAGACCGATCCGCAAGAAAATCGCAATCCCAATCCCCCAGGACCTGACCATTTGCCGCTTATCCGCGGGAGCATGCTTCGATTCGAGTGAGATATAAAGGAGGTTGTCAAACCCCAATACCGCTTGCAACAAGACCAAAAAACCGAGGGTCGTCAAATTTGCTAAAAGCCCCGGCTCAACCGCAGCTTCACCATCACCTTCCAGTGCTGTTACCTCTCCGGCGGTATCGGGCTCAAACCCCCACGCCTGGGTTGCCTCGTTAAACAACGAAAGTGCAACTAATCCGATCGCGGCATAAAACGTGAAGCGGTAAATTATCGCCAGATAACGCATTTGCTCTCTCACTAACAAAGTTCTTAAGGAGCCTGAGTCTATCAAATTCGATGATTGGTTTGCTACCCGTTCCTCTAATTAAAAATAGACGAACTAGGCAAAAGATGTTTGACGGAAACACCCCCGTAATCATTTTTGTGTTTCAGCAACCAAGTCAAAAACCATCTACACGGTTAAATAATTTTGCTGTTTTTGATTCCTCTTTGTCTCATGTTTAATTTTGCTGCGGCGTCTATTACAATCATGGTTATTCGTCACAAAATCCTGATGGTTAAATCGGTCAATGAGCATTTTAAAGGCGGTGATCACCGCAGCCGCCCCGGACCAAAAACAACTTCCTCTGCAAAGCCTTGTTGATCAACAAGGCAAAACCAAAACGGCTCTTCAGTTGATTGCCGACGAAGCCGTGACGGCCGGCGTCGAAGAGATTGCGGTCATCATTTGCCCGGGAGAACAAGATAATTACGTAAAGGCTGCTGGAGAGCACGCTTCTCGCCTAACCTTTATCCCCCAAGATAATCCCCGTGGTTACGGAGACGCATTATTGCGAGCTCGGGATTTTGTGGGAGATGACCGGTTTCTGCATCTTGTGTCCGACCACGTCTACCTTAGCCAACACCCGCGAGGTTACGCCGGCCAACTGATTGATATTGCGACCGCGGAAAACTGTGCCGTATCCACAGTCCAACCCACGCGAGAAAACCTCTTGCCCTTCTTTGGTACGGTCGGAGCGACGAGGCTTGCGAATCGGCAAAAGTTGTACGAAATCAAAAGCGTCATGGAAAAACCAACCCCAACGCAAGCAGAACAACACTTAATTGTGGCCGGCCTTCGCGCGAGCCATTACCTGTGCCTCTCTGGA
>JAAEMV010000687.1 GCA_024225195.1 Planctomycetaceae bacterium | reverse complement strand
TGATTTCTACTGTACTGACGGCCTTTATGTGCTCGGTCGCGTTGGTGCTGTATGGCCTCGTGCCTTACTCGGTAATGCCAAAAATGGACGGCAGAGACATCAGCGCAACGATCGTGTTCCCCAACGGAACCCAAGAGCAATTTGCAGCGGATGCCGTGAATGTCCTTTCAGATACATTCAAAGAAGTAGACGCAGATATTCGCGCGGACCTCGCTGAGTACGGGATTGATGTCCCGGCAGATTACAGTGTCAACACCAACATTTACCGGCGAGTCGGCGAGGTCGGCAACGGTAACCTTGGCCCGATGGGAGTAACAAATGGAAGTCACGTCGGAAGCGTCGAAGTTCAGTTAATCAATGCTGAATTAAGGAACTTCGCCCAATTACCCAATGAAAAAAAGCTTACCAGCGAAAATATTAACGGGCGTTGGCGAAAGAAGGTCTTCGAGAAAGACCAAATTTCTGGTTACGACGCCCTCAAGTTCGGTCAGCAGTCCATGGGACCGGGCGGTGCGGCGATCGAATTCAAAATCCTCTCTGACAAGAAAGGCGTTCCCTATCTCGATGAAGCGATTCGGGAATGCAAAACATATCTCGCAACCAAGCAAGGCGTAAAAGATATTGAAGACGATAGTCGACCGGGCAAACGCGAAGTCATGCTTAGTCTCAACGAACTGGGCCAAAATCTTGGCCTCGATGAAGCCGCACTTTCGTCAACCATTCGATCGGGTTACTTCGGTTCCGAGGTGATGCGACTGCAACGTGGGCGACACGAAGTCAAACTAATGGTTCGGTATCCCTACGAAGATCGCAAAAGCATGAGCGGATTCGAACAGATTCGTATCCGTGACAATCAAGGAGTGGAACGTCCACTGATTGAAGTGGCCAACATCGAGGTACAGCAATCAGCATCTGAGATCAACCGACTCGACCAGAAACGGAGTGTGACTGTTTCCGCCGATGTTGATTCGACGGAAGGCAATTCTTACGAAATCATTGCTGAAATGCAGCGAACAATGATTCCCGCACTAGTGGAAAAATTCAGGGCTGAGAATAAGGGAGACATTTCGTTCAACTGGGAGGGTGAACAGGCTCAAAATCAGGAATCCATTACCAGCATGTTCACTGGATTTGGAATCGCTCTGCTGTGCATGTTCGTATTGTTAACCTTGCAGTTCCGATCCTACGTTCAACCGGCCATCATTTTGGCAATCATCCCATTTGGATGGCTCGGGGCTATCCTTGGACATTACCTCGTTGGGATTAACCTTAGCTTGTTTAGCTTTTTCGGACTTATCGCGCTCACGGGTGTCGTCGTTAACGACTCGATTGTCCTCGTCGACTTTATTAACCGAAAACTGCGATCCGGCGTTAAACTAGAGGACGCACTTTTGAGTGCCGGTCGGCGGCGGTTCCGACCGATCATGCTAACGTCTATGACAACAATCGCCGGTCTTACCCCAATTATTTGGGAGACCTCGATGCAAGCCCAAGTTTTGATCCCAATGGCTACCAGTATCATTTTTGGATTGCTTACCGGGACATTACTGATCCTGATCCTCGTGCCGATCTTTTATCACATCTACGGTTCGATTTTACTGAAGATGGGGTTCGACCTGTACAATTCTGAGGAAGAATTTGAGGACTCGTTGCCCACGGGGAAGCAAGAACCCAACATTGGTGATTCTCCCCTGGACGCAACTCCCAAAGGTGAATTGTCGCCAATATAAGTTTGGCGAGCGTGTAGACCTTACCTGATTTTAAGTATTAAAAGATTGAACGACGACTAGTAACCTAGTCGTTTTTCTATAGCCTTGGCGCGGGGGTCAACACCGGCACTTTCACCAAATTTGGTCGTCCAAAAATTAGATTTTTGTTTCGTTGCTTCTTCGCTAGATGGATCCAGTAAAACGTCAGAGTCTTCTACTAAATCAGATTCTCCAAATAGCGGCGACGACCAGTTTTTGGTCATACAACCAACACTGGCGATAATTAAACAAAATAAACAAGCCATCGTGAAAAAACGCATAATGATCCCTCATATGTATTCGATTTTTCATATCGGAAAACCACTCTTGTCCCGGTAACGGGCAGGCGAACTATTTCAGAATCGTCACACGGTGTCCAGCCTGTTTTTGCAGAACTGAAATACTTGAGGGAATCTCCAAATATACAGGTTTTTCAAAAAACTGATTTGCAAGCACTTTCATTAACGTGATAAATTCAGTCTTTGCGGGTACTTCGCCCAGTCAATTGCTGAACTGCAATAGCCGCATCGCAAAAGGAATAAATGATGAAATTTACGCATCGTTGCTTTATCTCTGCCGGGATTGCCCTACTGTGTTTGAGCGCTTCTGCCGACGAACGCCCTAACGTCTTATTCATTATTGCCGACGACGCTTCCCGCGACAGCATGGGAGCTTATGGAAGCACCTACATTGAAACCCCAAACTTCGACCGAATCGCCAAAGAAGGTGTCCTTTTCACCCAAGCATATAATTGCAATCCGAAATGCGCGCCAGCCAGAGCTTGCCTGCTAACAGGGCGGTACTCGTGGCAATTAAAAGAGGCATGCAATCACAATCCATTTCTCTCTGATGAATGGGCATTTTATCCATTTCTATTGGAAGACGCCGGCTACTTTGTTGGCTTTACTGGCAAGGGTTGGGGACCGGGGATCTACCGCGGAATCGACGGTGGACCCGCTCGATTCAAACAGCTCAACCCTGCTGGGCATCCATTCAATGATAAAACCAGTCGACCACCCTACAAGGGAATCAGCAACGTTGATTATGGCGCGAATTTTGAAGAGTTCCTCAATCGACGTCCTGAAAACCAACCATTCTGTTTCTGGCTTGGCACCAAAGAACCTCATCGTGGTTACGGCAAGGACAATTGGAAATTGGACGGGCGTGATTTAACCAAAGTTCAAGTCCCCGCTTACTATCCTGACAACCTTACCATTCGAGGCGATCTTGCTGATTACGCCATCGAAGTCGAATGGTACGATCGGCATATTGGACTTGCTCTACGACACTTGGAACAGCGAAACCTGCTCGAAAACACCGTGATCATTGCAACCTCCGATCATGGGATGCCGTTCCCCCGCGTCAAAGGACAAATTTATGACGACGGGTTTCATGTACCACTGGCCGTAAGGTGGGGAGCCAAAATATTACCCAACAGAACAGTAACCGATTTTGTCTCGTTTCCTGATGTAGCACCAACTCTAATGGACATCGCTGGAATTCCAATTCATCCGCAGATGACTGGCAAAAGTTTTAAAAAACAACTGCTGTCCGCCAAATCCGGGCGCGTTGACCTCGAACGTGACCACGCCCTCCTGGGAAAAGAGCGCCACGACATTGGTCGCACCGATGGAGACCGCCTCTCGGTATCTTATCCCTCACGAGCAATTCGAACAGATCGCTTTCTATTCGTTTACAACTTCAAACCAAACCGATGGCCGGGGGGCGATCCGGAATACGGTCTGCTGAACTGCGATTCCTCACCTACCAAAACCTATCTCCAATCCATTTTGAAATCAGACCCAGAGTACCGATTTTATGAAATGAGTTTTGGCAAACGACCGCAGGAAGAACTGTTCGATGTCGTCAACGACCCAGATTGCATCAATAATCTGGCTGATGATCCCCAGCATCAAGATATAAAAAATCGCCTGTGGAGCGATTTGAAACAACAATTAACCTCTCAAGAGGATCCGCGTATTTTAGGGGATGGTGATATTTTTGATTTTTACCCCAACTGCCGAATTGAAAAACAACAGGAACTTTACAACAAGCCGAAGTACAATCCTGTCGAGATATTTAACTCAAAATATGGTTCTGGTAAAAAATAGTTTACGGCGATCGCTAATTCACCTGAACGCACCTTGTCCAATACACCCAAACTCTTCGACAATGCAAAGCCTCCTCTATGAATTCTGAACTCATTCCGACCAAACTAGACGCATTAATCGTTGCCCCCCATCCTGACGACGCGGAATTGGGAATGGGAGGAGCCATGCTGGTCATGTTGAAAGCCGGTTTGAAAATTGGAATACTCGACCTCACCAATGGCGAACCTACCCCTTTTGGATCTCCGGAAATTCGTGCCCGAGAAACAAAAGCTGCAAGCGATGTCCTTGGAGTTACCTGGCGTCACAACTTGGGATTACCCAACCGCAGCCTAGAGCCTACTCTCGACGCACGAGAAAAACTCGCAGGCATCTTTCGACAAACCAAACCTCGTTGGATATTTGCACCCTATTGGCATGACGCCCATCCAGATCATGTCGCTGCCACTCAACTCGTCGAGGCTGCAAGATTTTGGTCCAAGCTATCCAAAACGGAAATGCCAGGTGAACCATATCATCCCGAACGAATCTATAACTACTACTGTGTACATCTAAAAATGCACGCCAATCCCAACTTTGTTTTAGACATCAGCCAGCATTGGGATAAAAAACTTCAGTCCATTCAATGCTACGACAGCCAGTTTATCCAGGGACGAGAGCATCTCGACCCACAGTTCCTCGAGCAAATTCGCGACGAAGCCGCGTATTGGGGTAAGTCGATTGGCGTAAAGTACGGTGAACCTTTCACTTCCCGAGAACCACTCGGAATGACAGACTTTGGGTCCCTCATCTAACGATCTTTTTGGTGGAAATTACATAAAAAAAGCCACGGATTAACCGCAGCTTTTATCGACTCAAACAAATTCGAAAAACGCAATTCGCTGTAAGCCAGAAAGCGTTAGTTCACCTCGAAACCTGACGCAATCAACTGCGTTCGAACAGCCTTTCGCATTACATCGCCCAGTGTAGATTCTTCGTCTCCACTGGCTTCGGCAAGGCGTGCTTTTTCGGCTTGGACGTATTTCATTCGCGCTTTGTTTTGTTTCGCGATTTCGTTTTGAATCGCAATCCGCTTATCCGCCATTCTTTTTATATAAGCAAGTTGCTCTTTTTTATGCATCTTCTGCATCAAATCTGGAAGACACTTTTGTTCCACCTCAGCCAATATATTTTTGTTGCTTTTATAAGTGTCAACCAGATCACGGTTAGAGTTGCGATAGAGCTTGCCAGCTTTGGTGATGGCTCGCGATACGGAGTTTGATCCCGCATTGAGATCCTGCTCCACTTGATTCTTCGAATAGCTACTTCGCTTTACCGAATCACCGAACCATAAATAGGTCTGGTTTAAATCACTGCTTAGCTTAATAATTACCGAATCTTGCGGAGCATCAATGTGAATGACCTTTCGGTCTTGGTCGATGTTTAGATACTTTCCACCGCCGGTAACCGCTCCATCCTGCCAAAACTGCTTGATTCCCGTTTCGGCATCACCGCAGTGAATCGTATTGACCACAACTCCGGAGGCAACTGCACTCGCACAGATTTCTTTGTAAGCGTCTGGACCTTGATTAAATGGTTCATTCCCAGCAATGAAAATTGCTTTGTAGGAATCTGTCCGGGTCGACCAGTCAAGGGTTTGAAGCGCGTCCTCGATTACCGCTCCGCAATATTCGCTCCCCCCGTTGGTTCTTAGACTGAACAAGGCCTCTGAGACTTTATCGAGATCGTCCGTTAAACCACAAACCTGCCGAATATAGTCCTCCTGTGCTGGCAGGCTGTTATTGCCATACTCAAAAACAGAAACGCGAAACACCGGAGTGATACCAGATTTTTCGGCTTTCGCAAATTCCTGAACAATATTCCACAACTGTGCTTTGGCTTGATTTATCAATCCACTCATAGAACCAGACGTATCCAGCAAAAGAGCTACGTCCATGGCAGTGCGGGTTGGCTCTGCACCCGTTTGATTTGACAAATCACGGTCCTCAACAGGGACTCTTACAGCCTGTGCAAAAGATATGGATTGGCACATGGCCACGGAAAAAATCGCGACTAAAGTCAAAGCAATTGATTGGGGCAACTGTCGTCTCATCGGAATCTCCTTTGTGAAATCTAATTTCGTTATGTCAAACGACCTGTTCAGATTCTACGCATGAGATCTACGTTTATGAGTTTCTAAATAATTGCACGTTACAATGCGGTTACACCCGAGTCTTTGGCCCCTAAAAACACTGGACATTGTTATGACAGCAAGTTGATGTTTGGCCAAAAACATCGTCTGCCTTAGGCTGCAAACAATGAGACATCGACAAGAGTTTCCACTGATTCCGGCGCAGGCTGTCCCTGTTTAATTAGAAAGCCATCAACTATCTAAGCGTTCTTTATCAGGAAATTAGCACCGAACTCCCCTGCCCCGCAGGCCCATCGTTTGTCTGCTGCAATTCGTAGTAACAGCGAAACAAAATTTATGAAGCGAAGGGATCGTCTATCGATTCACTCGGCTGAGTAAACCAAGAGGGCCCCTGTTCCGTGAGATAAAAATGATCCTCAAGCCGAACTCCGAACTTATCGGGAACGACCAACATCGGCTCGTTACTAAATACCATTCCTACCGCCATTTTGGTCCCTTCGCCTCGAACCAAATTTGGCCCTTCGTGAATATCAAGGCCACAACCGTGGCCCGTGCGATGCGGCAAACCAGGCAACTCATAATCTGGGCCAAACCCTGACTCAACAAGAGACGCTCGGGCAGCTGCATCGGAGTCTTCGCAGGACACTCCA
Source organism: Planctomycetaceae bacterium (assembly GCA_024225195.1). Taxonomy (GTDB): domain Bacteria; phylum Planctomycetota; class Planctomycetia; order Pirellulales; family Pirellulaceae; genus Mariniblastus. The sequence goes on along the minus strand of JAAEMV010000687.1, from coordinate 8,411 downwards.
ATCCCAGCCGCGCTAAATGCAGCTAACTGCGCACGTTTCTCGGCTGCCCAGGCAGATCGATGTTCGTCAGTAGGCTCTCCAAAACAAAAGCTTCTTGTAATATCCGAAATATACTCATGCAACACACAACCGGTGTCCATCAAAACCCAGTCGTTTGCTTTTAAAACTTGCGGATCTTTAACACCATGCGGAAACGAAGTCGCCACACCAAATAAGACAATACAAAAATAAGATCCAGCGGGTGCGCCAACTCTTCGGTGCGCTTCATCAATAAAAGCCTCCACCTCAGTCGTCGTGATTCCCGGCTCCAAAATCGATGCAGCCGATTTTAAAACCGCCAACGTCATTTCGTGAGCTCTTTGAATAATTGCAATCTCGGCAGGTGTTTTGATACTACGCAAAGCTTGCGTCACCGCTTGGCCAAGTTCAAATTTGAATTCGGGATTGGCTTGAGACAATCCAGTCACCGTATAAAACGGTGTCGCCTCATCGACAAGAACGGTTCCCTCGCTGATACCGCGACTCAGCATAGCTGAATGGAAACTCTCATAGGGACTCTCATGCTCGTGCCACCCAACAATAGGGGCTTCAAACATCCAATAATCTCGCAGCGTATCGAGTTCAAAATTTGGAGCAATGTAAAACAGTTCCCCCTCTGCAGGAATAACCGCGGCCACCATCCGCTCACTCGGATTCCACCTGAGGCCAGTGAAATAAAACAAATTCGTGCTGGCGTGGAGATACATTGCCTGAACGCCTGAAGCCCGAAGCGCATCCTGCAACCGTTTAATCCGAGCCTCAAACTCGGGTTTGAGAACTGGAGTTACACCTTCCGTCATATCGACGAGTTGATCCAGCGCTTCTTGTCTTCGTATTCCGCCTACACCTGCAGTCATCTGATCACTCCCTTACAATAGTTGAAGTTCCTATCATAAGGCACACCGCGACCTGAAATCACCGGTCTACTCAAATTTTATATCATCGAGATAAAACGTCAGAGGCTCGCCTTGCCCCGCCAATGAGAAATAAAATCCCGTTTTGATTCTTTGCAGATCCTGGCCGGATAAATCAATCGTGAATTGCTGCCACTGATCGGTCAGTTTCACCGCGATTTCCTTTTTCGCAGTATCGAAATACGGTTGCTCCCGTCCAATCAAGCCAACACCAAATTTGGACTCCTCGCCACCCTTTTCCCCTCGTGCCCAAAAAGTCAGCTTAGATCCCTCGGAGAGATCATAGCCGCCATCGACTTCACCCCAGTCGTTAGCTGGACTTTGCCACACAACACCCGCCCAAGCGTCGCCGCGATCATATTTAATTTTAAGACAAGATTTACCCGCCTTGGGTTGAACTTCACAATTAGCTTCCAGTGCTAGTGATTCATGAGACCCCATGTAACCTGACGGTGTGTATTTGTCTTCGTGCATCTTTTCGTCATAAAGCGTCACCGGTAACGCGACCTTTATTGCCGGCTTCATTTTGATTGGACCGCGTACCCGGACCGGCAGGTTTGCAACGGCCCCTCCATTTTTCCCGTCGTCCACATAGGCATACACACGATAGAGTCCACCCGAGTCAGGCATTTGGATTTCCGCGCTGTCTTTATCGGATTTTACAATGTTCTTTTCATAGGTGTTTGGAGCCGCCTGAAAATCCCCGCCGGTAACATAATTGGATGACTCATCTGTCATGACCCAAACCACGTTAATTGGATCCCCGTCAACATCCATCGCGCTCATCTCGAAGTTCACTGTCTCGCCCAACTCGACTTCATTCTTTCCTTTGAGTTCGAATTTTGTAATTTCAGGGCAGCGATTTGCAGGAGCCTTGCCCGTCCAAAGTTCAACCATTGAATCGACACTTGCTGTCCGATTCCCGTTCGGCAGGAGCATTCCAAACCAAGTGGCCGTCGCTTCCTGCTTAAATCCCCAAAGAAAGGCGTAAGAGCCAAGGCAATTTTTTGAATCAGCTTTGAAGCTTCGATAAGACTTCGCGTAGTGTTCAGCTTTATTTTTACTCGAAGGTTCGAGGATAGCGTCAAGATTATTTTTTGAAACCTCCCACGTACCCACGGGGCCAAATTCTGTGACTACGTAAGGTTTTGTTGAACCCGAATCCGCATATCGCTGACTCAAGGAAGGTCCGCCACCGTAGGAATTGATTCCGATTACGTCCACGCTTGGGCAAAACTTATTGATCGCTTCCAACTTTCGACCGCCAATTTCAGCAATTACCGTCATGACAGGATGGGCTGAATCAATTTTCTTAATTGAACTAGCAAGGTACTCAATATGAGACCAGACCGCTGGATTTGCCCCCTCTCCCTCCATCTCATTGCCAACTCCCCACATGAGAACCGCTGGATGATCCTTTAGTTCGTTCACACATTCCATGACGACGTCAATCTGTTTCGACATCGAATCATAATCCTGGTAATTGACACCATGTCGCTCGTGACCAAGCCAAATCCCAACCGTTACCGAAAGATTTTTCGCATGAGCGGCATCTAAATACTTTCGTGTGTCTTCATTGAAATGCCACGTCCTAAATGAATTCGCCCCAGTCGCTGCAAGCTCTCCGATGGGGCCGTCGCAACCAACGCCGTTGATGTAGTACGGTTCGCCACCACGAAACAACTGCCAACCCGAGTCCGTTTGTTTCAGTTCGACCTGAATTGCTCCGGAATCCTGACCGACCAATAGTTGCGGACAAAGGCCTAGGAAGAAGAAAACCGCTGCTGTCAAAGTTTTTAATTTTAAATTCATTTTTTGTTGCTTGGTTTACTTGCTAAACGGAAATGTAATTTCAATTCTCTCAACAAACGAGTCACGAGAAAACAAATGGCTCGATTCAGCTGCTGTGAGCGTTAGTTCAGGTCGGGATTTTTCGCCATCACGCGTAACGACCTTAAACTGATGGATGTCGCCGTTTTGATAAACAACCGGTACCTGGCAAAGCGTGAATGCGAATTGATCAAACTGCAACGCCAAGTCAATCCAGGCACCGTCCACATTGAGGTACTGAAAGGTTGTCTCGTCTTTGAGTAATTCAGAGGGCCTCATTAACGACGGATCAAAGGAGACAACGCCCTCTTCAATCCGTAAACCAAGTTCATAGAACCTAGCGAGAATATCCTCTTTCACCTGACCGGTCATGCCCGGTTGCTGCGCTCCAGCGTGTTTCGGCGTGTGCGAATACGGGTCCGTTGGAATCGCTCCATACTGATCCGGCGTTTTCCCGACGCCAATGCCACTGCAAATACTATCGTAGTGAACACGAAGTCGTTCTAAAACACTTTGCTCATGTTCGGCGCCATTCTCAGCAGCACATTTTGCTTTCCCAAGATACCCAACCACTGCCAGCTTCAACTTGGAAACCATGTGCCAATAAATTGATCCTAGACCCTCATAGGCAAAAAACGTACCCGATCGACCGGTGAAAGACTTGTGGTCAAACACTTTCTCAAAAATCCCAAGAAGGTCTTTGCTCCCGGAAGAAACCAAATCACCCCAGTCAAACTGCAGTTCAACCGCTTTCAACCGCTCTTTTAAGACCGAGGAATTTCGTATGTCTCCGTTAAAATGCACTCCGCCAAGTTTGTCCTTTTTGACAATCGACTCATCGCCTGTTTCCAGCAACTGGCATATGAGTTGCGACTGCTCAACGTCGCTGACTGGAATCTGGTTTTTCTCAGTAAAGGTTGGAAGATCTCGATCTGGGTAGAGCATATAGCTGTTTTGATCAACACGATACATTTCACTACCACGCAAAGCGTCCAGCACCATCAGTGCATCTTCCAGCTCCAGCAACCCTGAATTCAACACAGAGACTTGCCCCTCAAGCATCTCGAACAGACGATTGACCGAGAGAGTCCCCTCACCAAACGCGAGCACGTTGTACGAATGATAGAGGCCATCGGAACGCTGGTTAGACAAAATAGTGTCGTCAAGATAACGCAGATACAACGTGAACAAATCATCCAGATCCTCACGGCGAAACGTAGTCTTTTCACCACTAAATCCATCGGAATAGATTCCCTTTCGGTATTCGTCCCCAATCGCAGAAAGTTCGTCTACAAAAACCCTACGAGTTTTTGAGCTCCATCCGTGTTCAAGCTGCTGAACATGTGAATTCAGCACGCTCATTTGGTTTCGCAACGCTCGTACAACTTCGACTGAAAACACAAACGCCGGAGATTCTAAATTTGAAATCCAATCACGGAGAAAGCAAAGATACTTTCGCAAATCGCACGCCGTCACCACTGACAAACCGTTGCCGACGAGCGCATTGTTTGCATCGTTCCATTCTGGACGCTGGGTGTTTAACCAAACGCCACCCCCTGGCACCAGATTGAACATCTTGGCCAACGAGGGAATTACCAGCTTTTCCAATAGCGACGCGTGACTTACCTCACCGTCCCGCTGAACTAATTTTCCGTCCTCGCCATTCGCGGCTACCTGAATCGTGATCTCACGGTCGAGGGCCTCGTCAAAAACGATCGTATCGCACGGATCTTCCAGAACGTCAGCGTAGGGTTTGATTCGGTAGGGAACGTTTGCAAACGAAAAACATTCCTTTGTCAACAAGCCATTCATTTCTGTAGGAAAATATTCACGGCATCGCTCGAGCAGCCGCTGCAGATAAACAATTTGGTGGTCACCCCAGTAGCCAATATTCGACCATGGATCGCTAGGATCCAGCTTCTCCCACTCAAAACCATTTTTTGTAACGCGGTAAGGATTGTAACCATCCGCTGTTGAGGCATTCAAAAACCGCGAGACCATCTTAGGAGCAAACTCCGGGTAAGAAACCGACAGAGCCTCCCAGTTTTGAAAAATATCCCGCCAATTCCCTTGGTAAAATAATTTTTCACGACCGTTGTCATCCAAAACATCGATGGAAAATTCATTCCAGGGCCGAGTTGGATCCCCGTGGCGTCGGCTGAATGTCAGCGGCAAGTATTCCATACAAATTCGCAACAAGCACGGATCATCCTGTTCCGCGACAAGCCGTTCTAACTCGCGATTTTCAATCGAGTCAGCCAATTGGGTTAAAAACTCAAGATTTCGACCGTGGACAATTCGATTCGTCGATTCTACATGCGCGATAAAATCGTCTTTCGGAATTTGATACCCAGAAACAGGTAAACCGCCTCGCATGACATTGTATAAAACGTTGGATTGGTGGCGGACCAATTCCCGCTGATTAGCCCCAGCTTGCAGTCCATCAGATGAAGCGATGTACCGCTTCAACTGTTCGTCGCAAGCCACAACATCGGTTTCGACTTCCGAGTTCAACGTTGCGGAAGACTCTCTCCACTGATTGAAGTTGACGACATCCGTCTGGTCTAAATCTAAATTCGCAATGATCTTCCATTGCTGCTCACCACCTGCAGGCAGCCCGACCTCCGCAATTTTAAAGTAGGCTCCCCGAGAGCCACGAATATCTGACTCGGATCGAACGGCGTTACCGAGTCTGAATTCATCAATTTGGCGAGAACTTAACAACAACCCTGCATCCTCTAGTCCGATTGACCAAACCACGTTCGCACGAAGCCCCTCATTCGGTTCGGCACGATCAGAGGGAATTGAACTCAGGTAGTAAATTCCTAAATCAGAATCAGCGAACCTTTCAGACTTTTTGTAGGCATCGCCAAGATTACTGAAACGCATTTGAAATGTTGGATCAATTGCGGCAGGTAGAATGTTCTGGATACCGTCGAGGACAATGCAGGATTGTGGCAGCACAGAATTGTTGGAGAGGCAAGATTCTCTCACAAAGCCAAACCTCTGACTGAAGCTCCATGAATAACGGTACGTCAGTTCTAGGTCGTGATTAACCTCCTCGAAAATAATCTTGCTACCGTTGACGTTACGGTAAAGTGACCTCGAAACTCGCGCATCGGGCGTTGCAGTGCCAACCATCGGCGACCAGTGAACTTGTTGGCCATCTGGACGCTGAATTCGGACGATCGTCAAAGAACCGGTACTCGATGCCCCGTCAATAATCTTATCCGCGCAGTAATACGGAAACAGGCTTTTACTTGAGTTCTTACGCCCAGCGGTCAACGCGCCTCGACTTGTGATAAACATCCAGTGGTCATAAGCGCTAACGATCGAAAGAAAAAACTCGTTCATTTTCTGAACGTTAGAAATGCGAAAAAACTGCTCACCACCTAAATCGCAGTACTCACCGGATACGACTTGGGTTGTGGGTTGAATCATAGATTGCGTATTCAAAAGTGTTCTCGAGTCTCAGGCATAATAAAGTGTCGACGCTGGTTCAATGAACTAACAAATTGAGGAGAGTGAAATCGAGTGACGACGCGGGTTTGTATGGGTAAATCCGACCGATTTCCCCTAAGTTCCGCGATCTCTTGAATTCCGCTTCCCACGAATGTGTCTTCGCATCATGTTTTCGGTATATTTATCAGGTAGGATTAACGCGGGCTTTGACTGGATTGCTGTGCCTAAGTCCGCCATCTCAATCCCACCGATCAAGCATTTCAAACCATCTGATTTTCAGCAAGAAACCAAACTCACGTTAAAACCCGCTGAAGCAGGCAAAACTGTAAAACAGCGGCTTGAAACCGTTTTCATAAATATACACAACAAGTCTTCAGAATTCGAGCCTTTAAGCTCAAAATGCACCAGAACAACCGCCGAAATTGACGTTATGGACCCAAAAAAAATAACTATTCAGGATATAGCGGATTGCGCGAACGTTTCCAAAAGTACTGTCTCCAGGGTCCTGAATAACACGACACCTGTGAATGACAAGAAACGGGAGGCGGTCATGCGAGCCGTCAAGGATCTGGATTTTGAACCCAACTCGCTCGCCAGCGGCCTCGCCGGCGGCAATTCAATGATCATCGGTGTCCAAACCCAAAAGATCGGAAGTCCATTTTACGACTTGGTCACCCGGGGCGTTATTCACTGTCTTACCGACACAAGGTATTCGCCAATTTTGGTAGATGGTGTTTGGAATAGAGAAATCGAACTCAAAGGCATCGACACGCTTTTACGTAGACAAATCGACGGACTGATCATCATCGGCGGGGATATTGAAAAGGATCACCTTCTACGTCTCGCGGCTAAGAAACCATTGCTTTTAGTTGGCAGGGAAGTGGAAGGACTTCAGGATCGTTGTCTCTACGTTGATAACTTTGACATCGGTTACCAAGCAACGAAATTTCTAATCGAACTTGGGCATCGCAAAATTGTTCACATCACCGGAATTAAGGCTCATCAGGATTCGGTTAGGCGTCTCAATGGATACCTTCATGCTCTCAAAGAAGCCAAGATCCCTTACGATGAAGAACTCGTTTATGAAGGAGCCTTTGACGGCCCCTCGGGTGTCAAGGCCATCGATACGATCATCTCACGTGGAAAACAATTTACCGCCGTTTTTGCGGCCAATGACATGTCAGCCTTTGGAGCGAGATTAGCGCTTTACCGACACGGCATCGATGTTCCCAATGAAGTCTCACTAATTGGAATTGATGATCAGACTGAGGCTCCGTATATGACGCCGCCAATGACGAGCGTTCGGCAGCCTGCTTTTAAAATGGGTGTTGCGGCTGGAAACGCAATGCTTGATTTGCTGATGAATAAAGAAATTGAACTTCCCAAGCCCACGGTTCAAATTAGTGTTCGAGAATCTACAGCTAAGATCGACAACTAAGGTTCGAAACCGTTTCCGCATCAGCGACAATTTCATGCTGGCTTGGTAGACCGCAGACAAGACCGAGTTTTCCTCATGCGCAAAAAAAAATCCCCTCGCTAAATTTTAAATTTACCGAAGGGATCTTCTGCTTTAAAACGGATTCGCCCGAGGGCGTTCCATTTTCGAAGAACTTCAAATCAGTCGACTTGATTTCCGTTTTTATCAATTTTTGGCGCTGTACTATCTTTCCGAGCGTTCTTTTCTGGTTTGTGTTTGCCAGAAAACCACTCGTCATAGGTCGCTTGGTCATCGACTTCTTCAAAAACGCCATTGCCAAACGCGACAATTCGTGACCCGTCGACACCAGTTTTCTCGAAAGCGAGAGGCTCGTAACAACCGCGTTGACTACCGGCAACGCCCCAGCGAACCTGAATCTCTTCATTGTCCCGCTGACTAATGAATACAGATTCGATGTCACTCATGTCAAATCCCATCATTTCGAGATTGCCAGTGATCGAAGGATCGTTCAAGAACTTAACAAATGCCTCTTTGTTCTTTGGTCCATTGTAGTTGTTCTTGACTTGGAACAAAACGTAACTGCTGGCAATACGCATTGTATTGTTCGAGTTAAGATCACCCACGATTTGTTCGACAGAATTCCCACTACCACAACCTGCTACCATTGCGATGGCGACCATCGCGGAAGCTAGAGCGCCTCGAATTGACATTGATTTCCCTTTAAAAAC
>JAAEMV010000686.1 GCA_024225195.1 Planctomycetaceae bacterium | reverse complement strand
CAGGCGGCGGATGCTGTCGCTCGCCAATAGAATATTCGAGGCAAAATCAGCCTGGATTCTTCTGGAATTGAGACAAATTGATCGTGCAGTGGTTTCGTGAATCGGAACCCGGCAAGCTGAAAACGGATGATTTTCAGTGAAATTCCAGTGATCGGACAGACTGCTCCCTGGTTCTTGAGCGAGGCTGTATTTTATAGGCTGTTGGTGATTAGATGATTCAGGCGGCGGATGCCCAGATATATTTATGGTGCAAGCCGCCGCATCTTGGCAAGGCAATCACGTAGTCATCCGGCGATTGCCTTGTGGTGACCGGTCTTTCGTCGGGCGGTTCCTTGTCGCGGCTGTAATGGGTTCGGTCTTTGTTGTAGTAGTCAACGTACTCGGAAAGCAATATGTAGAGATGCTTTTCATTGAATGGAATAATATGGTTCAGCAGCTCCCGGCGGCAACTGCCGACCCAGCGTTCCGCAATCCCATTTTGCCATGGACTGCGATAGGATGTTCGAACGGCTTCGATACCGAACTCCTTTAAGGTCTGCCGTACCTTGAGTGAAAACGAGGTGGCTCTATCCATAATCATGTATTCGATGCCGTCGCCGTTTTCCGGGAAAGCGATGCTCAATTGCTCGATCACCCATTCGGCAGTAGGATGATAGGTGACTCCGAAGTGGATGATTTTCCTGGTATCGTGTCGGATGATAAAAAATCCGTACAACTGCCGGAAAAAGAGTGTGGGAACCGTGAAGAAATCCATTGCCGCAATTCCCTTGCGATGGTTATTCAAAAAGGTTTGCCAATTATTCCCGGATTTTTTCGGCGGTCGCAGCCTGGAAAGGTACCTGGAAACCGTCCGCTCCGAAACTTTGTAACCCAGCTTCAAAAGTTCACCGTGAATCCTTGGTGCGCCCCAATCGATATTATCCGTTGCCATTGTGAGAATAAGTTCGCGTATCTCTTTTCTCAGTT
>JAAEMV010000685.1 GCA_024225195.1 Planctomycetaceae bacterium | reverse complement strand
GCTGGGGTTTTACAAAACCCTTGAGTTCTCGCTTGGCACCAACTTGTATCGGGGTAATCACACAAATGTAGGTGCAATGCGATTGATACGGTAGAATCGATGGTTTCAAAAAAACAAACCTGCAGGCCCGGTCGTAATTACACCCAGCCGAACAATCAAAAAACCGAGCTTCGAGTTTCGGATACCAAAAGGAGCCGCAGCACGTGCCACAGTTTACGGAAGTCCAACCCACTCTTGAAAACTACTGGCGGGCGGTCATTTTGTTTGGGCGTAATGTGGCTTCCTACAAGTTCGCGTTGGGGCACTCCCTTTTGGAACTCGCAAGTCGTGGTAACGAGATTATCACTTTGGAGAACCTAGCCGCTCCATTTTCAAGGCACATCTGCAACCACCTTCAAATTGCCGACAAACAAGGAACGTCCAAATCAAGCCAATTCCTCGATGCTTGCCGGAAATTCAATGCCGGTGAAATCAAGAAAGAGGAACTTTTGGACACGACGGCAAAACGCGGCTTTGCCAACGTGATCGATGCTTTCCACGTCGTGCATACGGGTGAAATTGAAAAGCGTTTTTTCACGGACGAACGATCGGGAAAAGAGAAAGGAATTCGGCTAACCGAGGACTTGTTCAGTCTCGTCGAAACATATCAGTGCCAGAATCTTCCAGCCGAAATAGAAGCTCGGTGGCGACTCGTTGAGACAGCCTGGGAGCTCAATCTGCCGCGTAGCATTTTAACTGTCGCTTACGATGCGGATGATCAGTGCCTTGTCGTGAACGATCAAAATCTAAAGCGAAAAACTATTACCGGTTGCAGAGAAGCGCTGAATGGATACCAGAAGGGGAAGTGCTTTTACTGTTTCTCGGACATATCTTTAACGTCGGAATCAGCTGATCTTGCTGACGTGGACCATTTTTTTCCACATACCTTGAAGCCCCATGGTTTAGGTATACTTCTGGACGGAGTCTGGAATCTTGTCCTTGCTTGTCGGGCTTGCAACAGGGGCGAAAATGGTAAGTTTGCGCAACTCCCCGAAATTCGTTTCCTCGAAAGATTGCACCAGCGGAACAATTTTTTCATACAAAGCCACCATCCTTTGCGTGAAACGCTGATGAATCAGACTGGTGACACTGAACCTGCACGAAGAGTATTTCTTCAAACTATTTACAAATCATCAAAGGAACTGTTGGCCATGAATTGGTCCCCGGAATTCGAGCATGAACCAGCATTTTGATCAAATCCAGCAGACAATTGATTATTACAACGAGCACGCTGACGAGTATGTCCGCAGCACATCGGAAATCGACCTGTCCCACATATACGACCGGTTCTTGAAGCGGTTAAAAAAAGGGCACCGGATACTGGACGCTGGTTGCGGTTCGGGGCGTGACACGAGGGCTTTTCTGGATCTCGGTTACGATGTCCTACCAATCGATGCCTCAAGTGAAATGATGAACGCTACGCAGCGACTGACTGGAGTAACTGCTCGCCAACTCCGCCTGCAGGAAATCTCTTTTGAAGATGAGTTTGATGGCATTTGGGCTTGCGCCTCCTTGCTTCACATCCCGCTAGACGAACTCGCTGACGTACTCAACAAACTCGCGCGTGCAACTCGCTCTGGCGGCTTTCTCTATTTTTCTTTTAAGCAAGGAAGCGGCGAGCGGGTGGAAAACGGCCGACTCTTCACTGACTTAAACGAATTAAAACTTAGAGATATTATGTCAGGCCTACCAAACTTGAAGCTAGAAGCGATTTGGATTACTGATGATTCACGTCCCGC
>JAAEMV010000684.1 GCA_024225195.1 Planctomycetaceae bacterium | reverse complement strand
CAATTGGGCGTCGAAACAGCGACGGGCGGCCTGAAAAATGGAATAAGTGCTGGGTACATGACTCCCCATGCAGCCAACGCAACTTCTGCAACCGTTGATCAACGGAAACCGCAATTGAGCGGAGAGATCGCAAACTTTGGACTATTCATTCCTAATGGACAACCGCGGGACGCGTTCACTAATGTTTTCAACTCGTTGCTGGATGTTCCCAAAACCGGTAATTATACGTTTTTCATTACCTCGGATGACGGATCACGCCTCTACATCAACGGGGAGGAACTGATTAATAACGATGGCCCCCACGGAATGGTAACTAAGTCAGGTACAGTTTCACTACCGACCGGTTTACATTCCATCCGGCTCAACTATTTCGATTCTGGCGGTGGAGATGGCTTGCAAGTCGAGTGGAGTGGCCCTGGCATCAACCGCCAACCCATTCCTGCAGACCGCTTATACATCGGTGGAGGAGAAACGCTGCGGGAAGTTGCCATTCGTGCGCTCGTTTCTATTCCGGGAAGGGATGCAGAAAAATTTGCAGTCCTCAATCGTGTAATTGCCTCTGGTGAGTTTCAACCCGCTGCGATTAGTGCCCTTAGGCAAGTGTCGGCTGATGGCTGGGACGTCACAAAAATCAAGCCTCTCGTAAACAATATCATTGGCTATTTGAGTACACTTCCTCTCAACCAACGCACCTCCGCGGCGGCGAACAACGCGATGGACATGGCTCGAAAACTAGGTCTTAAACTCTCCGAATCTGACCGTGCTACTATTGAAAATCGACTAAAAAATCTAGACGTTCGCGTCATCGCTATTGGAACCGTACCCCATCGAATGATCTACGACAAAGAGATCATTGTCGTCGAGGCCGGAAAACCGGTTGAATTCCGTTTTAGCAACACGGATTCAATGCCGCACAACTTTGCGGTGACCATGCCGGGGGCCTTGGCCGAGGTAGGAGAATTAGCAGAATCGACGGGTCGAGATGCCGATGCGATCGCACGCCACTACATTCCCGATTCCAGTAAAGTCCTCGTCGGTAGTCGCCTCCTGCAACCAGGTGAAGAAGAAGCAATTAGCTTTATTGTCCCCAAAGAACCTGGAGTTTATCCGTTTGTCTGCACTTACCCGGGACACTGGCGCCGAATGTATGGGGCCCTGTATGTGGTCCCCAAATATAGCGAATATGTCACCGCTCAAACCAAGTACCTCGATGAGCTTGATTTGGAGGTCAAAGACCAATTACTGCAGACCAACTCCCGGGGGCAGGAATGGCAGTATGACGACTTAATTGGTGACGTCAAAATGATCATGGGGCGGTCGCATGAAGTCGGTCAAGCCTCCTTCCAAGCTGCGAATTGCATTGCGTGTCATGAATTCGGCGGCCAAGGAAGAAATTTTGGCCCCGATCTTTCAAAATTGACAGACGACAAGCGAACCGCCAGTCATATTCTTCGATCAATATTGGAGCCTTCCAAAGATATCGATGAGAAATTTGCGTCGAATATTTTCCTTATGGACACTGGGAAAACGCTTACTGGAATGATTATCGAAGAAACCGATGACGTCGTTAAAATCGTGATCGATCCATTAGCAAAAGATCAAATCACCATCCTCAAACAAGAGGGGATCGACGCTCGAAAGAGAGCAAAACAAAGTCAAATGCCGGCTGGAATGGTTGATAAACTTTCGCGAGAAGAGATCATCGATCTAATCGCCTACGTTTTGTCAAATGCAAATCCTGACCATAAGATGTTTGAAGATGGTCACAAACATGAGGCTCAACACTAAACCAATCAACTAGCAAGGATTCTTTGGACAACTCGGAATGAGTTGGACAGGGAGTCAATTGAAACTTCTCAATTTGACAAAACACCGTCACGATCGAAAGTAAAACTCTGGCGTAAGATACTTTCACCAATACCAGTTTTAATCCATTGCCACACACCGTGCACAACAAAGAAACACATGAATAAGATTCATTTAAACCTTTTCCTATTTTTCGTAGCACTTGCCATCATGCCGCTGAAATTGCAGGCAAATGATTCACCAGATCGGCCGAATATTTTGTGGCTGTTTCAAGAGGACCTGTCACCATGGCTTGGGTGCTATGGGTATGACATTCAGAAAGGCCAGACTCCAACGATCGATCAAATGGCTGCGACCGGTGTTCGATTTTCAAGAGCTTATGTTCCGGCCCCTGTTTGTTCGATTTGCCGATCAGCGATGATCACAGGCGCTAATCAAATCCGGTTCGGAGCACACGAACACAGATCTGGTCGGGGAGACGCGTCCCGCACACTTCCGGAGGGTATGTGCACCATTGTTGATTTGATGAAGGCCGAGGGCTATTTTTGTTTCAACGTTGGTAAAACTGACTATAACTTTGAACATGCTGGATTGTTTTCCGAAATCCCAAAAGCTCAGCGTTTGACGCCTTGGAAAGCAGCACCAAAAGGTTCACCATTTTTCGGTCAAATCCAGCTCAAGGGCGGCAAATTAAACACCACTAAGTTCAAAAATAAAACTGATCGGCAATCCGTTACTATTCCCGGTGACTATCCCCAAAATGAGATCTACCGAGAGGTTGTCGCGGAACATTTCGATTCTGCAAGAATGGACGATGGAATCATCGGTAAAATCCTGTCCCGCCTTGAGGATGACAACCTACTGGATTCAACCATTGTCGTATATTTTTCAGACCACGGCGCAAATAATTTGGTCCGACATAAGCAGCAACCCACCGAAGGTGGTTCGCATGTTCCCTTTATCATCACCGGCCCGGATCCCTGGGTGCCAGCGGCTTCGGTTCGAGATGATCTAGTGTCAATGCTGGATCTATCGGCAACAACATTAGCGTGGGCCGGGATTAAGCAACCAAGCTGGATGGAGGGGCAGGATTTGTTTTCTGAAAAATTGATTCCGAGAGAATTCGTCGCGACCGCACGCGACCGATGCGATCAAACAATCGACCGCATCCGCAGCATTCGTACTGATCGGTTTCGATACACCCGCAATTACATGCTCGATCGCGTACTCCTACAACCGCAATACCGAGACTCCAAAAATTACGTACAAGATCTACGGAAAGCCTTCGCAAACGGCACACTCGATCCAGCACTGGCGGAAATTTACTTTGGTGAACGACCCGCAGAGGAGCTTTACGATGTCGTCAACGATCCAGCCCAACTGGTGAATCTTGTGAAAGACCCCCGTTACAAAAAGGAACTGAATCGCCACCGTAGTTTATTGAAGGGGTGGCTCGACGACGGCGATACTGGATCAGGTAAGGAACCCCCGGTTGAACTTCGAATGGCCGACAATAAGAAATGGGGCAGGGGGGTCAACTCCGAATATGAATCCATCCGAATGGATCAGGACGGAGACGGGCTTTCGGACGATTGGGAACAACTAAATTCGCGTGACCCCGCCGATGGAAAACTTCAATTCGAATTTGATTGCGGTGGTTGGCAGAACGAAGGCTGGAAACCGTTCGGCCGCCTGACCAACATCTGCGGTAGCCAGGGATCGTTAGAGTTTGATCTTATTACCGGCACCGGTTCCATTTCACGCACCGATCTCAAACTGACTTCGGAAAACAACAACTCAATCGCGCTTCACATTCGCACAAGTGATGATATTTCACTAACGGCTTTTGGAAACCAAACGAAATTAATGCCCGCAATTCAATTAAAACCATCTGCGGATTACCAAACCGTAACAATTCCATTGGACGCTTTGTGGGAAACTCAATCCGAGCTGAATGCCATTAAGCTAAATTTTTCTGGCGAAAAAAACAGCACAGTTGAAATTGATTCGATTCGCGAAGGTAGTCTTGTACGAGACAGGCCTTAATTTACTTTTTTGAGTCGCGTTCCGCTTTCAAGGGGATGACCGGACCACCAAGTTCGTCGACACGTTGCTGGCAGCGTGTGCGCATTCTGATTAGTTCGTCATGAAATTTAGGATCAGATGCCAAATTTACAAGCTCGTCAGGATCATTTTTTAAATCGTGCAAGAATTCATAAGCCGGTGTTTCGTCAAAATACCTTACGTATTTAAACCGGCCCTCTCTAATCCCTTCAAAGGCAGCTTGCCGAGTTCGAACGGCTAAATGTTCGTGAAAAGTATCCGAACGCCAATCCGTTTCATCAGTACCACTAACCAATGGCACCAGACTTCTACCCTGATAACGCTCTGGCACTTCGGCACCGGCCCATTCAAGAAAAGTTGGTGGGAAATCCAGATTCAGCGCTGTTTGTTGAATGACCCGACCACGGTTTTCCTGCGGTTGACGCGGATCATAAATGATCAACGGAACCCGAAGTGATTGCTCATAATGGGACCATTTTCCAGCAAATCCGCGATCACCTAAGTAGTAACCATTGTCTGCCGAGTAGACAACGATTGTATTCTGATCCAAACCCTCCTCTTTCAAAACCTTTAAAAACCGGCCCATTGCGTGATCGATTCCGGAGATCATCCGATAGTAGGCTCTGATGTTGGTTTGATATTTCTCGGGCGTATCCCATCGCCAGAAGAATCGTTCTCGATTAATCGATTGTTTTAAAAAATCAGGCTGAGACTCAAAGATTTCCGGAGCATTGAGTCGAGGCGGCGGTACCTGGATATTTTCGTACATTCCGTCTACT
>JAAEMV010000683.1 GCA_024225195.1 Planctomycetaceae bacterium | reverse complement strand
TAATTTCCGGAAATTTGCAGGATAGCAATTTGCTGTTCACCTTCTACTGCTCCGTCATTGTCGCTGTACGTACCAACCGTAAAAGTTCCATCACGGTTTATGTTTCCGCGAGCATTAATCTTGTGTTCGGCGTTGTAAAACTCAATGTTCCCAAACATGAGTGGAGAGCCATCCTCAGACTGCACAATGCCGTCAATAGCGTGAGTGGGAACTTGACCAGAACCGCATCCGAGAATCTGGCTAAGTGCAAAAATACACAGTGCCGCAAACCAGTTAAATTTGAGAAGCACAGGAACTCTTCTAACTTGAAAAAAGACCAATTGATTCAACCTCGCCGTTGTTTTTAAATTACTCGATTGCGACCACGCCACCGTCGCGACGGTTACAGAGATTTCCGAGGCTGACTGTATCAATATCGTTCTCTATCGATCGAGTACTTCCATCAGCAAAAACAAAATTACAAACGCCAGGGTGCCAACCGCCAAACCCAAGCACAGAGGATTCAGATTGCTGCCTACTGGGTAAAATGGGCACGCCCGGACCACCAATTCTGGTGAATGCGGCTAAATCTTCGCCATTAAATATTGGCCCGTTGAAGGGAATCTGATTTAGGTTCTCAGGAGTAACGTGCAGCTCCCCTGCGAGTGCAGTGTTGCTTGAACCATCCGTGATGGCCCCGTAATTTATTCGATCAATCCAATTCAATTGTCCGCTTGAATCTTCTTTGGCCTGAGAGGAAATCAACACGCCTGTGCCGTTACCGCCGTAATAGTAGTCATCTGCCGAACCCGTTGATCCCGGCGATAAATCGCCGTGGTTACCGGCGAAATCGCCAGTCGCGCCACCGACGATTTTTATGGAAGCCCAACCCCCACATCCACACGGCGCTGTCACATACCATTCCTTCACTTCGGTTGGAACAATCGCATCAGTTACGGAGTGACGACTAGGACACAGAAAAATATCTAGAACTTGGTCGGTAGCTGTTATGTCCTGATTTTCGTATGACTCCGACAGATCCCATTTATCATAGAAAGCACGCTGCTCAATAAACGGGAGAATTCGAACAAGCCACGATGGTTGATCTCCCCCCTTATCGAACGGAGCCTGTGCGTTCTTTTTGGGGTACAGTCGTGCCGGTGGGAAAGCACCGTTGACATCGTGGAACATCGTCGTCGCAAGGCCTATCTGCCTCAACTTGTTCATACACTGAGTTCGGCGAGCAGCCTCTCGCACGCTCTGAGCGGCAGGCAGAAGCATGCCAATCAATACACCAATGATGGCAATTACTACTAATAATTCGACGAGTGTAAACGCCGCACGGAATCGCTTGGTTTTGTACATCATGAATTCTACAGATTCGAGGGGGAGTCGTATAAAAGCCTGCGCATCTTCCACAGCTTAAACTTAGCACGTTTTTTTCGACACGATTGTTCTCAAACGAATTCTTAAGTAATCTTAATAAATACCACAAGGCAACCCCGCAAAACACCCCCCAAGAGAGGTGTTAAAATGTGGTTTATTGAACGATTGCGGCTCCGATCTCTGCAAACCGCAATAGCATTACCACCCGCTCGAATAGACCAATTCGCAAAACACGCCTGCCCAGAAATTGCCACCTGACTTGAAACCGACTCGAGCCAATAAAATCGATTCGCAGCAAATCTCCGAAAAGGCCCTAACCTTCAATCGGAACTCGCTGGCGTTTCGCCCGATTCGGTCGCAACCTTAGTTACAGCAAAACCACATTGTATTGAGAATCTTCCCAGGCCAGATAACGATGCCAAGCCCGTGCAAACTGATGAGTGTCCAGCACCAAATCAAATCACTTGCCCTTTCAATTCGATTGGCTTAGCCTAAGTATTCAGTACCCAAAAATTTCCTGCCCCAAGCGATAAAACACTCTAGCTTTTAACCTTGCCCGTCCTTTCTCATGCCACGATCTCTCAAATACATCGAGCGTTGTACCGGCGCATCCCATAGTGGGGACGCCTGGATTGGTTTCGTCGAAGCCTCGAAAAGCGGTCGGACGGTCTACTTCAATGGCAGGGCGTACGCTCGAGCGACTGGCGGTGGCATTTCTGGTAATCACTTCGACGTTGAGACCGGTGAAGAGCATTGGATTTCTGGAGTCAAAAGACGCGGATCAAATCGCCATTGGGCCGGTTCCGGTCGCATCCAGATCGAATCCGTTGCCGTCGAGGCCTACCTCCAACACACAGGGCAGGACGAAATCAATACACTGGTTCTGACAATCGTCGATCCATTTTTGAAAACAGACCGAGAGCGTATTCGGGATTACTTAAATGAGTCTTCCTACGAAGACACCCCCTAACGACTCAATGGTGGTTTAGTTCGTAATTGCTTCTTACATATAAAATCGCCGTTCAGCCTGACCAGATAATCGCAATCGCCCTAACATCGCCTCCACTCAATTGGCATCTCAGAAGTTTAGAATCAAGGTTCCTCGTACTTCACCGTTGAATTGAAGCCAAGCGTTTGCAACCGCTAAACCATTCAATGTGGGTTGCTTTGACAACTCAACGGGCCAAACGCCCGAAGTTTCGCGAACCCCAATGCTTTGCTACAATTCGGGCGAGAAATATCCGTTTTTTATCAAGGAAACATCAATGAAGATCATGAGATACCGCGAGCTGCTTTTGCTGATGCTCGTGTTTGCTATGTTCGGCTGCCAGCCATCCAAGCCTCCTGTCGCCACGACGCCTGACGCAACGGAGCCCAACAAAACTCAACCCGCCAACGCAGATATCGCAAACCAAAGTGACTCTCCCGCGGCTTCAAAAGAATTCCTTATCGACGTGCGCTCTCAGGAAGAGTGGGATTCAGGTCATTTGAAGGACGCAGTCTGGATTCCACACACAGAGATTACGGAACGAATTGCCGAAGTAACCGAAGACAAATCCGCTAAATTGGTCCTGTACTGACGAGCCGGTGGTCGCGCAGGTAGCGCGAAAGAAGCCTTAGAAAAACTGGGCTACACGAATGTCGAAAACGGAGGCGGAATGGACGACCTGAAAAAACGGTATCCAGATGAAGATTAAAGAATTTACAACGTTTTAATCTGGAGCCATTGCTGCGTGAACCGAACCTTGGCCGTCTAACCGAAGATGCTGCATTCGCAGTCCGAGCCTCAGCATGCTCTTACGCCAAAAACCGTTTCGTAATTGAGCAACAGAATTAACCCCTAACGAAAAAACCCTGTCGCAATCGAATGCTGCGACAGGGTTTCAGAGTAGCGGTGGAGGGATTCGAACCCCCGACACGCGGATTATGATTCCGCTGCTCTAACCAACTGAGCTACACCGCCAATTTCCTAAATCAAGATTGAATACCGTACCTTTTCGACAATTTACTGACAAGGTGGCTCGTAAATTTTCGAAAAAAAGAACATTTCCTTGGGCTTTATTTGTCAAAATGACACACCCTTGCTCCATATGGCCGTTCTGACTTGTTCTTCGACAGCTCGAAGTCGAAAGCCGTCCCCACATTTCCCCCGTATTTTTTGGGTAAAATTCAAAGCCCCCGAAAAAGTCGCAGGGAAATAGCCAAGGCTTCGATCCGGTCTAAAGTTTTGCAAAAGCCAAACCTCCAATTAGCCGACGAGTTTATCCCTCTTTATTTCAACTCAAACTCCCCCTAACCTTAAGTTTAATGCACCTCCCGCTTAGCCACTCGCCTTCGGAAGATGCGTCCGTCTTTCCTTCTTTGAATTGAATCAGAATTTAACTTTTTGGACTTAATATGGGCATTCCCTCTACTCCATCCAACGCCCTTCAGTTGAGATATTTTATCGTTTGGACAGCAGTAACGATCGGCGGTTTGCTAACAATCCACGGCGACCTGCTGGCTCAGAATAACGCGACCCGAAACAGTACCAGAAAAATTCGCTTGACGCCCAGTGCCCTCACCAAACAAGCCGGCTCAGCGGTCAACTGGGAGCCTGATTTTGATACCGCCGCTCAGAAATCTCTGGAAACCAATAAACCTATTTTTTGGTATGTCCCGACCTTGAGGGGAACCTTCATGGACCG
The DNA here is from genome assembly GCA_024225195.1 of Planctomycetaceae bacterium. Classification (GTDB taxonomy): domain Bacteria; phylum Planctomycetota; class Planctomycetia; order Pirellulales; family Pirellulaceae; genus Mariniblastus. Next base: position 1,913 of record JAAEMV010000683.1, on the reverse strand, counting down.
GAAATCGGAAATCGATCGGTACATGCTATCCGGTCCATTCTCTTGGCCAAACATCATTGAAGTCATCAACGAACACTATATCCCGGTTCGATCTGCCCCCACCAAAAAACAACAGGCCGACTATCAACTAGTTCCCTACGAATTCATCGAACCTGGCTTTTTAATTCTCAAGCCTGATGGAAAGTGTGAAACAAAAGTTGATCGCATTACGACGATGCACCCACAGTGGTTTCGAGGTTTAATAACGCGGTCGTTGGCTCAAGCACAACCCTTACCGACACAACCCAAATTGCTTGCCACTGCATGGAAGCAATTTAAAATTGGCGATTACGAAACTGCGGCTCAAACATCCACGCTGGGAGACAACGAAGACACCTTGCCTCCTAGCGCTCGATGCGAACTGGGCTTGTTGCGGGGAATGGCAAATTTCCGTCTGGGACGTCAAGAAGAAGCCAAAGCCATCTGGTTGGCAGTTAGCGAAAAATACCCTAACGAGCCCCTCGCTTGGAAGGCTGCCGCGGAGGCACAGGGGGCCGGGCCGTTTTACCGAGGTTTTGAAGTCCACACAGAATTGCCAAAACCAGCAATGCTGGCCGGCATAAAATCCAAAGGCTCAGCAGCCCCTGCAAACACATTCACGGAAAAAGATTTGTGGAATCATGGCACTAATTTCTTGCTTGGAATGCAAGACGAATCAGGTGGTTTCACGGACAGCGATTATGACTTTGGAGGTACTGACAGCCTACCTAACGTGCATGTCGCCATTACAGCTTTAGCCGGAATGGCAATGCTCGAGGCCTTGCAACGCCCTGACTGTCCAGAACGACTTAAACAACGCCTCCCGGCCGCAATCAAACGAGCAATTAAATTTACAACCGATGACTCTCGCATTAACAGGGTCGACCGGGACGAAATCCTCTGGGCCTACGCGTTCCGACTGCGATTTCTTTCCCGCTGCCTTGAATTACCACAGACCAACCTAGGAGTTCCCTTAGAGGAGCTAAGATTAAGCCAACAAAAAACGGTCGAACTGCTAGAAGGTGTTCAATCCCGAGGAGGAGGCTGGTATCACGAGTACAACAATCCGTTCGTCACAGCCACCGCTCTGGTCGCGCTTGCAGAGGCGAATAAACTGGGTGCCAAAATTGATTCGGCAAAAATTGATAAAGGCCTGCAGTCACTTCTATCAGATCGATTTGCCAATGGAGCTTTTCCTTACAGCAGCGGTCGTCGAAAACGCAATAACGAAGGAACGGAGAAAGACTTTGCTGCGTCTGCCGGTCGAATGCCGCTGTGCGAACTTGGCCTCTTTGTCTGGGACAAATCAAATGACACCGCACTCAACACTGCGGTCAAAAAGTCACTTGACTTTCATGACAATCTCGACATCGCTTTAAAATACGACGACCACACCTCAACGCTTGCCTACGGTGGCTTCTTTTTCTGGTATGACATGCGTGCCAGAAGTGAAACAATCCGGAACTTAACGGACCGTAACCTCCGAAAACGTTGTGCTGAAATCCAAAAATCACTGGTTATGAATCTGCCTGAATTGGATGGCTGTTTTGTTGATTCACACGAATTGGGGCGCGTCTATGGAACGGCTATGGCGTTATTGAGCCTTGCAAATTGCAATTCAGAAGACCCTGCCCAACCGTAATTCCAAGTTGAATTCTGGCGTTCGCAGGTATTGGGAAACTTGTGTGGATTCGTCTTGCGCAACAGACACTGAGTCAAACCTTAAACGAGGCAGACAGAGCGTTCCGTTGCCTAAATTAGCAGGATGCGTGGTGGCCCTGAGGATTTTTCTCGCTCAATGATTTCCTAAACAACCGGAGAAATTTGCCATGCACGTTGCCATCAAATGTTTCCTTGCGTTTGTCGCTTTCTGCGCTGGGACCACATCCAAAGCG
>JAAEMV010000682.1 GCA_024225195.1 Planctomycetaceae bacterium | reverse complement strand
GTTGTCAAAGATCGTAGCGGATTTGATTGCATCCAAATCGGCGACGACGGTTTCGCTGTTGAAGTGGCCTTTGACACTATCAGACGGTGACTCGGGTAATTGTGCTATGAAAAAGTTTTCGTCTGATTGAATAGAGGAGTTCCGTCTTACACTAAAAGTACAAAAAGCCTGACCATCCTGAGTGCACGTGATTTGATCGACGGTGATATCTTCGTCGAAGTGTTGTGCGATCCCTTCGATGATTCCGTGAGCGAGGGCGCAAAGGCCTCGCCGAGAAGTGTAGACGACTTCGATTTCGTTTTCACCAACCCTGAAGGCTTGAATGTTTGCCGGTTGGGCATCAGCGTTTTGAACTTTGATAGTGGTGTGGATAAGAGTTTCAACATTCGATAAGACTTCGAATGTTTTCCACGATGGATGGAGCATGTGATTGGCGAAATTAATAAGTTCGCCGGCGGCAAACTTGCCCAATTCTCGCAAAAGCAATACGGGTTTCACATCCAAAGCTTTGCAAGCGGCGTTAACAATTCCGCCAATGTATTCATCTGGGTAGATCTTGACGGGCGAAAAGTGCGTGACTGGGCAGCCGGCTTGTTCAAGCAGGTCGCACCAAGTTTGGTTCCCATAGTTTGATTCAACAAACTTTTGAGTCACGCAGTAAATCGTTCCGTGCATTTCTCGATGTGGTTAGATGATAGTGGTGTGCAAGGCAAATAATTTACTGATTGCAAGATTAACGAACCGATAAACTAAGTTACGTCATAAAACGTTATGAAGTTGACCGCTTCTATGAGAGACATCATTATGAGTCATGGCATAATGGAAATCAAACTGCCAGTTCTTTCGGTTAGTCAAAAGGTTAAGGGTGAGATCGGGTAGCCGACGGCAGCTCTGTCACAAGATGCCTCGTATTTCATG
>JAAEMV010000681.1 GCA_024225195.1 Planctomycetaceae bacterium | reverse complement strand
ATATTTTAGGTCGCTGATTTCGTAAGGTTGTTAATCTTTTTAAGGTTGAGCCTAATGCCAAAGAGATGTTCGGCTGCTAAAGGATTTTTGCGAGAGGCTGTATGCAGTGTGGCGATTTGCGTCACGTTCCCTCGGGAATGGGACCGCTAAAAGGCTGTTTTTGAAACTAGTTACTTTCGTCCAGATCTCGAATCTCAGTTTGCAATCCGTGAACCATCAATTTCAGAATTGAGTGGTTTTTCCAATGGATGTCGTGCTAGCGAAACCGTCATTGAGGCGTTGTTGACCCAAGTTTTGAAGCGACCAGTCGGGTGAACTGAGCTGGTTTTACTTGGGTTAGGCAATTTTTTCAGAATATTCAGGCCGATTTTGCCGACAGAACAACAGATGGTGTGAGCGTTTGCCGATTACCGTGACGCGGTCGATTACGCCGATTGTTTTGCTCAGTCAACAGATACAGCCCACAGATACAGCCATGCTAGTTCGAACGCTTGCGTCATTGATCGTACTATTTTTTCTCAGTTCAACTGCGGTCGGAACAGACTACGTTGGAAGTAACAATAACGCTGGTTACTTCAGCCAACCTGGCGACAAGGTTGCTCCCAAAAAAGACGTTTTCATAGCGTTTGAAGATTCCAAAAAAGAGAGGGAGCAAGCGACGCCAGTCTACTCTCCCACCGTGGAAAGTCTTGAGCCGCGAGAAAGCAATGTTGAAACTAAGAGCGGCGCGACGATTCTTGGTTCGATTGCTTTACCAACTGCCGAGGGGAAGCTGGATTATTTTGCAGCCTACGACAAAGGCTTTGGGATTTTTCCTTACGACAAAAAGAAGAATCCGTTTGAACTAAAAATCAATGGCTGGATTCAGTTTCGACATCATGCATTCGCACGTGAAGTGGATAGCTGGACGGACAACGCTGGGATTACGCGTCCTGTAAAAAATCGAAACGCATTTGATATTGAGCGGGCGCGACTGAGCTTTAAAGGGACGGCCCTCGATCCGCGTTTGACGTACTTTTATCAGCTTGATGGCGATACCGACGGTCGCCATGCTGTCGACTTTTTCGACTACTGGTGGGCGTGGAAAGTCAGCGATCGTTTCCGTCTGCAATTTGGAAAACGAAAAGTTTCGGCGAGTCGTCAATGGCTTTTAGGTGCAAGGCGAACTCGATTCATTGATCGTCCAATGTCAAATGACTTTTTCCGTCCAGACCGAACGATTGGTATTTGGGGGCAAGGTAAGACCGGTGAGAATGGACATTACGAACTGATGCTTGGAAACGGCTATCGAACTTCGAACTTGCCGAACCGTTTTACAGATGACAAACTTACTGTTGCGATGACTCAGTACTTCGACCCTTTTGGGGATTTCGGCGGCCAGCTTGTCGATTTTGATTACAACTGCGATCCGCTGGTTCGGTTCGGTCATTCTTTTGTCTATTCGCCTATCACATCTGATGCGTTAGGGAGTCCACTTGCCGAGACCGATTTCATCCGGATGACCGATGGAACGCGTTTGGGTGAGGTTGGAGCACTAAGCCCGGGGGTTACGGTTTCCGGTGTTGATGTCTTCTTTTACGGAGTCGATCTTGCTGCGAAGTGGCGAGGTTGGAGTTTTGATTCTGAGGTGTTCTTCCGATGGTTGGAGAATTTTGAAACTGATGGAGCGGTTCCGGTTGATAGCCTGATGCAACGCGGATTCTATGTCGAAGGTGGTAAGTTCATTATTCCACAAAAATTAGATGTCAATTTTCGATACTCAGAGGTTGCAGGTTTGCTAGGTGACCGGACGGAGTACGCGGCTGGTTTCAACTGGTATCCAATGGAGAATAACTACAAACTTAAATGGTCGTTTGACGTAACTGTGCTCGACGGAAGTCCGCTTAACAACGCGTCGTCGGACATTCTTGTGGGTGATGACGGAACATTGTTCCGCACACAAATTCAGGCTGAGTTTTAAAGAGACCCACCTTTCTCAGGGGGCGGTTGGAGCGGATGACGACGTCGCTCCGCTTGGGCTGGCAATACTCAGTTCAGCCGCGATTGAGGTTCGCCCCTTTACCAAGCTTTGTATCTCCCCCGTCTTTGTTGGTGTGATGGTGGGGCTCACTGTTGGGTTAAAATGAAAACAGTGCGCCATCGTCGTCGATGGCCGGGATTTTGCGTTGAATTAAATTTTTAAACGCACGTGCGATCTTGTTTTTAAGCTATTTCGCACTGTTAAGTTCCTTCACTGAATTTGGCTGAAGCTGACGGTCGACTATCCGTCGGACCAATGCGAAACGCTTGCTCCCTGATGAATTTGATCCGATGATTTGTTAGGATGAGGGTCTATTCTCCAGTCAAGATGACGACCGTCAATTCAGACGAAAGTGGCAGCGGGTGTGAACGATAAGAACTCTTACGATTCTCGGCTTCAAGACGTAACCCAGGAGCATGAGTCTAGCGCGATCCAGCCGGATGACGCGTCGCTCTTTGAGCAACCGCAGATAGGCCGCTACCGTGTAAAAGAAGTGCTTGGAAAAGGCGGCTTTGGGTTGGTTTATCTAGCCCGCGATGAGCAACTCGATCGTTTGGTTGCGATCAAGGTACCCCACTCTGAAATGGTCTCTAAACCTGCCGACGTAAAGGCATACCTTACTGAGGCTCGTACCGTCGCTAATCTCGATCATCCTGGAATAGTGCCGGTACATGATGTCGGTAGTACGGAACAGTTCCCTTGTTACACTGTTTCCAAGTATATCAAGGGTACCGATCTTTCAGCGTTGCTTAAGCAAAAGCGGATGAAATATCCTGATGCCGCCGAACTCGTGGCGACCGTGGCTGAAGCGTTGCACTACGCGCATAAGCAGGGGCTCGTTCATCGAGATGTGAAGCCGGGTAACATCCTAATTAACGACGAGGGAAAAGCCTTTGTTGTCGATTTTGGATTGGCCCTCCGCGAGGAGAATATTGGTAAGGGACCCAAATACGCGGGGACGCCTGCTTATATGTCACCAGAGCAGGCAAGAGGCGAGGGACATCGGGTTGATGGTCGAAGCGATATTTTTAGTCTGGGGATTGTGTTTTATGAATTACTGGCAGGTCGTCAGCCATTTCGTGGCGATACAAAAGCTGAGTTGTTTAAGCAGCTGACCAGTTATGAAGCCAAACCACTTCGGCAGTACGATGAAAAGTTACCCAAGGAACTGGAGCGTATCTGCCATAAAGCGATGGCGAAACGAGCCAGTGATCGCTACTCCTCAGCACATGACTTAGCTGAGGACTTGCAGGCATTTTTAGCCGAACAAACCGTGGTTCAGAGTGACACGTCAGCCGGTGGTGTTGGCTTGGTTGCTTCTGAAGCAGATCTGTCTCCGCTGGCGTCGAATACGCTGGGCTCTCTCGGAGAGTCATCAGACACGTTGAAAACCGGATCCTCTAGCGGTCAGTTGGTTAAGATCGTCCCCAAAGGGTTGCGTTCGTTCGACGCACACGATGCTGATTTCTTTTTGGAACTGCTTCCAGGTCCACGAGATCGAAATGGTCTGCCTGATAGCCTACGGTTCTGGAAAACTCGAATTGAGGAGACCGATCCCGACCACACTTTTTCTGTCGGTTTGATCTATGGCCCCTCGGGCTGTGGAAAATCGTCGCTGGTGAAAGCGGGACTGTTACCCCGGTTGGCCGAAGACATCATTCCAATATACATCGAAGCGACGCCGGAAGAAACGGAAAACCGTTTGCTACACGGGTTGCGAAAAAGCTGTCCAGCACTTGAGAAAAACTTAAGCCTTGTGGATAGCCTTGCGTCACTAAGGCGCGGGCTAGGGTTGCCGGTTGGTAAGAAAGTGCTGATCATTCTCGATCAATTCGAGCAGTGGTTGCATGCGAAAAGGGAAGAAGATGTTGATTTGGTACAGGCCTTACGGCAGTGTGATGGGGGGCGAGTGCAGTGTGTTGTGATGGTGCGGGACGATTTTTGGTTAGCGGTAAGTCGATTTTTACGAGAATTGGAAATTCGTCTTCTCGAAGGCCGCAATATCGCGCTGGTGGACCTGTTTGACCCTGACCATGCTCGTAAAGTACTGGCAGCATTGGGCCGGGCTTTGGGGAGGCTTCCAGAAAATATTGGTGATACGACCAAAGCACAGGAGGACTTTCTCGATCAGGCGGTTGCCGGGCTTGCCGAAGATGGCAAGATTATTTGTGTTCGCTTGGCACTGTTTGCCGAGATGATGAAGAGTAAGGCATGGACCATTTCTTCGTTGAGAGAAGTGGGCGGGACAAAGGGAATTGGTTTTTCATTTCTAGAGGAATCGTTTAGCTCCCCGTCGGCTTCTCCTGATCATCGCTATCACCAGAAAGCGGCTCGAGCGGTTTTAAGAGACCTGCTTCCCGACGCAGGTTCTGATATCAAAGGTTACATGCGTTCCCATGCTGAGCTGTTGAAAGCCAGCGGTTACAAAAATCGCTTAAAAGATTTCGATGATCTGATTCATATTCTCGACAGTGAAATTCGACTGATTACACCAACGGATCCCGAGGGCAAGGATGACGGAGACGAGTCGGTACTGGAAGTTCAAGCCGGGCAAAAATACTATCAACTGGCTCATGACTATCTGGTGCATTCTCTTCGGGATTGGCTGACTCGCAAACAAAAAGAAACTCGCCGAGGCCGGGCGGAATTGAAGCTCCGCGATGCATCAACCGTATGGAATGCCAAACCGGGAAATCGTTTTCTACCGTCGTGGTGGGGGAATCTTGAATTACGTCTGTTAACCAATAAGCAGAAATGGACCGAACCGCAGCGGAGAATGATGGGGAAAGCGGGGCGAGTGCATGGGGTGCGTTTTTTAATTGCCCTGGCGGCAACCGTCGCGGTGTTGTTGGGTGGGATGCGGGTGCGCAATGCTGCCAATGAACGACAGCGGGACGCCGAAGCAACTCGGCTAGTTGAAGGGCTGCTGCGGGCTGACACTGCGCAGGTTAAGGCAATCATTGGAAATCTAGATGACTATTGGCAGTATGCCAATGACGATCTCGAAAAGGCATTCAAAACTTCTCCCAATGACTCCAACGCTAAGCTTCATGCGGCTTTGGCGATGCTGCCTGGTGACAATTCAGTACTGCCGTTTCTCAGTGATCGATTGCTGACGGTTCCGCCCGATCAGTTTACGGTTGTGCGTGATTTAATTGCAGTTAATAAAGCTGAACTGATTGATGGTTTCTGGGAGGTTGCTACTGACAGTGGCGAAGTTTCTGTTCGACGTTTTCAAGCCGCATGTGCTTTGGCAACTTACGATCCTGAAAATGAACAATGGCGAAATCCTGAATTTGTCGAGTTTGTCACTGGTTGTTTAGTAGAGGTACTGCCTTCGGAGTTGCTGCCTAGGCGAGATGCGCTTCGTCCGGTGGGTGGGCAGTTGGTTGCCTCGTTGGCAAAGATCTACAGAGACGAACAACGGGGCGAGCAGGTTCGAAGTTTTGCTACCGATACGCTGGCGGATTATTTAAGTGCCGATGCAGCTGGGCTATTCGATCTCTTGTCCGATGCAGATGAAAAACAGTTTGGGACGATCTTTCATAAGCTCGACAGTCATCGCGAGCAGGCAGTTGCCTTGGGGAATGCGGAAGTCACCAAGGTGCTGGCTGCTGAAGCGAGTCAAACTGCAAAAGAATCTTTGGCTAGGCGGCAGGCCAATGCTGCTGTGATGCTTTTGCGGATGGAGTCCCCAGAGCAGGTGTGGTCGCTCTTGAAGCACAGTCCTGATCCGCGCGTTCGCAGCTATATTGTCCACTGGATCTCTCAGCGTGGCGGTGATGTTGGGCCAATTGTGGAGCGTTTTAAGCAGGAAAGGGATGTCACGATCAAACGAGCTTTGCTTCTCTGTCTTGGGGGATTCAAATTGCCTGATTCGCAACAGTCCTCGCTGGTTAAAGAGTTGCTGGATGTTTACCGTAACCATCCCGATGCCGGTATGCACGCAGCTTCTGAATGGGTGTTGCGGAAATGGGGACAGGGCGGCGCGATGCTCGCGATCGACTTAGAATTGAAGCAGGTCGGTGAACAACCGGCTGTTGGAGACGGTGATCAACGACAATGGTTTATTAATGGCCAAGGCCAAACTTTCGTCGCCATCGATGCTGATAAATTTCAAATGGGATCGCCTGATTCGGAAACGGGCCGAGGGGCATATGAGACGCTGCATCAATCGACAATAGGCCGGCGGTTTGCTATGTCTACCAAAGAGGTCACTCGAGCAGAGTGGCGAAAATTCGTCATGTCTGTCGAGAGCGAGGTCTATTCTCCAGATCAAGAGCGACTGAAAGTCTTTAGCAGTCAAGAAGATTCGCCGATGATTGCAATGGAGTGGTTTGAGGCGGCTTGGTATTGCAATTGGTTAAGTGAGCAGGAAGGGATTCCTCGGGATCAATGGTGCTACGAGCCAAACGACCAAGGGATTTATGGTCCCGGGATGAAGGCGAAGGAGAATTTTTGGGAATTGAAGGGATATCGATTACCCACCGAACCAGAGTGGGAATACGCATGTCGAGCAGGGGCGAGTACGCGTCGGTATTACGGTGAAGCCGATTCACTGCTTGCCAACTACGCTTGGTACCAAGCGGTGGGGGAGAATCACAGTTGGCCGGTTGGGCGCTTAAAACCAAACGATTGGGGTTTGTTTGACATGCACGGGAACGTCATCGAGTGGTGCTACGATGCTTTTACTGAAGATCTTTCCAGTCCAGAGAATGGCTCCAAGTTCACGCCAAAGACCGGCGCGATTGCGGAAACGGAAACTCGTTTGTTGCGTGGCGGATCTTACTATCTTGATTCGTCGAGTGTGCGTTCGGCCTATCGTTACAGCTCTCAGCCAACCGACCGGATTTTCACTTACGGTTTACGTCCAGTGAGGACGCTTGGCTATCGCCCTTGATTTTCCGGGTTTGTCGTTTCGTCCCCTTCGATTGCTGATGGGAATGCGTTAGTGTGACTGTAGTGCTAATTTCGCCAGATCCTTTTTGTGCGGCGTTTGCTCTGCGTGGTTGTGGCGTTCCGAGTCATCGAACATCGCAATTTCAAACGTTTGAGAAATCAGTATTTCACTTGATCTTCCATCATTCGTTTCGCTTTTTTTGCAGCGGATTTCCAATCGCCGCT
>JAAEMV010000680.1 GCA_024225195.1 Planctomycetaceae bacterium | reverse complement strand
GCTTTGATCGTTTTTTTCGCCGCTTTTGCAATTCCGTCAGCAGTCCAGTGCGATGAACTTGATTTTCGCCTTAAAGATCTAGACGGAAATTCAGTAGTTCTGGAAAGAAGCCTGGGCTCACATTTGACGGTAGTTTGCTTCATCGGAACGGAGTGTCCACTTGCCAAACTCTATTCCGGCAGCTTAGACAATCTGGCCGAAAAATTCCCTAAGGTCGAATTCATTGCGGTTTCAAGTAACCAGCAGGATTCAATCGAAGATCTCAAGGCGTTCCGTGAACGATTCAATGTTTCGATTCCAATCGTGAAAGACGTCGCCAACCTCGTTGCCGACCAGTTCGAAGCCGAACGAACTCCCGAAGTTTTTTTAGTCAACGAAGATCTGGAGATTCTCTACCGCGGTCGAATCGACGACCAGTATCAGCCAGGCATAGCGAAACGCAAGCCCACTCGCGATGACCTGACGATCGCGATTTCCGAGTGCTTAGCCGAGGGAAAAGTATCGGTTCCGGAGACCGAAGTAGACGGTTGTCTGATCGGACGAATTACGAAGATCGATCTGAAATCAAACGTCAATTTTTCAAACCAAATTTCTCGAATACTGCAGAATCACTGCATGGAGTGTCACCGCCAAGGTGAACTCGCCCCAATGGAATTGTCGAGCTTCGAAGAGGTCGTCGGCTGGTCAGACATGATAGTGGAAGTGATCGACGATCAGCGAATGCCACCGTGGCACGCCGACCCCGCACACGGAGAATTCAAAAACGAAAGGCGGATGACGAGCGATGAAAAGCAAATGATTCGCGATTGGGTTGCCGCTGGATCTCCAGAGGGTAATCCTAAAGATCTCCCAAAGGCGAAGGACTACGGTTCGGGGAGCGAGTGGAGACTTCCTCGTGAACCCGACTTGATCGTCGATATGTCGACCGAAGCTTTGAAAATCCCGAGCGACGGAGTCATAGATTATCAATACTTCGTGGCTGATCCGGGATTCAAAAAAGATACGTGGGTCACCGCAGCTGAAATCATTCCAGGCGATCGCGGCGTCGTTCATCACTCGATTTGTTTTGTCCGGCCTCCCGATGGCGCCGACATGAGGCTAGGCGGTTGGCTGGCGGCCTACGTGCCGGGACAAAAACCGCCCAGTTACGATCCTCGGCAGGGTAGACTAATTCCAGCCGGGTCAACGCTCGTTTTCCAACAACACTACACGACCAACGGCCAAGCTACCGAGGACATTACGCGAATTGGCTTGGTCCTTGGGGAAGAGGCCGAAATCGAAAAACAGCTTCTGACCATCATTGCCATGGATCAGAGTTTTGTGATTGAGGCAGGCGAAGCAAACGCCAACGTTTCTGGAAAGTTTAAGCAACTCCCGAAAGTAGGAGAGTTTCTCGGTATTTCGCCACACATGCATTTTCGTGGCAAGTCGTTCACTCTCGACGCGGAATTCTCACAATCCGGCGAAACAAAACGAGACCCAACCGTGCTGAAAGTACCCAATTACGATTTTAACTGGCAACATATCTACGAACTCAAAGACCCGATTCCCCTCCAAGAAATAGACTCTCTCGATTTCCAAGTTACGTTCGACAATTCCAGTGCGAACCCCGCGAATCCTGACCCTACAAAAGCCGTAATGTGGGGCGATCAGACGGACGAAGAGATGGCCGTTGCCTTCGCCTTTGTAGCGATCCCGAGAACCCGACAGGCAGACGCCAATGCTCAGAAACGCAGGGATTCGCCGCAGTTATCGAGTCGAGCTCAAACCGGCGTTGATGAGTATCTTAAAAAATATGATGCCGACAAAAATGGAATTATCTCTCGCGCTGAACTACCTCGCGTCGTCCGTGAAAATGGGTTTCGAACTCTTGACCTCGATAGAAACGGCGAGCTTTCCACGGAAGAAATCCGGCGACTGATGCTCAAACACCTTCGAAATAAACCAACCGGTAACTAAAAAAGTGGCCACACGTTAGATTGCCGATTCCAATTCCACTGCCAGCCAACAAAAGAGCGTCTTGTTTTGTCTACGAGATTTAGTTTAGCAACCTCATGGATTGTCGACCGGCGATGGCTATCTTCGCTGCTAGTTGTCACGCTCAGTTTAATCGCCATCGGCGGTTACGTTGCACCGGAAAAAATCACTAGGGCACTCGGGATCACGACAGACCGCTCACTTGAATCGCCTACTGATGATTTGGGCGATACCAGCGAGGATTCCGATTCCGATTCCGAGAGACCGCCAGAGGTCGAGACGATCCCGACTTCCGGATTTGACGTGGTGATTGTTGTGGAATCCGAGCAATTTTTCACAAGCGAGGGGTCGGAGGCTATCCGCTCGATCGTCCAAAACCTTGAGGCACAAGATTATGTCGACAGCATTCTCTGGATGGATAAGATTCCCAGCCTCAACATTTTTGGACTCAACGAACCGCTGCTACCCAATCAAGAGGCTGCCCCCGAGCGATTCGCGAAGTCGAAGCAAAACGCGAGGGAACATCCGCTTATCAACGGGCAGTTTCTCTCAGACGACGGCAACACATTACTTCTGATGGTTCGCTTCAACTACTTATTCGTCGATGACGAAAGTATTTTCATGTCCGGGATCCGTGAGACCGCAGAGCAGGAACTGGCGAACCACCCTAATGTTGATATGGACTTCTTTGTCACTGGGCGGGTTCCGTTTCGCCTAACCGCCCAAAGTTCTCAACAAGATAATCAATTGAAGTATCAGTCCATTGCCTACGGAATGATCATCCTCATGAGCATGGTGCTTTTCAGAGGTATTGTCGCCGTTGGAATTGTTGCCGCAGCGCCATTTCTGGGAGTTTTCTGGACGCTTGGGTTTGTGCGCTACCTTGGCTTGCAAATGAATCCGTTCATTGACGTCGTCTTACCGATTCTGGTCGCGCTCGTCGCATTTACCGATGGGGTTCACCTCATGGTTCAAATACGACATGAGCGAGCAACCGGATTAAAAGGCTTGGATGCCGCCCGGGAAGGCGTTCGTAAAGTCGGACTCGCCTGTTTTTTGACTTCTCTTACAACTGCTGTCGGCTTTGGTTCTCTAGCCTTAGCCAACCATGAACTGGTCCGCGACTTTGGATACTGCTGCGTTTTCGGGGTCGGCTTGGCATTTCTTTCAGTCGTCTTAGCGATTCCACTAGCTTGCTCCACCTGGCTCGGCCAGAGAATTCACATCGGTTACGGGAAAGGGTACGTCGACCGCAACATCAATCGAATCAGCGGCATCGTTGATTTAGTTCTGCGTTACCCGCGTCGAATGAGCGCCGTGGGAATTATATTATCGCTGGTTCTGTTTTCGATTTCTCTTACCTTGCGGCCAGATGATCGTTTAGGAGATCTACTACCCACCTACACTGAACCGGCAATCGCCAACCAGAAGATGGACGTCGCCATGGGTGGGCTAAGCCAAGCCTCAATCACCATCAATTGGGATTCCAATGACGATGAACAGGCGAAGAACATTGAACTATTCCAGATCCTTCAAGAAATTGACGAATTGCTGACAGCAGAAAAATTGATCGGCCACCCCATCTCAATTTACAATCTTCTCGAGGCGTTACCCGGATCGGGACCTCCAGCGACCCGGATCTCTATGCTCGACCTCTTACCGCCGTCGCTAAAGAGAAGCTACTACACTCCTGAAAACCGATTCGCTCAGGTCAAATTTCGTGTACAAGATCTAGGCATTGCAACCTACGGTCCAGTCTTTCAACGAATTCAAGATGGCACCAATCAAATCATCTCCAACCACGCCGGTTTTTCGATGAGTCTCGGCGGGGCACCAATTTGGCGGTGGGAGAATATCTATCAAATCGTCGTCGATTTAGTTACCAGCCTTGGAACCGCAGCGATCATCATTTTCTTTATTCTTGCGTGTGTTTACCGATCACTGAGAATTGGAATCATTTCCATTCTCCCGAATCTGTTCCCTCTCTGTGTTGCGGGCACCTACTTAGCACTGACGGGGCAAGCACTGGAAATTGTAACTGTCTGCGCGTTTACCTGCTGTTTGGGTATTGCCGTGGATGACACGATTCATTTCCTGACACGTTACGTCGAAGAGAAAAAGGAGACCAGTGATGAATCCGAAGCGATCCGGAAAGCGTTTACCTCTGTTGGCACCGCTCTTATCATGACCACGCTAGTGCTCGTCTGCGGGTTTATGACGGTCATGCTCAGCGAAGCGAGAGAGCACCGTATTTTTGCTTCGATGGGCGCCATCACTGTTGCTTCGGCACTCTTTGGCGATTTGGTTTTCCTACCAGCGATCCTGAAAACTTTTTCTGGTAAAAAGCGGGCCTAAGTGTGTTTGTGTGCCTAAAGTGATTAAAAGTCTGGTGATTGCCTCTCACCATGACATTTAGCTAGTCGATGAACCGCGAGTGCCGGGATGCAAGGGTCTATTCCCCCGCCAAAGGGAGGACTTTCAAAAATGGCAGCACCAACCTAGGTAAACTTTACGGGCTAATCATTTCTTGCTGACATTTATGTATTGATAATGTCGAACATACGGTTAATGCAGCTTTTTTAGCTGGTATCAGTTTCACAAGCGGTTTACCCCGTGGGAAACAGATTCTTGATTCGAACGACTAGCCGCTTTCGATTCAACAAGACAACACATTTACCGTAAAACCTCAGTCAGCCAAAACCCGTCCATTTGCACTGTTCGTTGACAGTGCCATTGAGGAGGAAGAACTCCATGATCCGTCGTCTATTCGCCGTTGCAATTTGCGTATGTGCTTTCGCAGTAATCGGTCAGTCAACCGCACAAGCTCAACAACCCGCCTACGGTGCCAGTTGGGGCCAGCAAGGTTCACGTAACATGGACCGGTTCTATCACTACCCGTATGTTACTTACCCACAGAACTACTGGGGAAATGAGTACTTCCGAAGTGCTGACAGCCTGTACCATCGCTATCCCGCTGAAATGCGAGTGCCGGTTTACAACAAGCAGTGGCACAACTACTATCCGTCACCTCGACGTTACCACTTCGGTCACCACTTCTTGACGGATGTATTTTAAGCCAAACTTTTAACAAACGCTTAAATGATGTTCTACGAACAAAACTCAAAAGCCATCGAATTTCTTCGATGGCTTTTTTGCTGTTTTAATCACTGGCAAAGTCCAGCAGGTTTGCGAAGACCCGTATTGAATTGACAAATTCAAACGTTGCTCTACTCAATCATGAGCCATCACCGGTTCGCTTGCTCATAAACTGCCTGCAACAATGCTTCGACATCTTTGAAATTTTGCTTTCCTGAAAGTGGCTCTTCAAGTAGTTTTCGCGCGTCCGACTCACTGTGCCCGAGCGCTAACAATACTTGGAAGGTTTCGTCCACGATACTCCGTTCAACCTCACTTGCTTGCTGTGTCGGATCCTGCTGCACCAGTAACGCGAACTTAGCCATTTTTCGCCGTAATTGAGCCACTATTTTTTCAGCCATCGCTGGCCCGATCCCCGGCAACGTTGTCAGTGACTTAACATCCTGCTCTTCGATGGACTTCGCAATATCCTGGACGGGTCGAACCATCGCCTTCAATGCTTTCTTTACACCGAGCCCGGGCACTGAGCAAAACAACTCAAAAAACTGACGCTCGATTTGGCTATTGAATCCAATCAATCGAGGCGTCATCCGCCCACCTTTTTGCGGATTGCCGTCAATATATTGAATCGTGTAGAGGTTTACCTTTTCACCTACACTTAATTGAAGATGCCTGCGGGTAAAATCGGGAACGGCGACTTCGTATTCAAAGGGCTCGATGCCGATTGAAACCGTTGTTTCCTGCAACGCCAGAAGCTGGCCAGTTAGTTTGGTAATCAAGAGGTCGCTTTCATAACTTAGATTTTAAGTAAGAGTGGCTGTGCGCAATGTTAAGAAGTAATGACAAAGCGCAATCGCTAACGCATCAGCAACGTCAGCCGGTTCGGGAATTTCCCTTAGATTTAATTGTCGTGCAACCGCATGTTGAACCTGCACTTTAGGAGCACGACCGTTCCCTGTAAGCACTTTTTTTATTTGCGTCGCAGCATAACCATGCAAAGGCAACTCGTTTTGCCCGACAGCCAAACTGATCACTCCCCGTGCATGCCCCATAATGATCGCCGTTTGGGGGCGTTCGTAATGACTGTAAAGGTCCTCTAGCCCAACACAGTCCGGCTTGAGCTGTTCAATCACGTCAGTGATGCCCTGGTGGATACTGTTCAATCGAGTCGGAAAACTATCGTTGCGTTTGCTGCGAACCACACCGGCCTCCACAACGGATATTTCTTTATCACAAATTGAGATCACGCCGTAACCGGTGATGTTCAATCCCGGATCAATTCCGAGAACGCGTGTTTCTTGAGAGCCCGCCATTGGTTACTCCGTCTTACGCAAAAGCACAATACACTCCGCCATGATCACCTCATGATGTCCAACGGTTCCCACTCCTTCGCCAGTTTTTGCTTTGACTCCAACTTGATCGGCGTCAATCTCCAAAAGCTCCGCGATTCGTTTTGCAATCTTCCTTTTGACCGGAGACATCTTTGGTTTCTGAGCAAAGATAATGCAATCAAGATTATTGATTTGAAAACCAGCACTGACCACTTTTGAAAATGCAGCTTGCAACATTTCCCCCGAATCCTTCATCCTATTCTGAGGATCAGTATCGGGAAACAACTCGCCAATGTCACCCATCGCCGCTGCACCGAGAATCGCATCAGTGACCGCGTGGAGAAGCACATCGGCGTCGCTGTGCCCCTCAAGAGAGTGACTGTGTTCAATGTCGATCCCACCAATTCGCAGCGGCCCGCCCGGTTTCAAGCGATGCGTATCGTGGCCGATTCCGATTCGAAGGGTATCTTGATTCACGCTGGCTATCCTGCAGTAAAGTGTCGTCGGTAAAAATGTAACCCGCCGATGAATAAACGAAAACCTCAATCTAATTTCACAAATCTGAATCAGGCTGGGTGATTCTTTCAACGGAAAAAAACCAAAGATGCCTTATTCAGGCGAATATTCCCCTTAAGATGCGTCTGGCTGACCATTCGTAAGCGACAGAGGGGTCATTGCCTATCAGAGGGAAAACATTCATCGCAGATTTTAGTCGCCTTTTGGTTGCCGACAAACCGTTTTATAATCCGGCTATGCCAACCATCGAAATAAAAAACTTGTCAAAAACCTACCGAGTTTATCAAAAACAAGAGGGCTTGATCGCCTCGGTCCGCGGTCTTTTTCACCGTGAATATCGGGAGGTCCACGCTGTCAATGATATCAACCTCACGGTAGAAGAAGGTGAATTCGTCGCTTTTCTCGGGCCCAATGGAGCGGGCAAAACGACAACACTTAAACTCCTGTCCGGAGTCATTAATCCCGATCAGGGCTCAGTCGAGGTATTAGGGCACGTTCCGTGGGAGCGAGAAAATGAATACCGCCGTAAATTTGCACTGGTGATGGGGCAAAAAAATCAGCTGTGGTGGGACTTGCCAGCGATGGAATCCTTCCGCCTCAACCAACATATCTACTGCGTTCCCAAAGATGAATTCGAGCGAACACGTGACGAACTGTGCGAAATGCTCAACGTGACAAGCTTACTGGGACGTCCCGTTCGTGAGTTATCTCTCGGCGAACGAATGAAAATGGAATTAATCGCTGCGTTGATTCACAAACCAGATGTTCTTTTTTTAGATGAACCGACCATTGGGTTAGACGTCGTAGCGCAGCACAAAATTCAAGAATTTTTGAAAGCATATCAACAAGAGCAAAACAATACGATTTTGCTTACCAGTCACTACATGAAAGATATTGAAGCACTGTGTAAGCGAGTTGTCATTATTGCCAACGGCTCGATTTATCACGATGGCTCACTCGAAGATATTGTGGACCAGTTCAGTGGAGACAAAATAGTCACGCTGCAACTTCACGATGACCGTTCACTCGAAGCAATTTCAAAAATCCCTAATCTAATTGAAATCGACGCACCTAAGATTAAATTTCGGGTTGACCGGGACGGGGTAGGGCGGGTGCTCAGCCAGATCCTGTCCGAACATGCCGTTGATGACATCGTTGTCGAAGATCCGCCTCTCGAGGAAGTGATTTCAAATGTATTTTCGCAGGCGGAAGAAAAAGGTCGGCGCGAGGTAGAGACACATTCCTAGCTCATTGAAACCCCGACTGGACTTGGCCGACGCATGCTCCACGGCGATAGAGTCTTCGATGAACGGCAGTTTTAATGCCAGTCATTCCATGTTGTTTTTTCCCCTTTTGTTAAATTCCATCCTCTTAAATTGAACTCAGCACGAATGCTCGAATCCGCAGTAATCTGGTGGACGTTTTTCAAAATCTCGATTAACGAGCGTTTGATTTACCGCGCAGATTTTATGCTCGGAACACTAATGCGGTTTCTTCCAACACTAACGCAAATCTTCCTGTGGTGGGCAATTTACGACGTCATCTCCAATAATGAACCTAACAACACCGGGGCTGAACCGGATGGAAATATCGCCGGTTATAAATACGGAGATATGGTTGCTTATTACCTGCTGGTCATAATCAGCCGTGCTTTTTCGAGTATGCCGGGGCTTACCGGTGGAATTGCTAATCAAATCCGCAATGGAGAAGTCAAAAAGTTTTTAATTCAGCCGGTCGATATGCAAGGCTGTTTATTAATGCAGCGAATCGCCCACAAACTCGTTTATTACCTAATTGCAACCTTGCCGTTCGCATTAGTCTTTTTCCTCTGCCGTGATTTTTTCATCGAAGGATGGCCGCCGCCAGATGCACTCGCCGTGTTTTTCGCATCGCTGATTCTCTCCTTTCTTCTTGGTTTTTACCTCGAGTGCTGCATTGGACTAATCGGTTTCTGGTTTTTAGAAGTTACTTCCCTAACTTTCATCTATATGCTGATGAACTTTTTACTCTCCGGTCACATGTTTCCCTTGGAATTGTTACCGGCCGAACCGTTTAACATTCGGCAACTGGTAGAGTACCTTCCCTTTAAATACTTAGCCTATTTCCCGGCGGCTGTATTTCTTGGAAAAATAGAAGGCCCCGAATTGTACCGTGGTCTGCTGGCTGAGATTGGCTGGGTCGTTTTCTTTATCGTCCTCTCTCGGATTTTGTGGCACCGCGGCATTAAGCGATACAGTGGATACGGTGGTTAAATCACGAACTAAAACCAAACTGCTTCCATTGAATTCGCAAACGTTACCCAACATCAAATTACCGAAAACCAAGTCCAATTAATCAATAATCAACAGTGCACCCCTCTTACCTAAAAGTATTTTTGACCTTCGCAAGAAATTCGCTGGTGCGAGACATGTCGTTTCGCCTGAATTTTATCTTGCAGTGTCTCTCATCGATGGCGTGGGCTGGCATGAACTGGGGTTTATTTAAAATCATTTACCGGCATACCGGTGAAATTGGATTGGACTCCGGTTGGCATGAGCATGAATTCTTTATATTCCTTGGCACCATCTGGATCATCAATAGTTTGATTCAGACCTTATTCATGGCGAATGCCGCTGAGTTCAGCGAGTTGATTCGCACCGGCAATCTTGATTTCGCCTTACTCAAACCAATTGATACCCAGTTTTTGATTTCTTTTCCGAGGATCAACTGGTCCCAACTGCCCAACGGCATCCTGGGAGTTATGCTAATCGCACATTCACTAAGCGAACTGATGCAAGAACGAGAGATCTATTTTTCAGTCTTCAGTCTCCCCGCGTTTCTGTTTTTCATAGGCTGCGGTGCAGTCGTCATGTACAGCGTGATGATCTGCCTCGCTTCAACCAGCATCTGGTTTGGCAGAAACCAAAACCTATATAACTTTTGGTTTTACATCACCAATTTCTATCGCTACCCGATGGAAATTTATCAGCGAAGCGGCGTCGGCATGGCACTGTGGGGGACATTCACTTTTGTCGTTCCCATTCTGGTTGTTTCCAACATCCCAGCTCGCATTTTAGCCCAACCCCTGGGGACTCCCTGGAAATCATGGGAATGGGGATTGGCAGCCTATGCAATTATCGGTTCCATCTGGAGTCTGATGGCAAGCCGCTGGGTATTCAAACGAGCTTTAAAGAGTTATCGAAGCGCTAGTAGCTAGACTAACCCCTGCCAATTCATTCCCGCCGCAACCGGTTGATAGGCGGACAAAGGTCAGCTTGCAGCGATTAAGATCAGTCTGCCAAATCCACAAAGCCTTCGGATTATATCGACTGCCACAATGATTCAGTTCTTATGAGTAAGTCAATCCGCCGTCTGTGCCGAATAGCGCGGCAGCCTATCATTTCTCAATCTTATTTAGCCGCAATGCCGAAGAACAAAGGGATTCATGTTCGGATTTGCATGAATCTACTTTTAAAAGGTAGCGCCGTTTCCCGATTCCAGCACTGACCGGTGGATTCACCCAAAAATATGGAAATTTATGGGTTTCGGTTGACGAGATTCGACCGCCGACCGTTTACCAAGTTATACTTGGGACAATAAATCAACCCGGTTAAGAAGACTGGGCAAGATACAACCTAGAGATAGACCCCAAAAATTGATTGGCATTGCCAACTAATGGAGCTGTAACCACATGTCAAATCTTATTCCGATGGACGAAGCCGCAAGCATGCTCGGTATGACTGTTGAGCAGCTGACTGAACTTCGTTCAAACAACGAAATTTTCGGATATAAAGACGGTGCGAACTGGAAGTTCAAGCAGGCAGAACTCGAGCGAGTTGCAGGTGAATTAAATATCACCCTCAAGCCAGGCAGTGCTCCCTACGAAGAGGACTCTTCCGTCGAGCTCGATTTGCCAGCAAGCGAATTAAGCGGCTCGATCAAGCTTGAGGAAAGTGGTGAGGTTTTGGATGACGAACTGTCTTTCGGCAGCAGCAGTCTCAGCCTTGCATCGGAAAGCAGCAAGAGTGCAGGTGATTCAGCCAACCTTCTTGATGATGACCCCGAAAAAGCAGACAGTCCGTCGGACACAGGAAAGATGCTGGGAGCCGAAAAAGAAGAAGATCTACTCCTATCCGAAGACGACCTGTTCTCCGATGAGCTTTCGCTGGCCGACAGTACGTCGTTCGAAGAGAGTGCCGAGCTAGATAGCGACTTCGAAGAAAGTGATTTGATTCTGGACGATAGTGATTCAAATTCCGAAATCATGCTCGATTCCAGCGCCAGTGGGATTGGCTTAGGTGACGAACCTTTGGAACTGGGCGGGTCCGACATTGACTCTCTCGAACTTCCTGAAGACGATGACATGATCGTCCTCGACAGTGCTGCCGACTCTGAAGCAGCAACCATGATGCAGGAGGACGATTTCAACCTGACGCCTCTCGAAGCGTCGATGGATGAAGATGACTCAAGTGGATCGCAAGTCATTGCTCTTGAAGATTCCGAAATCTACGCCGAAGAATCAGCTTCGACTGGTCTTGGCGACAGCGATGCATTCCCTGCTCAACCAATGATGGTGGATGACGGCGGATTTGACAACGGAATGCAGTACCCTGACGGCGGAATGATGCCTGCAGCGGTTGGTCCTGCAGCTCTCCCTGAAGCTCCATACACAATCTGGCAGGTTCTTAGTCTTGGCCTCGTTGCCTTTCTGCTAATAACGGGCGGAATGATCGCTTACGGCCTGATTCAAAACCTTGGACTTCCCAATGACGAAGTCGTTAACGGAAGCGTCATGAACTTCTTCCTCGGATTAGTTGGCCAAAACGGCTAAACAACTTGAGTCCATATCGTGGGCTCTTACGAACCATCTCAAATGACCCCCGGCTAATTCCGGGGGTTTTTTCATGCGGTATCCGAAAAACGCCCCCCTTCGTTTTCGACAACCGCTATTAGCCATTGTTTTGTCGCGACAAAGGGCTGTCGGTCGTTGTCCAACAGCATCATCAATAGTACGATTTCGACTAGTAAATTCCCTTTCGAAGCGAGTAGCTCCTCATGAGTCAAATGTCTGAATTGATGCGCGAATCGGTAGACTATGCCGGGCTATTTCCACCCGCATCTCTGGCTCTGGACGTTGTGGTTGCCAACTACCACCAGTACGTCAATTCTACGGAACATTCGATGTTAGGCCGGTTAATTATTCCCGCCTCACGACTCGGCGAATTCAGCGAGATCAGACAGTCCCACTCGAGCGATAACTCGTCACCCGCTCAACCGTGGCGAATCAGTGCACTCGTACCGCCAATTGAAAGCTCCGATGCAAAAGAGAGATTTAACAAATTCGAATCGGCTATAGACCTCATTCAAAATTTCAACGCTCCCGACAACTTGGAAAATGTCGCCAACGATTTAGTCGATGCAATTGAGGTTAAAACACCCGACCTAACAATCATGGAAGCCACCATCGACCGGCTCCCCTTGGGCATTCATTCCTTTCTGGAACTCCCACACGGCGAAGATCCCGGCGACTTAATTCAGCGAATTAAAAGCGACACTTCGAACAAAAATCTCTATGCAAAAATCCGCACCGGTGGCACAGTCCCTAATTTAATTCCTACCCCCGAAGAAGTGGCCAGATTCATCTGGAATTGTGGCAAAGCAGGAGTGGCGTTTAAAGCAACCGCAGGGCTTCATCATCCCATTCGCAACGACTATCGGTTAACCTATGAACCAGATTCACAAACCGCAACGATGTTTGGCTTCCTAAATGTCTTTTACGCCACCATGATGAGTTGGGAACACTCCCTTGGTATCGACGAGCTAATAAAGATTTTGTCAGCAACAGAACCAACTCTATTTGGAGCCAGCGAGAATGAAATTTTCTGGGGCGACTTTAAGGTCCAAGCCGATCGTATCAAAACGCTACGCAGTCAATCAATAATCTCTTTCGGGTCATGTTCGTTCCTTGAACCTACAACCGAACTTCAAGATATTCCCGGGCAGAGCCACCAGTCTCTCTTCCCAGCTTAAAACCAAACCGATTTGCCTCACTAACAAGAAAGAGCAACATCTTATGTACGCCCTTAATGCAACCCACTCCCGTGATTTGGTTTCCTGGGTTGAAAGCGCTAATCAACCTGACACTGATTTTCCAATTCAAAATTTACCGTATTGCGTATTCCAGACTCCCGACAACCCTGCGTCGATTGGAATTGGGATTGGCGACCAAATCCTAAATCTGCGGGCATGTGGCGAGGCGGGACTGTTGAGTCCTGACTTTGCATCAGCCAGCCAACAATCGACACTTAATCAACTGATGGCTTTCCCCCCCGCGCAACAAAGTCAATTGCGAGCGAGAATTGTCGAATTACTCAGCGAAGGCTCACCTGAAGCAGATAAAATTGCGAGCGTTGCCCTGGTCGCGCAGACTAACGTTGATTTCTTGATGCCTTGTAACATCGGTGACTATTCAGACTTTTACGCTTCGGTTTATCACGCCACCAACGTTGGCAGCATGTTCCGACCCGACAATCCTCTGCTCCCCAATTACAAGCATATTCCAATCGGTTACCACGGAAGAGCCTCAAGTATTGTTGTCAGCGGCACACCTATTCGCCGCCCTGTTGGCCAACTTACTCCCGCAGAACCCGGCGCTGCCCCGACTCGCGATGCCTGTAAATTGTTCGACTACGAGCTGGAGGTTGGGTGTCTCGTGGGACAAGGGAACCAACTTGGCGAATCTGTTTCCATCGATGATGCCGAATCTCATATGTTCGGACTGACGTTACTCAACGACTGGTCAGCTCGAGACATTCAAAAATGGGAATACCAACCCCTCGGGCCCTTCCTCGCGAAATCATTCGCGAGCACGATCTCTCCGTGGGTTGTAACCATGGAAGCACTCGCGCCTTTCCGTTGCCCCGAATTCCAGAGAGACGCTGAAGATCCACGTCCGTTGGATTACCTCGCAAGCGACTCCAATTCGCAATTCGGAGGAATTGATCTGCAACTTGAGGTCTTCCTCTCAACCGAGCAAATGCAGCAACAGGGACTTGAACCCCAACTCCTAACTCGTGGTAGTTTCACGAATCTATACTGGACGTTCGCTCAAATGCTAACGCACCACAGCAGTAACGGTTGCAATCTGCGACCGGGAGACATGCTGGGAAGCGGCACGGTCAGTGGATTGACCCGCGACTCAAGAGGATGCATGCTTGAACTTACCTGGGACGGCGATCAACAAAATGCACTACCGGGAAGCCAAAGAACCCCGATCGAGCTTCCGACGGGTGAGAAACGAAAATTCCTAGCCGACGGCGATAGTGTAATTTTCCGTGGATTCTGTGAAACTAGTGACCATCGACGCATTGGCTTTGGAATTTGCATGGGGCAGGTTCTACCAGCGACTCAATCAACGTAACCCATCCCACAACTTGCACCTGAAAATCGTTCAATACGAGTTCAACCGCTTCGCCAAACTCCCTTTTATTAAATGCGATAAAACAGATCGATACATACCAAAACCATCGATCCTGCCCGCTTTTGAACGAGGCAAATAGACTGGGATGAGACCACTGATACGGAGGGGCAATTTGAAGCTTCTCAAGCGACTCTCCGAGGCCTCGCTGGCGGCGAAGCAGAAACTTAGAACACCTGAACAGACTAGGCAGCCACGGCCGGCCGGTGTGACAAATTGACCACAACCGCATTTTTCAAAACTCGTGATATAGAGGGCCAGTTACTCGGTTAATATAATCGATAAACCGGTTTTTTAAACAATTAGACTTTGGTTTGACACATCTTACTTAGGATCAAGCAGTAATTCAGTTTGACTCAAAATGCCCTTTGTTGGGCAGTGAACATTGGGCAGTGAACAACTCGAAAATACTGAAGGAACAATCGGTTATCGCGTGAATAAATTGAATAGATTAATCATCCTTGGCTCGTTGACAGTCTTTCTACTTTCGCTCCACGTGGGGTGCTCCCAAGACGACGACATAAGAGTGAGTACGATTCCCAAAGGACGATCAGGGCTGACCAAGCTTCGACAAGACTCAAAGACGCCTCTCAACGCAGCCTCGGCGAGCGTCAGTCAGTCGACTCGAATGGTTGTCGCAATTTTCCAAAACCCTGAAGCAACTTGGTTCTTCAAAGTTTCCGGACCGACAGAGCAAGTTGCCGCCACCGAAAAGTCATGGAAATCCTTCTTTGAAACAATCTCATTTGACGGCAACACTCCTTCTTGGGAAATGCCCAGCGACTGGGCTACGGGTGCTGAAAAGCCAATGCGTTACGCGACGCTCAAGATTGGTTCATTTTCGCCTCCACTGGAAATGTCGATCTCAAGTCTAGGTCCCAACCAGGATCTACTTCTCAACGCCAACCGCTGGCTTGGGCAAATTGGACTACCGCCAACCAACTCTGAAAGTTTGGATGCGACAATCGAGCCTATTAAAAATGAAAAATCCAATTTCCTCTTGTTCGATAGAACGGGACGCGGTTCGGGAAAAATGACTCCTCCGTTTGCCGGAGGTGCACGCCCACCGCGGCAACCGTCGCCGCCTACTGCACAACCTCCCGCTCAAAACGTTAAATTTGAAACTCCCGCAGGTTGGGATGCTGGGCCGACTAATTCAATGGTAAAGGTCAGGCTTCTCAAAGAGTCCGATGGCAAAAAAGCGCAAATCTCCGTCATCGAAATGCCGGCATCGGCTAACACATGGGAGCCCAATGTACTGCGTTGGCAGCAACAAGTTGGCCTCGGCGGACTTTCTGAATCCGAACTCAGTGACCGCGTCTCAGCCATCAGCGTGGACGGCGTCGCAGGAAAGATGGTTGACCTTATCGATATGGACTCTGATTCGGACGATGCCACCATCGCTGCGATGGTCAAACTCGGAGACTCGGCGTGGTTCCTGAAATTATCTGGCGACAAAAACTTAGTCGATGCAAACCGCGACTCATTTAAGTCGTTTCTCGAAACCTTAAAGTTAAAGTAATTTTTTAAATTCAGCTTTCAAATCTGAATCAGAAATAGAGCGTCCCCATGGCTACGAATTCCGTCAGCAGTAAGGCATCCGCCACCAACAAATCGATCTCTTTCATCGACATCGCCAAGGCTGTCATTATGCCGCTGGCTTCTTTGAAACTGACCGTGTTTTTGTTGGTTCTCGCCGTCTTTATTACGTTCGTGGCAACTTTGGATCAGACGCGGAGTGACGTTTACATCGTCAAGATGAAACACTTTAACAACCTCTTCGTCGACGTCCCCTTTCAAACATTCTTCGTGCCTCGTTGGTTCCCGGATCATCAAAACATCCCTGGCAGCTTTTACCTTCCCAGTGGCCTGACCGTACTTGTCCTAATGCTGATGAATCTCTCCGCAGCACATATTCTGCGGTTCCGCCTTCAGGCCAAAGGGAAACAATTACTGATCGGGCTACTCGCTACAGCATTCGCCACATTCTTGACTTGGGCTATCATTTTTAGCGGTCAGGGTGGAGACGGCCTGCAGAACAGCCCGCCACTTTCTTGGCAACAACTTTGGATCACGATGCAGTTGGGAGTGCTGCTGCTCGGATTGGGATGCGTTTACGCCTGCGTGACGATCGGAAAAGAGCGGAAGCTTGAGCGGATTCTGTTGGGCGTTTCTGCCGCCACGTTAATCGCCGTTTTTGGAGGTACGATGTTGCTGGGTGAGGATGCGTTCATCGGCGACTCTGCCATGCGTATTTTATGGCAACTCATCCAAGCCACCGTCGCTTCCTTGGTAGCTTACGCCGCTTGTGTAATCCTATTTCGCCGCAAGGCCGGGATCGTCCTTCTTCATCTTGGCGTTGCCGGCTTGATGCTCAATGAAATCTACGTCACGACGACCAATGAAGAGCAGCGAATGTCGATCACCGAGGGACAGACGATGAGCTATGCGTTTGACATTCGAGCAACCGAGATGGCCATTATTGATGTCTCAGATCCCGAGTTCGATAGTATCGTCGCCATTCCAGGAAAGTTACTGGAGAAGCAGAATTTAATTGTTTCCGAAGAACTCCCGTTTGACGTGAAGTGCCTCCAGTACATTCCAAACTCCGACATCACCAGAATCAATACCGCCGATCCAGTCAGTAGTGCGGGCATCGGCTTGGAATGGGCAGCAACTCCCATTCCCATTTCGACAGGAACAGATACCGACCAGTCGGTCGATTTCGCATCCGCTTACGTTGAATTATTGAAAGATGGCAAATCACTCGGCACCTATTTGATCACCCAACTTCTCGACCCGAGTCGGGACAACTCAGTAACCGTAGGCGACAAAACTTATCAAATAGCGCTGCGTTTTAAAACTGAATACAAGCCGTACGCGATCACCCTCGACGACGCTCAACGTGAGAACTATATCGGGACAAATACGCCTCGATTTTTCGGATCGGAGATCCAACTGGAAGATTTCGAATCAGGAGTTTCGAGTGAGCAACTCATCTGGATGAACAATCCGCTCCGTTACTCCGGCGAGACGTTTTATCAAAGTTCAATGAGTGCACTTCCCAACGGCGACCAAATCTCCGTCCTGCAGATTGTGAAAAACGAAGGCTGGATGATCCCCTACGTTTGCTGCATGTTCTCAGTCGTTGGATTGATGGCGCAGTTTGGTAGTTCGCTCCTTGGGTTTCTAGAAAAAAGTCGAAAATCACCGAGATCGGCCAAATCCCCGGAACTCACAACTGACATTGCTTCCACCGAGACTAGTACTGGTCGCTTCGCAGCCTATACCACAGGAAAACGAAAATGGGTGATCCCCATTGCTTTTTGCCTACTGATGGCTGGCTGGACTCTCAAAGAGGGAGCCTCCGACTCTAAAAAGGCTGTTGTGGAAGAGATGAAACTCGATCGGTTCGGCGAAATTCCAATCACGATTAACGGCCGGGTTCAACCTCTCGATTCTTTCGCACGAAACACCGCAAGACAATTGAGTAAGCGGGAAACAGTCTCTGACGGTAAAAATGAAAACCAACCGGCAATTCGCTGGCTGGCAGACAACCTGTTTGAGGCAGATGGATTCGAACAGTATCGGATTTTTCGAATCGAAGACTTAAGCATCATTAACGCCCTTAGTCTTCCATCAACATTAGCCGAATCAAGAGCAAGAAAGTTTAAATACACGCTTGAAGAAATACTGGCAGCAGAAAGCGAACTCAGTAAACTTTTACCCAACCGTGAGGCGAGAGATGAAGATTGGACTGTTTTTCAAAAACGACTCTTGAGTGTCCGGGATGCCTTGCAACAAGTTTACGGCCTGAAACTGATGCTTGGACCGGTGGGCGCCCGCGATCTGGATGAACTCACCATCCTTGAAGGGCTTGAATTAGCAGACCGTAACATCGAGTCACCCTTGATTCCTCTTCTGATCCCGACATCAGATCCTGATCTTCCGTGGACATCCTTCTATTCCAGTCGAACAAGTGCATGGTTAGCTGACCTCGCCGTGAAACTTGATTGCAAGACCACGACGGAACTGGCCAAAGCAATTGTGGAACGAGAGATCGTTCCCATCATTAAGCCTCGCGTCATTCGTGCCGCTAATATCGGTTTCTTGCTGGAAGATCCCATCATTCGCCAGCAACTGGGAGCAGCTTTTGGAACGACCGATAAAGAGCAAATTGCAAAGTCTCTTATGGACAATTGGGATCAGATCCCCGAGGCTATTCGAAAGTCGATTGAAAACAATGACAATCCATTAATCGACTCGATTCTTGCCCAAAACGTCGCCTTCGCAGAGAAAGATATGGCCGGTAAGATTTTGGAACTTAACAACGGCAATGCAGAGATCGAACCAGACGAAAACAAGTTCTTCGAACTTTTGTCGAAACTTCGCCCAGCCTATCTCGCTCAGGACTCAGCAACGTTCAACACCGTGGTGGACGACTATTTGGCGGAAATTGAAGCAACGCAGCCAACCGGTTTTAGCAGTCGGAAATTTAGCGTTGAGAAGATTTACAATAGTTATCCACCGTTTTACTTTGCCACAGCAATCTATCTGCTCGCATTTATCACAGCTTGCTTTGGCTGGATTGGACTGCACCAACTCTGGAATCGCGTATCGAGTTCGTTAATTCTCTTAGGGTTGGGATGGCAAATAACGGGCTTAGTTTTCCGTGTAATCATCTCCGGTCGCCCTCCAGTTACCAACCTCTATTCATCGGCTCTATTTGTTTCGATGGGATTGGTCGTACTCATGTTGATCGTTGAACGGATCACCAAACTGGGAATCGGAAATGTCGTCGCTTCGCTCGGCGCATTACTCGCTTTAATTTGGGCTTGGACAATGACCATTGTAGATGGTGATACGTTTACCGTGATGGTCGCAGTTCTAGACACTCAATTCTGGCTTTCCACTCATGTGATTTGCATTTCACTTGGATACAGTGCGACGTTTGCGGCGGGCTTGCTCGGATTCGCCTACTTGATTGGATTACTGGTAACGCCCGCATTTGCAACGGTTCAAAGACGTCGTTCCTTCGTCAATTTGATCTATGGGATTGTTTGTTTCGGCCTGTTCTGCAGCTTTTTTGGCACCGTTTTAGGTGGCCTCTGGGGTGACGATTCGTGGGGAAGGTTCTGGGGCTGGGACCCGAAAGAAAATGGCGCACTGATGATCGTGCTCTGGAATGCCGTTGTTCTTCATGCTCGCTGGGGCGGCCTCGTAAAGGATCGTGGCATCGCTGCTCTGGCGGTACTTGGCAACGTGATTGTTCTTTGGTCCTGGAAAGGCGTCAATTCGATGGGAGTCGGATTACACGCGTATGCGGGGACAGAGGATAACACCATTCAGAAAATCATCATGGTTGCAGTCGCACACGTCGTCGTTGCGGCCTTCGTTTTCATTCCAGTTAAATTCTGGATGAGTTACGCCCGGGAAGCTGCCGACAAGAAAATTCTCAGCTAAGCACCCACCCTAACCTTTGAAATTTCGCGATTACTGTTCAAGGTCAGTAGAGTAATCGCTCCATGCCTTATTGATCGCGCCCGCAATGTCCAGATTGCGGGTATAGGTGAACAAGTACTCACCGTCGATCGGACGTGGAGCAGATTCAGAGTTGGGAAAAAGATTAGCTTGCCAGCGAGATAAAAGGCCTCCTTCGAATTCACACTCGACCAACTGAACCATCGCCGACTCAACGCTTCCCTGCGACACCGATGCCGCCAAACTAACTTGTTCAAACCACCCTCGCAGCGACACATTTGAAATACTCGCCTGGGGTTGAGAAAGAACTTCACCTTTGAATAGAGCGTCGGGACCAAGGGTCGCTGGAAGATCGACAAAACTATTTTTCAACAACCAGCAGGGAATAGCCAAGCCGTTGGTATTCAAATTAAAGCCAAGGCCGTCCGCATCTTTTCGATTGATTTCCAACTCGACGAACTTGCCGTTCCCGCGGACTTCCCCTTCATTTCCGATACTAAAAGTTGCTGCCGCAAAAGCTTCAGGATTGGTCGTATCTGACTTACCAAATTCAATCCGAAAATCCGCTAGAACGATCTGCTCTCCCAATCGGACGGAGGGATTCAGTTGAAATGAGCTCGTTCTCGCAAACAACCGATCCGCCTCGACCGCTAATTGTTTCTTGATCACAAGGTCCTGTTCAAATTCAATTAACAACCGTTTCTCAATTGAGCGTTTTCGGACGATATTCTGACGAACATTTTCAATGAACAATGCGATTCCCTTGTCGGAAACTCCCGTCACTTTATTAGGGATCACCACACGGTCAAATTGTTTGCCGAATTCGACCCTGGCTTCGACGGTTTCCAAAATCGGCTCACCGTCAACATTCAGAAACTCTACGCCTCTCAAAATGACCGTGTACGGACCGGGCGTTTCGACCGAATCAATCCGTGTCGTCAGGCCTAAATTGGCTTGTATCTCACGCTCCCACGTCACTGCAGTTTGCGGGTGAAAAATCCAATACCCGACGGAGGCAGTGGGAAACGCGCACAGAATCAGGAACAGAATTCGGCACACAGCTCTTCGCTGATTGTCGCTCATTTTCCTGACTTCCTTGCCAGCTAATTGATAGTTGATTGATGACGGCCTACGCGAAAAATGATCCGATCGACCGCGACCGTAAAACAGGAGCTGGCCCCCACCGAAAGTCGGCCGCCTCTGTCTTCATAATCTTGATGTTTTTCACTGAAAACACCAATAACGATTTGTCACTTTTCCCCAGCCATTTCATGAAAAAGGTCCCATCTTGCCTTCATTTCTTGAATGCTATCACCTCCGAACTTGTCCACCATTGCCGCGGCAATCTCAAATGCAACCACGCTCTCAATAATGATACTGGCAGCAGACAGAGCACAGACGTCGCTTCGCTCATAGCTCGCCTTGCTCGGTTCCTTGGTTTCCATATTGATGGACTCAAGTGGCGTTTGCAGCGTGCTAATCGGTTTTTTAGCAGCCCGAATGACCAACGGTTGACCATTGGTCATCCCCGCCTCCAGCCCTCCAGCGTTATTAGTCGGCCTAACATACCCCAAATTTGCACTCGATTTCTCACTCGACTCGAATTGAATTCCATCATGGACTTGGCTGCCGGGTAACCCAGCCGCTTCAAATCCCATCCCAATTTCAACACCTTTGATTGCCTGAACGGCCATCACTGCCTGGGCAAGTTTCCCATCGAGTTTTCGATCCCACTGGGCATGGGTACCAAGCCCAAACGGCAATCCCTCAACCACGACTTCGATGATCCCCCCAAGGGTGTCACCCGCTTTTTTGGTCTCATCAACCAAGGATCTGGCCTCACCATCGAGATCGGGATTGAGCGAATAAATCTCACTCTCATTCCGCCAGGCTTTTCTCTGAACAAGGGTTCCTTTCTTCGCAGGAATTTTCAGCCCGCCAAGCTGCACGACATAGCCGAGTGTTTGAATTCCAAAAGACTCCAACAGCTGCTGACACAGGGCTCCCGCTGCAACGCGAACACAAGTTTCCCTCGCACTCGCCCGCTCTAAAATTCCCCTCATCGAACTTAAGTACTTTAGCGAACCACTCAAATCACCATGCCCGGGACGGGGGCGAGGCAATTCCTTGAGCCGCTCCAGCTTGTAATCATTGTTAGGCACCTTAAGCGTGATCGGCGCTCCAAGGGTTACGTTATTCCAGACACCGGTAAGAACATCGACATGATCCTGCTCAAGAGTCTGACGTTTACCACGGCCATAGCCGCCCTGTCTCATGACCAGCAATTCATCGATTTTGTCGGTGTCTATCTCAAATCCAGCAGGAAATCCGTCAATTAACGCCAAAAGGCACTTTCCGTGGGATTCGCCGGCAGTCCAGTATCGAAGCATGATCTTGTTTGCGTTTCTGAGGAGGGAGAAAATATTGCTCGAATCTTATGATTCCCGAGCCGCTTCTATTCTAAACCAATCAAGTGTGGTTGGCAGCAGGGATTACAATCGTTCGAATAGAGCCGCTGTCACAAACATCTACATCGACCTATCCATGCAGTTTATTCAAAAACATTGGTTTTTAGCTTCCCTTCTTCTACTAATGGCGATGGGATTTCAGTTTGCCAACCCTTTTGAAACGCTTGCAGAGATCGAATGGCTAAAGTGGTCAGTTGTCTCAGCAACCATGTTTTTGATGGCTTGGCCCTTGGAATTTGGAAAACTGCAGCAATCGTTGGCGCGGCCCACCGCACCGTTATTGGGAGCCGCATTCAATTTGATCCTAATTCCGCTACTGGTCTGGCCGCTGGCGGCACTGGCTGGAGCCGAACTGGGTCCCGGTATCATCATTACCGCTGCCACTCCAAGCACGCTCGCATCGGCAGCCGTTCTCACGCGTGCGGCCGGCGGAGACGACAGCGTGGCCGTGATGGTTACCATCCTCACCAATGCAACCTGTTTCTTCGTGATGCCATTCTGGATTTTCTTGCAGACCGGCGATCAAATTGATTCGACCCAACTCGTAGGCACCATTTACAAATTGTTCTTTTATGTCGTGGTTCCAATCGCTCTGGCACAGCTTACCCGCCGCCACCGCTCGTCGGCCGCGTGGGCCACTCAGGCAAAACCCTTACTTAGCAGGCTTGCACTCATTGGCGTTCTCGCAATGGTTTTTCTTGGAGCGGTAAAAATGGGGCTTCGATTTGAAAATCAAACCGATTCGCCAATTTCGATTTATGACCTTTTGACAACTGTTGTCATCCTGGTTTCCGTCCACGTAACCGTTTTCTGGCTGGGTATTTTCACGGCCAAAACAATCGGACTTCCCCGCCCAAAACAAATTGCGATAGGCTTTTCGGGTAGCCAAAAGACACTCATGATCGGGCTCTCCACGGCAGTCAATTTAGGATTCAACATCATCCCCATTGTGATGTACCACTCATTACAATTGATTGTAGATGCCGTATTTGCAGAAAGACTCAGGGAAAACGAAACACCAGAGCGGTGATTTCCTACGACAGCACCAATCTCAGCTCCCTCGGCTTGTTCTTATTTTTCCCGATTGATATATTTTTACTGTCTTAAACGGTCAGAAATATGCCACGCAACAAATCCAAATCCATTCGTCGCTCATCCGCCACTGCTGTTGAATCGCTGCTCGAGTCTTAGCCAGCGAGCAAGTTGCACCGTCGTTGACCCAACCCCCTCGCACTGCGAACCTACCACTTCGATTTCGCAATGCACCTTCTAACAAGGCAAACAAAATGCGCGAAATGCTCGATGAAAAACTGAAGCGATTTGAAGAACTCGAACAACAACTGAGTGATCCGGAAGTCCAATCCAATTCCTCCAAGATGGCTGCCGTGGCTCGCGAACATGGCTCACTCGCGAAACTCGCGACGAGATACCGACGCTTCACGGACCTCCTCAACGAGATTGAAGAACTCCGGGAGATGGCAAATTCCAGCGATCTCGAAGAACGAGAAATGGCTGAAGAAGAACTCAAGACCACACTAGCGACTCGCGAAACCTACTGGGATGAATTGTTAGAAATGACAATTGGCGGTGAAGATGCCAACCGCTCCCGGTGTGTGATGGAAATCCGAGCTGGAACAGGCGGAGACGAGGCTGCCTTATTCGCTCGCAATCTTTACGAGATGTACAGTAAGCATTGCGAAGTGAAGGGCTGGAAATTTTCCGCCCTTGAATCGAGTACCACCGAACTGGGAGGCTTCAAAGAAGTTACCATCTCCATTGAAGGGGAGGGGTGTTATCGGGAACTTCAGTATGAGAGTGGTGGTCACCGTGTTCAACGCGTTCCTGACACAGAAACAAAAGGACGTGTTCATACCT
Organism: Planctomycetaceae bacterium; assembly: GCA_024225195.1. Lineage (GTDB taxonomy): Bacteria > Planctomycetota > Planctomycetia > Pirellulales > Pirellulaceae > Mariniblastus. The sequence continues at coordinate 10,500 of JAAEMV010000680.1, read as the reverse complement.
CAGCCGCTACCGTCGCTGTGCTTCCAGAACCCGAAGATGTTGAAATCGAATTAAAGCCAGAAGACTACACCGTAGAAAGATACGCTGCGAGTAGCGGACCTGGCGGCCAACACGTCAACAAAACTGCCTCCGCGGTAAGAATCACTCACCACGAAACTGGTGTCGTCGTCAAGTGTTTTGAAGAACGTTCTCAACACAAAAACCTTGCCAAGGGAATGCGAATTTTAAAGTCGAAGCTATACGACCATCTCCAGCAACAAGAAAATCAACAGCGAGCCGATCAACGTAAAAGTCTTGTCGGCTCTGGAGATCGTAGCCAGCGGATTCGCACTTACAACTTCCCCGAAAACAGAGTCAGCGACCATCGAATCAATTTAACACTCTACAAACTTGATCAGATCATCTCAGGGTCCGTCCAATATTTGACGGATGCGTTGATCGATCACGATCGACAAACCCTCCGATCGTCGATGTCCTTGGAATAATTGCGGAAGCCGAACTGTCGCAACGGCAATTAGATTTTTCATATGAAATACGCATGTCCGAAACACCTGAACAAACGTGGAACATTAAACAGTTACTAGACTGGACGACCGATTTTTTCTCAAAATCGACGATTGGAAATGCGCGCCTGGAAGCTGAGGTTTTGCTGGCCGAAGCTTTAGACTGCCAGCGAATTGAGCTCTATACCCGGTTCGACGAACAACCTCCTACTCAACAATTAACTGAATTTCGCGCATGGGTTAAACGCAGGGCGGCTGGAGAACCGGTTGCCTATCTTGCCGGATACCGCGAGTTCTACTCCCTTCGATTTCAAGTCGACTCCAATGTCCTTATTCCGAGACCGGAAACCGAACATCTGGTTGTCGCCGCTGTGGAATTCACAAAGAACTTAGAGAGCGATCCTATTCGCATCATCGACGTAGGAACCGGCAGTGGGTGCATCGCCGTTACGTTAGCAACGCTAATCGAAAATTGCAAAATTGCTGCTACTGACATTTCCGAACCCGCACTCGAAATTGCGAAATCCAACGCGGCTCTTCACGCTGTCGATTCCAAAATACACTTCTTCGCAGGCGATCTCCTGGATGCGTTACCGCAGGGCAGTAGCCCAGTCCATTTGATTGTCAGCAACCCTCCCTATATCGGCCAACTCGAAATATCCACAGTGGACGATCAAGTCAAAAATCATGAACCGGACATTGCACTATTTTCTGGTGATCATGGAACCGAGATCATCCAAAGGCTAGTCGACGACGCCGCACAATTCTTGCTCCCCAATGGAGCATTGATGTTCGAGACCAGCCCGATCATCATGGACCGCTGTGTTGATTTCGTGCGAAACAACGCGGCCTATTCAGACGTGCGAGTGATAAAAGATTACAGCGGCCATGATCGAATCGTCGTAGCCACTCGAAGCAGTAATTAACCCGAACGCTGAATCACCTCGTCAACTCAACGACTCTCAGACGCTTTCGTCAGCCCCTGGTACCTAAAACTCTCAGGCACGTGGATGGTACTGCTGGTGCACTTTCTTCAGTCGTGACTGGTCGACATGAGTGTAAATTTGCGTTGTCGCAATACTCGCATGCCCGAGCATTTCCTGAACCTGTCGCAAATCTGCCCCCCCCGCAAGAAGGTGTGTCGCGAAACTATGCCTCAACGTGTGGGGGCTAATAGACACAGAAACGTCCGCGATCAACGCGTATTTCTTGACCAATTCCCAGATAGCCTCCCGCCTTAAGCGACGGCCCCCTCGTGAAAGAAACAACCAATCCACTTCATTAGACCGAACTGCTTCCAACCGTGGGCGTTGCCTATCAAGATAATCGGTTACTGCCTCGATCGCAGCATCTCCGAGAGGCACCATCCGCTGCTTGTTCCCCTTTCCCTCACACTTACAGTACCGCTCCTCAAGATGTAAATCACGGAGTCGCAAATTGGAAACTTCCGAAGCTCGACAACCTGTGGCATACAACATTTCCAACAACGCACGATCTCGGAAATAATAAATTTCGATCCGTCGTGGCCCGTTTAGAAATCGCTCAACTTCTCTGGGCGACAAAACCGACGGAACTCGGTGCCATAATTTCTGACTGCCCAATAACTCGACTTTGTTATCAACCAACAAGCCTTCGAGCTGCAGGTAACGAAAGAACATTTTGACCGCTACGATGTGTCGCGCAATCGAAGCCGGTGCCAATTGCTGGCTATTCAAGAAACCCACAAAATCAGATAGCTCCGTGATCGTCAAATCAGCTACCTTGCGATCTTCAAGCCATCCAATGAATCGCCGCATATCCCTTGAATACGCCGCGACTGTATTTTCCGCCAAATGGCATTCAGTTCTCAGATAAACCGTAAATGCTTCCGCGTGACGGACCGTGGCATTGACGTCAGGGTCTGTCGCCTTGATCAATCGTCGAAGTTTACCCTTTTTTAGTTTTTTCATTTCACAAACAAAAACAAAGCCGAAAACACCTATTGGTATTTTCGGCTTTGCTTTTGACAAACATCGCAGTGGAATAAAAAAGAGCGATTTTGCGGTGGCATAGGCTACCCAAACGACATAACCCCGAAACCAGCCGAGACAGCATTGGGAATCGGCCTAGTCTGGCTCAAAATCAATTCCCAACGTCTTTGAATTTGACTTTTTTGATCAACGTTTTCATCTTACCGTCTGGCAATGCTCTCCCAGAAACTGCTCCGATCGCCTTTACCGTATACAAATACTTCAAATTGTAATCGATATCGAACTCAACTTCTGTTTCAGAGTCCTGCTCTGGATTCCCTTCAGCCGCCAACCGTTCTTCAACGATGTTCGTAAGATCCGGAAACATTGTTGCTTCTCGGAGCGTTTCGCTGTCATCAACAATGATGCTCGAAATGTTTCCATTCTCACCGGCTTCAAGTCGCACCGTAATTAGGTCGGGCAACTCTTCATCAAGCGAATCGGCGGATTCAGAGGCGAGTGGCATCTTGATGTTAAAGTCGCCTTCCATCGCCACAACTTTGAATGTCATGATAAAGAAAACAAGCAACTGGAACACGATATCAATCATCGCGGTCATGTTGATTTTGATTTCTTCCGGTTCCGAAATTGACATCTGCATGGACGTACTCTACTGGTTTACTTTTGATTTTTGACGCGCAGACTAAAGCTCTGCAGTTCAGATTCCTGACACTTTGCCATCAACTCTTGAACGACTCCTGTCGGAGTATCTTCATGCGACCGAATGATCACGGCGATGTCAGCAGGGTCGCGAATGCCTTCTCGTGCAGCCGCGTCAACCTGGCGTGACAACAACGGGTTCAGCAAATCAATCCCATTCTTTTGACCCTCGAAAACCACTACGCCATTTGGCTCCAAATTCAAAATAATTTGGTAGTCCGGACGAACGACTGGCGGAACTGCAAGCACACTGCTCGGCAGTAGGATCTCTTCAGCTCGATCCACTTCCGAAAAGTTAATCAGAAGCATGAAAAATGCGATCAACTGAAAAGTCATATCGATCATGGGCGTTAAATCGCCTTCAAGAATCTCAGTACTTTTTTTCTTAAATAATCTCATGGCACCACCAAAAAAACAGAAAAGGAATCAGACTAGTCTTTTTTCTTTCCAACTTTTTCGAATCGACCCATCAAATTTTCACTTGTGATCCCAACTTCGAGCACAAGTCGCTGAACTCTATTTCGCAGAATATTGTAGGCAGCAATCGCCGGAATCGCGATCGCCAGTCCAATCAAGGTCGTCAACAAAGCAGTTGAGATACCTTCGGCAAGCTTGTTAGGATCGGGTGTACCGCCGCCATTGGCAATCACATAAAAAGAGTTAATCATTCCATGAACCGTTCCAAAAAGACCAATCATGGGGCTAATCGTTCCGATCAAGGCCAGATAACTCAAACGGTGATCCAGTTTCATGTTTTCATCGGCCCCAACTTCTTGCATTGCTGCAACCGAAGCCGAGTAACTACTTGAAAGCTTTGCCAGTCCAGCTGAGAGAACGTTCCCTAGGAACGATTCGTCTGTCTTGGCTAACTCATAGGCTTCCTGGTATTGCTTCTCCTCGAGATGTGCTTCAAACCCGTCAATTAAATGTTGAGGACAAACATACTCTCGTCTTGCCGACAGCAAGTTCATAATGAACAAGGCGACCAAAATGAACGACAGTGAAAGGAAGACAAGAATGTAGGTCCAGCCTAACGAATCCGTTAACCAACCCAGGAGCGATTCCTCTGCTGGCGCCGGTTTCGCTGCAGCCGCCTCAGGGGCGGGAGCGTCAGCGGCTGGCGCAGGTACGTCCTGAGCAAACACCTGTGACGACGAAACGGACAATAGCGGTTGAAACGCGAATACCGAAAATACGATCGAAAAAAGTAGTACCTGGGGCATCCAAGCTAGGACACCACGACTGGCTTTCGACCCCTTAATAAACTGCATAGCGTCCTATCTCCAAAAATCATGTCAATGAAAGGTCTGATGTGGTAACTCAGTTGTGCTAAGTATATCACACAAAACGAGCTAAGCCCTCGCCAATTAGGGCTTTATAATTTTCCCGCCCAATAAGAGTTGCGATATCGAGACTTAAGTGTGTCTCGCGCAGTTGCCGCTCGATCGGTTTCATCCAATTGAGCCCAAATCTTAGACAAATGAAACAAAGCCTCTGCATGTAGCTCGGCCTCGGTTGCAAACAATAGATCCGTGTGAAGATAGGCTGTTCTCGCCTCTTTCCAATTCGAATTCTTTTGATGGACAGCACCCAAAGCATTGTAAAGATGGGCAAACAACAATTTGTTATCCGAGTTTTCCGTCGCAATCATTTTATTTAGTTCAGAAAGACCGCCGGCGGCATCGCCCCCCATTCCTGCAACGCGTGCCTTTTCGCATTTGGCAAGCAATTTGTAAAGTTGCGTCACGTCGTCATTAGAATTGTTATTGAGAATCGTATCGAACGCCGCGTTTGCATCGGCGGCGTTGTCCATTGTTAACATTCCCAACTGAAGCGTGCCATTCAGCTGATACTTTGGCCACGAGGATTGACTTAGTTTGGCAAACTGTCCCATCGCTAAATCAGTTCGATCAATTGCGAAATACAATTTCCCCAACTGTTCGATTGCCGGGTAAAGATGCCAACTCGTCGGATGCTCGCTGATAAACGTAGCCACCACTCCCCCCGCCTCTTGAGGCGTCGTGCCGCCTCCACGAAGTGAATTTTGGGCCATTGAAAAAGCTCGGATAAAGTCGACCTCTGCCTTCATTTGTGGCGTCACCTTCGTCGCATCAATTTTCCCCAGCGACTCAATTGCATCGGAATACCGTCCGGTTTCCATCTGATCTCTGGCTCGATTAATATCGCTAGGTTCCCTTGAAAACGAAACCCGATCGATTTTGCTCGCCGGCACGAGTTTACCGGCAATGGTCACACCATCGGGCGATATCTTCTCAATCTTCCCACTAGTTTTTGAATTGCCGCCAGACGCTTTAAATTGATAAACGCCATCTTGAGCTGATAGTCGCTGACTATCAGCAATGTTTACGGCTCCCACAAACAGGAAGACCACAAGGATCAATTTAATTCGACTAACGATCGTCTTTTTAATTTGCTTCATTGAAAAACTCTGACCTCGAATTTCTTATCGTTCTTTTCACCCACGGAAACCGCAGGGCACTCTTCAAAAACACTAGTTGATGTTCTGCTGTACTCTTGCTTCCAATTCAGAAAACTTTTGCTTCCACATCTCGTTACCGCTAAAGGTAGCATCTCGCTTTCTTTCCTTGGCAATTTCGCTGCCCGCAGCCTTAATAGCAGATTGATTTCCGGCAAGGATCCCGTACTCAAGTCGACATTCGACAACATGGTAAAGGGCGTTGTAAAAAGTGCTGCGGAACTTCTCATTACTACGCGTCGCCAGAGCAATCTTCTCCCATCCCCAAATACGCTTTTGAGTTCGCTTTGTTTTGGGGTTCTTGTAAGGATCTCGGCCTTTGACTGCCTCAATGTATCGCTTTTGATTCTTCCCAACCTTGGCCCACATTTGCAACGTCTCAGCCGAATCAATTTGGACATTCAACGAGTTCGGAGACGCTTTAAGTATTTCTAAAAACTCGTTCATTGCGGATTCAAAGTTACCACTTCGCCGAGAGGCAAGTGCTCGCTGGCGCTTCAACTCAGCGACCATGACCGCTTCCTTGGGATCACCGGCAAACCCCATTTCCTGAGCCCGGGTCAGCGCCACCTGAGCTTCTTTGGCCATCGCTTTCGACGAATCATCTAACCCTGATTGTGCCAATGAATCTGCAACCGAAAGCAGCGTAGAACCGGCCCACAAGATAGTTTTAGAATCATTCGATTCGGATTGAATGCCGCTCAAGAAACCTGACAGTGAATTAGCGAATTTCAGCTTCTTTTCAGGTTCTTTCAGTAACTGAAACTGTTCTTTGAGCTGGATCGCTATTAGCTGGTAAATCGCCGCAACTCGTGCCGCATCTTTCGGATCATTACTCCCCTTGATGTCAGCTTTCATTGCATCAATTATACCACGGGATTTGTCAATCCACTGTTGCTGATCGTCCGCCTCTTTCATCGCCGCAAGATATGCCTTAATCGCTGTTTTATAAACCTCACGGCGATAAATCTCACCCGTCTCCGTTCCAGTAATCGAAGGGTGCTGCTGCTTTAAAAGATCCAACGGTGCAATCTCTTTAGACTCAAGACGATCAATCGCTTTATCAACCTCTCCTGACTTCAATCTCGCATCGACCAGTAACAAGGCTCCCAAGGCAACTTCATAATTAAGCTCATCGAACAAAGTCTGATTCACTCCGTCCGCCATCAATTGCGTGGCTTCGTCCATGAGCAATTTTAGCTGCTGTGGATCTGCCCCTGCCACTCTTGCCTTGGCTTTATAGTCAAACCAGAGCCGCTGCCCTAACTTGATGCTCATGATCGGTTGGTACACCGCATCCTTAGGAATCTGAGAGAAATACTTCCTCGCGCTGTCAAAATTCTTGTCGTTCAGCGCTAACCGAGTCATGGTACTGGCAGCGACCCCGGCTTCGGTTGTTCCCGGCCAACGTCGCAAAACAGCATCACACGCGTCGTTCAGCCTTGATCGCTCAAACTCTTTGTCGCTTTCAGCGGCTTTGTCCAGCAAAATCGAATAGCTTTGAATCATCAAAGTCATCGCCGATCGCGTGCCATCGACATTCGGATACTTCTTGAGCAGGAACTCGCCAATCAATGCTGATTCGATGTACCGCTCAGTTGCAAAGTAACAATAGCACTGTAGATAACGCACATTATTAATGTCAGCTCGCAACGTGGATTTGTCAGCCAACTGCAACGCCAGATCAAACATTCCCAGCGCCTCAGCACTCTGCTGCAACGCAGCCTCAGCCGCCTCCTTGTATTTTGCCTCCAGCTCGACCTTTGCGATTCCCTCAGCAGCAGCTGCTTTCTTGCGAGCTGAGCTTGCTTCGCCCACGAAGGACTCAAGGTCTGTCACAAAGTCTTTTCCCTTTTGCCGAGCGTCATCAAATGACCCGGGAGGACCTGCCTCTCCTTCAGCAACTTCGGAGAAATTGACATTCCACTCCGCAAGTAACTCTTTCGCGCGGTCACGATAGGGGCTTGCGACACGAGCTACATTGCGAAGAACTTTAGCCGCCGCCCGGTCGATTCGGTTTGAATCACTCGTTGCCCGAGGACCGCCAGCAGCCTTTACTTCTTCGGCCTTTTTGTGCTTCGCAATCGAGTACTCCAACTGGACTCTCAACCAATCCTGCTGCCGCACTTCGACTTTATTCAACGAATTAACTGCAGGCTCGAGAATTTCAATGACCTGCTTATAAGGATATTTCTTGGAGGCCGCCCAACAATCCGATGCCAACAGAAACGATTCTAATTTGATCGGTTTAAGAACACTGTTGTCGCCAAGAATAAACACTTCACTTAGTAAGTCTAAGGCTTTCTTGTTTTCCCCAAGCTTGTGACTACAACGTGCGGCATAAACGCAAGATTTAAGGCCGGCAATAAATTTGGGATAGGCCTCCCACACCTTTTCATATTCATCTCGTGCTTCTACCAAAAGCTTCTTCTGTTCATCATCACTTTCCAGATAGGTATCGGCAAGTTGCTCGGTTACCTTGGGGATACTCACACGCACCTGGGTGTAAGTCGCCTGGAACTGGTCTCGACGGCGCAGCGTTGTCGGATCCTCCGGGTCAATTTGAATTGCATCTTCACTCTGAGGATCGATCAAACGGCGAACTTGCTTCCTCGCTTTTTGGTAACTCGCAAGTGCTCCTTTTAAATTCTCTCTTGCCTTGCCAAACAACACTTCACGTTCGGCTGATGTTAAGCGATCCGATTCCGATTGCTTCAAATAGATATTGGAGCGGCGATAGAGAAGATTACCTTGGTAATGCAACGTCTTTGCGGAGACTTCGAGTGATTGGTTGTTGGCGGCATAGTTGGTCAACAATTGCTGTGCTTGATCTAGACGCGACTCGACCGAGGCAAGATCTCGCATCCGAGCAGTGCTTCCAATCAATGTTTGAGCCATCTCAAACGGCAACGCATCTTTGAACTCTTTGGAGATCGCATTGCTATTTTTCAACCCCTCAAGGTAGTCGATCGCGACATCGTAATAATTATTATCACGAAGGGCATTTAAAAATGCTTGCGCGGGTTCATCCGCACGCCCCGCCGAACTAAAGAATCCCGTCACAATTACGACAATCAACGCAATGCTCTTCACAGGTAACGCAATTCTCTTCACAGCCCGAAATCCTTAAATTAGTTGGCTATAATTTAACCAGTTACAAATCGAAACACCCGATGAATCACCAATGCCACCAAACGGGAACTCTAGTTTCTACTACTTAACGTCACGAAGCAATCATACGAAGTTGCCATTCTGCAAACAACAATGAATGTACCTCATAACAAACGGAGTCACTCTCAAGCACCGCTTAGCTTGCTTCCAACCCTAATCGTCGACAATTCACACGCAAAATCAAACAATTCAGTAGTCAGATTTCAATTTTTCGGACAATGTCGATCCAAAGATTGGGGTCGCTACGGGTTTATCGTTCTTAAGTGTTGTCGATTCGAAGCACCAATCCGTTTACCAAAAACAACATCTGCTCCATGTCCACCTTCTCGGACCATGAATTTTTGCAATAATTTAATCCGTTGGCATCGCCAAGCTGCGGCTTTCCTGACCGAATCATTAATTATTGTAAAACTCTCAACTAACAAGGCAAATCGATGAGATTCGACCAATCTTCTGGAGAGGACAAGCAAGTGACTCGCCCTGATTCGATTGTGCCGCCAATTGACAAAACCTCAAAGGCGATTCGGACAAGGCTTTTGATGCTTTTCTCTATGCTGATCTTGATCATCGTCGCAATGAACGAAGCGGGAAAGCCTGAACGTTGGGAATGGATGGGGTTTGATCAACCGCCTACCTCAGTCAAAACAATCGAATTAGACAACAATGCAGATGCACCCTCAGCCAAAGTCGAATTCGAAAATAACGCTGGAGTTGGGAGTCCGCTTCCAAATCGAACTGCCCCTCCCAACAACTCAAATCTGAAAAAATCGAATTCAACATTTTCAGTCAGCCCCACGGCAGGCCAACCCAAGTCGGTCGTCGTCGGGACCTACCAAGGGGATTACCCGACTGCTGCCGTTCAATTCTGGGAAGAAATGTTCCGCAAATTTTCTCCCGATTCACAAACTTGCTTTCTTAAACTAATTTCTCGAATTCGAAATGGGATCACGACTCCCACAGACCAACAGGCCGAAACTAAACGCATCGTTCAATTGATCAAACAAAAACACGATTCCTTTGAGCAGTCCCTATTTGATGAACTCGCCGTTGCAACCGATGGAACACCCGAAAAAATAGTTCTTCTGAATCAGCTAAACGAGTCGCAGAATATCTGGGCCGACAAGATCTTCCCCGCATTGTCAGAATCGTCCTCAGGTAGAGACACGACACTGAGCCAGCAAAATGCGATCATTCGATTACAAGCGGTGATTGACGACCTTTTACTTCTACAAGTACAAGACCACACCTCGCTTGGTTGGACGGGCGATTCGGGCAGCTGGATTCGCACCTGGGAGAAGGTCATTTCGCCAACAGACACCGATGCTGATTTAAGCAACGCGACTTCCGTCAATCGAATCGAACTCATGGGACAACCCGATATATACCGCGGAAAACCAATTGCCATCGAAGGCTGGGTTCGATCAGCGCGAAAAAAGAAATTACCCGCAGACACCGCTCTGGGGATCGACCACTACTACATTCTGTGGGTTCGCCCCCGAGAATCCAAACTTGGCCCGTATTGTGTTTACTGCCAAAATATTCCGGCGAGCTTCCCTGAACTTGGCAATGAATTCATTGACGTAAACCAATTGGTGCAGGTCGATGGCTACTTTTTCAAAATCCGAAACTACATCGCTGCCGATTCTTCGGTTCAAGAATG
>JAAEMV010000679.1 GCA_024225195.1 Planctomycetaceae bacterium | reverse complement strand
GCACCTGGGGTGTCGCATCACCCCTATTTTTAACCGGGATTGGGAAAAAGAAAACGGCCTTTCGGTGCTAAAAGCCAGGGAATACTTGCAAGAGCCATTTTTGCTGTTGATGGCCGACCATCTCTTTGATCCGGCCATCGCCCGTGAGTTGATGGCGCTGCCTTTATCCAACGGTGAAATTGTCCTCGGTGTTGATCGAAATACCCACAACTCCTTTGTCGATATGGAGGATGTCACCCGGGTAAAAACCAATGGCGGTAAGATACTCAACATCGGTAAGGATTTGACGGACTTTAATGGTTTTGACACCGGCATTTTTAAGTGTACTCCCACTATTTTCAGCGCGTTGGAGCGCAGCGCAAAGCAAAATGGTGACACCACCCTGTCTGCAGCGGTGCAGATTCTATCCGCCGAGGGAAAGGCCAAAGCGGTCGAAATTAACGATTGCTTCTGGATTGATGTGGATGATCCAGCCGCTTTTAGCCGGGCGGAGGACTTGATTTTGACCAATTTGAAGGCCAAACCCAATGATGGACCGGTGTCGCGTTATATCAACCGGCCCTTATCGGTGAGGATTTCCCGTCGACTGGTGAACCACCGCATCACACCCAATCAAATATCGCTGTTCTCATTTCTATGCTCTGTGCTGGCCGCCGGCCTGTTTGCACTCGATGGTTATTTGGCGCTTTTGCTGGGCGGGTTGGTGGCACAATTCGCCTCGATTGTAGACGGCTGCGACGGTGAAGTCGCCAGGCTCACATATCAAAGCAGCTCCTACGGCGGATGGTTTGATGCGGTACTGGATCGTTATGCCGACGCCTTCCTGCTTTTCGGTCTCATGTGGCACGCCTACGCTGATAGAACGGATGGCCTGATCCTGTTGTTCGGATTTTTAGCGATTATCGGCTCCTTTATGTTGAGCTATACGGCCGACAAGCACGACAGCCTCATGCGCG
>JAAEMV010000678.1 GCA_024225195.1 Planctomycetaceae bacterium | reverse complement strand
GGGCGCTAACGCTTTTGACAGTGCCCGCAATAGAAAGTCGAACGTTGCGACTGCACGATGCGTTTGATTTCTGCTACTCGGCAAGTCGGACAGACTAAACCCTCGCGATCGTAGACTCGGTGCTGGTTTTGGTAACTACCGGGATCGTTTAGCGCGTTGCGATAGGTTCCATCCGACAATGTCGATCCCTCATGGCGAATCGCCGTCTCTAGTACCAACAACATCTTCTCGTGAATCAAGTGCCAATTTTTGCGTGAAATCCTTTGGCATTTTTTGCGGGGATCGACTCCGGCCAAGTGCAATATCTCCGAGGCATAAATGTTACCCACACCGGCAACGGCCTTCTGGTCCAATAAACCGACCTTGGCGGCAATTTTTCGCTGTCGCAAATTGTTGGCCAGTTGCTCACGGGTAATGCTTAAGGCATCGGGGCCGATGCGTGCGGGAGACAGGTACTCTGCCAAACCCGGTTCATCCAATAAAAAAACTTGCCCTAAGCCACGGCGATCCCAATAAGCAATGCGGTCGCAGTCACCTCCCTCCAACTCCAATTCAAATCGCAAGTGCTCTTGCGTGGGCGGTTCATCCACCAACATCAGGCCCGTCATACGCGG
>JAAEMV010000677.1 GCA_024225195.1 Planctomycetaceae bacterium | reverse complement strand
TTATGGCTATAGCAGCACACCCCCAATGGAAGTGGTCGCACGAAAAGTTGGCGGGACACAAATTAAAACTTCAGGTGTAAGAATGCCTTTCACCGTGTTTCAGGATGGGATTGAGGTGGATTTCTTCTACGATGAAACACATCCTCTCCTCGCTGAATATCCCATATCTCCCAAACAACTTCTCCTTCAGGCGCTCGCAGAAAAATTCTCAATTCGGGATCACGGAGTGTCAATTCACACCGCATTCATGGGACTGGTTGAAAACCATCTGGCGGACGAGCGGATAAACGCCGAGGCACTTAAAGAACGGGCTCAAGCAATTTTAACCAAAGTGCAAGAAAATCTACCTTTGTTACTTTTGCCACGCATCAAGCACGCGATTGAAATTATCGAAGAAGTAGAGAGCGAAGAAGAAGCACTTGCTGAGAATCTTCTCGATGAGAACCCTGACCTTCTTCAAGAGTATCAGGCTAAAAGCGAGAAAGCGCATGAGGCACTGGCGTACATTTCTTCGGAAACACTTATTCGCCTGGTAGACAAAATGCCTGAAGAGTTTTTGGACGATAAGGTTTTCACGCTTCCCTACATGCAAATCGAAGTGGGGAACGAAGAAACAAAAACAAGGTTGCGCCGTGCCTCGGTGGACAAAATCATTAATTACCTGAGGGATATTAGAACCTTACTCAAGGGCGGTGCGTCTACTACCAAATACGAGCTAATTAGATACTCGAACACACTCTCCATCCTGGAGGACAGGCTGGCGTGACGTTTCTTACCGATGAGGTCATGGCTGGAACTGACTGGCGGGGCTTGGAGCTTGCTGTGGTTCGCCTATTGTCCCACTGCGGTTGGAAGAATGTTCAAGACGTTGGGAAATCGGGAGACAAAGGAGCTGATATTCTTGCGGTTCACCCCGGTGTTAAAAACAGGAAATCTGACACCTATCTGATTCAGGTGAAGGCGATATCTGGAGGAAGCTATGTTGGGATAACGGCAATCAATCAAGCTCTCCAAGGTCAAGGGCACTATAAAACCCGTGTAACGGTCGTCGCCACCAACGGAGATTTTACAAAATCAGCTTTAAAAAGAAGAGATGAACTTCGTGAAGAGGGGTTCGACGTGCGGCTTTGGAATGGCGCGTTTCTGACGAAATTGCTTGAAAACTGGCCACAATACCCTTCCGACAGGAAAGAACCCCGCTCCTACCAAGACAAAATTGTTCAAAAGATTTTGTCCAATTTTGACAATGGCCGAGGGAAAAGTCTTTTTATCGTGGCGACTGGTCTTGGCAAAACGGTTATCGCTTCAACCGCCTCGAACCTTCTCATGGCGCAAGGTCTGAAAAAGATTCTGGTATTGTGCCACTCGACTGATTTGGCGCAACAACTCCAAAAAGAGTTTTGGAACCAAATTCCAAAATCGGTCCCGACACGGATTTTCATGGATGGGGACGCACCTATCCCTGTCGATGGAATCAATTTTGGCCTTTATCAAACATTGCACGGATACCTCGGGGGCATTGACTCTGACGCATTCGACCTTGTTATCGTTGACGAGGCGCACCACGCTCTCGCAAACGCATTCGCGACCTGTATGGAGCATCTCAAACCGAAGTTTCTGATTGGCATGACCGCGACTCCTTGGCGTGGTGACGGGGCGTTAATTGACAGTATTTTCGGTGATCCTATATACAGGGTTTCCCTTGTTGATGGTATGAAGATGGGGTACCTGTCTCGCGTCGATTACAGGTTGATATGCGACAATATCAACTGGGAAGAGATACCAAAGCTCGCGAAAAAAACAGTCTCGGTTCGGGACCTCAACAAGCGACTTTTTCTTCCACAGCGAGACGATGCGGTTGTCAAAAACCTAATGACCGTTATGAAAGAATTCAGCAATCCACGAATAGCGATATTCTCCCCTTCCATTTCACACGCTGAAAGTTTTGCGCGGCAATTAAACGCACGGCGAATCCCAGCGGCGAACGCTTCTATTAGCGACAAAATCAAGCGGCGTTCTATTCTTATGGATTTTACAGTGGGACGCTTGACGGCGCTCACATCGGTTGATGTTCTAAACGAGGGAATTGACGTGCCCGACTTGAACATTCTGGTATTCTTACGCGCCACTCATTCCAGACGAATATTTGTTCAACAACTCGGTCGTGGCCTCCGTCTCGCACTTGGAAAGGATAAGGTCGTTGTTTTGGATTACGTTACAGACATTCGACGGTTAGCTGCCGTTGCCGGACTAGACAGAGAAGCGAAAGAAGAAAGGAAGACGGGGGAAATAGAGACCGTTTATCTGAGTGATGGAGTTGTATCGTTTAGCGATAAACGGACACAGGGTTTTGTAGATGCGTGGCTCGAAGACGTGGCCAGCCTTGAAGACACTGAAGAGGCGGAAAAACTAACATTCCCGGAGGCATTTTCGTGAGTACAAAAATCCCGCAAAGTGTGGCGAAGAGAATTAAGGCAATTGTCTTTCAAGCGGCTGATGAGGCTGACTATTTGGCGATGGCTCGCCCAGACTCGGGCGCATTCCTAAACAGACTGGTAACGAGGCCAGACGTTGGTGGAGAAATCATTACTTACATTTCGCGAGACGAAGTTCGCCATTACATAAAAGACGCCATACTCAACCGTTACTCGAAGGACAAAACAAAAGAAGCCACACCTGACCACCTCAAGCCTATCGTCAAGTCAACTTACGGATTGGAAGCCGAAGAAAGCCATAGTGAGGTGAAACTTTGCCTCTACAGGTCTACCACGCCTGAAAGGGAAAACGAATATGTTGTAATATCCGAGGGCACGGTTCTTAAGTGGGAAACTGCTCTAAAAAAGGCTTTATTGTTCATTTCGGCCAAACCTTTTTCAAAAACGGCAAGCGAAGTTCATATTCTTCTTTTGCTTTTTGCCCAACACAAACCTGTTCCACCATCGGACAAAAAGAATTTGAAAAACGCACTAAAGAGGTGTGGGGCGAAGCCGTACATTTTTGGTGAACGGTAACGTAATGGCGGATACGGTAACAAAGAAACGCCGTAGTGAAATAATGGCATCTATAGGCCAAAAAGACACAATGCCAGAATTGCGCGTTCGGTCTTTTTTACATCGAAAAGGGCTACGCTACGTAATTACTCACCCCCTTGTCAAATCAGAATTTTTCTGAATCTATGGGGATATGGAACGAGGTGATTTGGTAAAGCTGAGCACGCAGCAGCTTGTTGATTTGGTGCTGAACCTGCAGCGCCCTGCCAAGACATCTCTAACCTCATCCAAACCACCTTCAACTGATAAGAAAGCCCGTCGCGAGCATGCCAAACCGGGTGGGGCCAAGCGCGGACATGAAGGTTATTCTCGAGCATTGCATGAGAACCCGGACGAGACCGTTGATCATCGGCCAGATGTTTGCCCTGAGTGTCATGGTCAGCTGAATGCTGATCTTGAGGCTGATGTGATTGGCGAGTATGA
>JAAEMV010000676.1 GCA_024225195.1 Planctomycetaceae bacterium | reverse complement strand
TGACTCAATGGTCGTCGAAGATTCTTTAAACAAAAGAACGTCATCGACAACAAATCTCTCATTTTCAGATGTCACCACAGCCGCACCATACCACTGAAACGTGGTCGGTACATCGGGAGGGCGGCCGTACGTTTGAAAGGATTCTTTGTAGGTAACCCGTACATACACCAAGTAAGTACCATTTTTTTTTAGTTCTGTACGTTCAATCACTACCTCTGAAGGCAGTGCCTTCTCATTCGTGCCTGAGAAAAGGCCATATTCCAGCCATCCGAAATCTGGCTTACCGTCAGTACCTGTTTCCTTCTTCCTGTAATCGTCCTCGCAGACACGCGCAGTCTCAAGAATTCGGACAAGCCTCTTACTTAGAACTTGGATTTCGCTCTTTAAAAAAGTGAATTATTTATTTACAGGCTTGCGCCTCATTTTACAACCGATTTAGTCATAACGCAATGCGTTATCCGGAACCAAACAGGTACTCGTAGGTGAAGTATTTGGGCGGAACATGAAGCAATAACAGGATATCTTTTTGAAGCTCTGTCAACTCGGACACAAAACCATGCGATTCCCCGTTCGCGAGGAGAACCACGCCGCAAACGACATACTGAAAGGCGGCGAGAAGATTCTCGGTTCTCGGATTCCTCACGTCTTTGCGGTTGGGCATGAAATTGTCCAACCCCCTGTCTCTTTCGGCGATGCCCTTGCGACAGTCCCTTTCGATAAGAACGAGCAGTTGAAGCGCAATCTTGAAAAGGAACAGAAACGCCTCAATACGATCGGGTGTGTGAAGATAAATCGGCTCAATTTTGAAGCCGCTTTTCGCACGGCGATTCTGATGCTCGCATTTGTACTGGTTCTTGTGCGCGGTCATGGCCGATTCAATGGAAAGTGCGTCTTCCGGTTTGTTGGTAATAAGCGGATAATAGCCGGAACGATACAACTCTTCGTCAAACGCCTGTTGGTCGAAACAAGTCGACACGACGAAACGATCTGTCGTCTCAATGACTTTTTCCACGTTCTTTCCCGGCCTTCCCCGTTTTTTGTTTTTGTACGACGTGACCGGATTGTTTTTAACCTCGTAGTCGAAAAAATCGACCGTTTTGTGTTTCTTCAGAATCGCAAGGCAGGCCTTGTTGATGCTTTCTTCGGTTTTGAGCCTGTATTTGTTGATCTTCCCGTCCAGTTTGTCGAAAGCCGCCCTCGTTTTTTCAACCCGGTTTTCAAGAGTGTGCCGTTTTCTCGACGCAACTCCGTGATCGAACAAAATGATCATTCGAAATGTGTAACTCTTCTCTTCGTTTTTGAAGGAGACAGGGACTTCGAAGCCCCGGTTGAGCCTGTCCTTATAAGGAATGAGGGTTTCATGGTCATGTTTTGCCAGGGCTTCGCGGAATACTGTCTTGTACGATTCGTACATCGGCACGGGAGCAATGAAAAATCCGTCATTTTCATGGATGTGGGCCATGTTCTCGTGTGTGGCGAGCTTGGAATCCGCAACGTACAGAAAATCCCGTTCTCCCAGAAGATCAATCAGATTTTTCCATTGTTCCACATAGGTCTCGACATCGGCAGTGTTCCCGCTGTGGGCTTTTTGAAACAACGGAAAACCACTGTCGGAACTCACGGAAAGCGACCAGACGAACTGTTTCAGATCGTTCCGATGTTTTTTGCTGTGTCCGAAAGTGATTTTGATGCTCTTGCCGCTTTGGCCCCTGTCGTATTCTCCGTATGTGGAAACCGACGTCGTGTCGTTGTGGCAGACGGGGCTTTCGATGTCAAACTGCGAAATCATGTTTTTCGTAATATGCAATTCCAGATCACCAATACCGTGCCTGAAAATGGCATCCAATGTGTCCCCCAACCGGTCGTCAAAATAATCGGCGGAAGCGATGAGGGGAAAAATGGCTTCGAGGATGGTGGTTTCATCGGCAAACTGGCAGAGCTTGTAAAGTTGGGAGACTTGGAAAAGGATTCCCGTGATCATCGCCACCGAAGCCTCTCCGTGCGTAAGAATCTTACGTTTCGGATCAAGGGGGACATTGTCGTCGATGATTTTCGCCATGCCCGATTTGTCGAAAAAATGCCTGAGAATCGGGGCAAAGCCGATCCCCTTGGTTCTCACCGATTGCAAATCTTTTTCTGTCACAATACACACCTCCGTAACTGGTTGAAATCACTGTATATTGTTGACAAGAAAATGTCTAGTTTTATATCCAATGATTACAGCAGGTTACGGAAGGCATGGGACGAATATGGATTCCTATCAAGCCTTTTTCGTAGATTATCTCGATATTTCATCGATTTCCGACGATTTTCTAATTCAAAAAATGCTAAGTTTTAGAAGCGAAATCCAAGTTAATCTCCTTTGTATGTCATCAATTTTACGTTCCGTGTTTGAACGGATGTTCATTTCTCCGTATCCACCTGAATAGCGAGGAATGATTCCTCCAATTAAGTTATTTAATTCTATGGGTATAACGATGAGGTGAGTAGCGTTATATTGCGAGTTGCGTTATGTTGCGGCTTTTTGAAGC
>JAAEMV010000675.1 GCA_024225195.1 Planctomycetaceae bacterium | reverse complement strand
TGCATCCAGCGTCCAGGAGAACCTTAGCGAACAAAGAAAAAATGGACCGAAAGGAGGGACGACTGGAGGACCGGTGATGATGAGGAAAGATCACAGACGCAAATTATTGACTATTCCAAACCGCAGGCGTCGCCGGTTGCGGCCCGCCACAGCGGGACTACACCCGAGAGCCGCCCACACCGCGCCCGGTGTGGTTAAACAAAGCCGCGAATGAAATGAGCGTCCTTACAGGTAAACGCAGTGTACCCCGGTAACAAATTCTCCAAAGCAACGAATTGGTTATTATTCATATAATTCTATGGTTTAATTGGTTGCGGGGGCTCGCAGCCACCTATACCGAACGGCAGTATTTTAGACCAAACGCACAGCACGAATGCGGTAATGAGGTCCATTCGTATTCGCCCCACATCCGTTGCTGTTATTAATTTCCCATAATTGGTTTCCGCAGCTGGTCAAATATCAGACCCAATACGATTAGGTCAACATGCCAATACCAATAGTTCTCAGATACCGTATGCGAATTTGGGGGGAGAGCGGCCGTTAGAGCTTTTATGTGATGTTATGTTGAGATCGCCAAAGCAGACATCGATTTCAGCTGACACCCAAAATCTTGAACTTCTCCACTGAGCCCAAGTTACATAATTGATCATGTCGCTAGTTGACCAAATAAAGCTCTCCCAAACCGTCATCTGACGATCCAAACGAACATTTCAAGTCCTTGAAACATATTAGCCAACAACCTAGGTTATTGTATGCGCTTTTTCTCGATATTTGCACTAATACTATTCGGATTATTGTCACCTGCGTTCGCCGCCTGTGATGAAGAAGTGCGAGATGCTCTGGGTAAATTCTGGCAGTCTGGTCCGTTCTATTATGTCTCACAAAAATGGAACATCAATTTCATGCGCCAAATGGCGGGGAAAATTGCACCTGGAAATATTGAACATAGAACCCTCCAAGTCTACGACGGCATTGAGGCAGGGGAAGAAATTTTAATTGGCAATAAGAGTTGGCGAGATGATGGTTTAGGGTGGATGGGCCCGCACTTTGCCTCCTGGTCGCACGATGTTGGTATTCCAAAAGATTTTCAATTCTTTCAATTCATTGAAAACGCTAGTTGTGCTGGAGATGTTGAGATTGCCGGATCAATATATAGGAAATTTAACTACAAACCAGGATCATTTTCCAAATTGTCCACGGCGAAAGAGGAAAAGCATACGATTTATGTTGACCCAGCAAATGGTCTTATCGCTAGATATGAGCGAACCAGTAAAAACGAATCTTTCATAAAGATGGTTTCCACTTTTCGCTTTGACAATTCGATCCGGATTAAACCTCCGGCTGTTGACCTGCAGGGGCGAAAAGAAAAATCCATACGAGTTTTCAACGAGGTTGTAGAAAAGTCTGACCCCAACTGCCGCAATTCGGTATCGGATATTATTAATACGGCACAAAATCACTACCCATTTGAGTATGAGATCATAGGAAGCCTTTGGAGTGGTGTCTCCCGAATAAGCGGCAAATTCGTCCCTCCGTACTCCATAAGTTATTACATTCACGGTGTGCCCTACCATGGCGGGGATAGCGAAATTGTTCTCATTAATAAAGCTGGTTGGAGTAGACGCAAAGGGGAGGATTGGTCTGAATTGGCAAATGGCCTTAGAGACTATAATAACTCGGCCCCAGTCGGTAGGACATTGCCACATTTGCTAGAGCGGTTCACGTACTGACTGAATCAAAATAGTTTCCTTTTTGTCAGTTTTCTGATTCAAGGTATGTGCTGGAACAAGGAGGCTGGCACCTATGACCAAACCCTATTCCAATGATCTACGCCAGCGTGTTGTGGATGC
>JAAEMV010000674.1 GCA_024225195.1 Planctomycetaceae bacterium | reverse complement strand
TGTTCGGATTCTCACGAGAGTACTTTTACAAACTCGAACGTTCTTTCATGGCACGCGGTTACGTTGCCCTGCTCGGTTCGACGATGGGACGGCGGCCAATCATTGCTCTGAACCAAGAAATTGTCAACTTCATCGTACACCGCAAAATTGAGCAACCGACACTCT
Source organism: Planctomycetaceae bacterium (assembly GCA_024225195.1). GTDB lineage: Bacteria > Planctomycetota > Planctomycetia > Pirellulales > Pirellulaceae > Mariniblastus. The sequence goes on along the minus strand of JAAEMV010000674.1, from coordinate 691 downwards.
CAGGTGAAAGCCTTCGCCAAGAGCTTCAAAAACTTTACAATGTCGATTGCTCGCGCAGAACCGTCGAAAGAATTGTCGAAAAGCTTGGGCTCACAAAAAAGGGGCCTGCTTCAAGTTAACTGTCAATGTTGAACTTCGAGAATGTCAGCACAGCCTATTTTTTGAAAACGGCGACATTCCACAGGTAATCTACGAGAAAATGCGTAAGGCCAACATGGACCGTCGTTTACGCCTCGACAAACAGGTTATGGACAGTATGCAGGCACATGGTGTCGCCGGATTGTTCATCGATCCGGAGAACGCTCTTGTCTGTTTGTCATCATCACAATCCCGGATTTCTCCGCGACGGGGCACGGCTTTTCATCACACGCATCTGCCCGATAAAGATTTCGAGACCATCGCCAAGTCGCTTGCAGAAGGTGTCGGTATTACTGCGACAGCTCGCATTCAGAACGTCGATAAAAAAACCGTTCTGCTCGTCCTTGCTAAAGCCGGTGAGCAGGTCAAAAAAGTTAGCCGTTCGCTTCTTATGAATATAAAGGTCACAGAGTGTCAGCTCGACGAAATGTGGTCTTTTGTAGGCAAGAAAGAGAAAAATCTTGATCCTGTTGAAAAATTGCAACGCTCATTGGGTGATGCTTGGATCTGGATCGCCTTTGATGCTGTCAACAAAATTGTCCTCGCATATATC
>JAAEMV010000673.1 GCA_024225195.1 Planctomycetaceae bacterium | reverse complement strand
CTGCATCCCAAGCATGCGTCTACAGTGCTTGTGATTCGGGATTGTTCTCCCGGAAGGGTATTGAAATAGGTCGACGTTTCTTTGGTTTGTCGCGCCACACGGGTGGGGGCAGGAGCAGTAACCGGTCGGGTCACGGCGGTTGTCTTGTAGTCTTCTTCCACGAGTGTCGGCGAGGTCGTTTGAACGACAGGTAAAGCGACTGGCGTTTGCAAGGATTCGGGTAAAGTCTCAGGCAACACTTCCGGCGACGGTGTCTGTTCGGCAGTGATTGCCAATGCCTTTGGAGGAGCAATTGGAGCGGGCTCTGCTACCATTAATTCCCTGGATGGCGGAACAGGAACGCTCTGTGGAGAGATCGCTGGTGCAAGTGGTGGAAGGACATTGCCCTGTACGATTGCCGGCAATGGTCGGCTCGATGAGTCCGGGGCAACGCTGGGAGCATTTTTGACCGGGGCGGTTACGTCTTCGCTTGGTTTTACAATCTCGACGATGTTGTTTGCTTCGCCTTGGACAATTTCCGGAACAAAGGCTTGTGGGGTCGTGCTGAGCTCTGAGAGACTCTGACCGGCAACAATGGGAGGGAGGGATTTTTCAACTATGACGACAGGCTCCTGTTTCGGAGTTGCGTAGAGTGGCACTCCGGCCTTCGAAAGTGTGTCCGATGCCTGACCGGGATTCCATTTTGCAGCCTGTGAAATCTCTTCGCGAGAAGTATCTTTGGTTTGTTCCGCTTTCTCACCGACGTTTGGATTTTCAGTAATTTGACTCGCGGTATTGGGCTCTACTTTTTCTATCTTCCTAAGTTCGGTATCGACGGGTGGCAGTATAGCTGGTTTCACCTCGGTCGTATCAACGATTTGCTTTGGACTTTCAACTGGTTCTACAAAAGCTCCCGGTAAAGGTTGCTCGTTGAGTGTGGCAGACTTGGCGATCTCGGGAGTGGTTGTTACCTCGGGTGCAATTGCGATTGGCAAGTCAATCGTGGGCGGAGCGACTTGAGGGGTATCTGCTACGCTGTTTTCTTGAAGGGCTTCCGGTGCAGTTACGGCAGCGGGAACAGCTACCTCTGAATCGACAGCCGTTTCCAATTCGGTTTCAGCTAAGGTTGGTTGTGGAGCTGGGATTTCCATCAAGATCAAATCCGAGGGAACTCGAGGCGCTCCGACTGCGTTCTCTGGACTCTCGTTGGTTGTTTCTTCAGCGAGCTCTGCTGTAGGAACAAGAGGAGCGAGAGGAGATAACGGCATTGCGTTTGGAATTGGTAGTGCTGAATTCGGTGTGTTGTCTGGCACTGAGAACGCATCGTTCGCTCCAGCAACCACAATTGGTGGAAGTTGGAGTACCTGCGGTTCCACTGTGGGGGCCGGAACTGGTTTGGTGTATACCGCTTCCCCCTGAACAATCGGTGGAGCGACGAAAATGGGAGGCGCGAAATTTTGGTTAGTTCCGGTTTCTTCCGTAACGATCGGCGGCAGCAGCGTACTTTCGCTCTGCTTGGGAACCGGGGTGGCTGCACGGATGGCACCAAATGCATTGCTTGGTGCAATGTCGATGGGGCGAACGATTGCGATCTCATTCGATTTTGTTTCGTCAAGTTGTTCAGTATCTTGCAGTGCGAAACACGGCGCGATGGCTGGACCTGAAATTGTTGCCAGGATGGCAAGCATTTTAATCTTGAAGTTTTGATTCATCTGTCAATCGACACCCATAGAGTCATGATTGGACATTAAACATTCATGCCCAATCATGTTTTCGGCTTACCAGTTTGGTAACCTTTGCCGATTTTGAGGATTTTTCCACATATAACGAAAGTACCGATTTTGAGATTCGTTTGAGAACAAGTGTGAAGAAGCGGTGAATAGGTTGTTGATTTCTCTCGGGATTTTTTCGGTTTTTAGATAGATGGGCTGCCAGTTTCTCTCTTTTTAGCTAGCAGGCGTTTAGGTTGCTGTTCTGCAAACCTTCTTCCTCCGGCGTTGGCTGAAGCGAGTTAGGGCAGTTTGGGACGATTGGGGCGATACGGAATTGGTTGTATTCGTTGATAAAATGGTGCCAATGAAGTGGGGCATTAGATTACGATAGGAGGGTCGTTTAAATCTCAAGTCTATCCTGATCGAGTTGAGAGAATACGTAGGCGACGAGACTTTTTAATCCTGTGGTTTGGTCTAACGGCTGAATTCTCCGTCCGGCAGAGGGCGTCTATTTACTGGCTCCTCAAATCAATTTGTTGCTATGAATTTTTTATTGTTCCATCTTAAACGCCTAGCTTGGGCTCCCATCGCAGCGGTCATTGGAGTGGTGGACTGGTTGCGAAACACGTTGGGAGCGTCGATTGGAAACCGAGCCTTTTTAATGGGACTGCCAGCGTTTTTGTTAGCACTCTTTGGTCTTAGTGCATTGTTGTGGGCACGCATTGGAGTCGAGGATTCGCTGGAGGACCGTTATCTGAGCGAATTAAAAAGGCGTGACGACCGCAAATCAATTTTGGTGGATGAGTTACGACGTGAAATCCAAATGTTGCAGGCTTCTCAGCAAATTGGTTCAAAAAATTCTGCAGCGGTTAGTCTGTTGGCGAGCGACGATCCGCGGAGTTTGGAATTGGAATCTTTGCGAAATGGGCAAGGGATCGTTTTACAAAAGTTAATTGAACTAAACCCTGACGAGCCGGATTACTTATTTCGGTTTGGCATGTTGTCCTTCGAGAAGGTCAACAGTCAGGGCGGACGTCCGGGCCTCGGCCGCTGCCTGGCATTATTGAATTTGGCGTCTCCGCTTGATAAGCCGGGTTATGTGAAAGGTCATCTGTGGCTTGCCAATTACTACATGGCTGCCAAGGTGAAAACACGCTCCGACGCGGTTAGGAACTTGCAGCTTGCGGCCGCCCATGCAGATCAGTGCTTGAAAGTAGAGCTCGATAACTTAAGGGCTAAACAGATAAAGGCGACGTTGTTACTTGCCCAGCAAAAAAATCTACCTGCTGCCTACGAGCTTTATCTCGAATTGTTTGAAAAAGATCCTCTCAATTACAAAGCATTAATTCGTGTGAATAATTTGTTGGGTCGCAGCGAACGCAATGAGGTCGTATTAGAAAAAGCAATCGATCGTTTCAATAACGAACTCACCCTTGGCGGTATGGATATTGGAAAGGAATTGCAATACTGGGCGGAATTAATCTCTTGCTACATTGAGAAGAAAGAACTGCTCACTGCGGAGGAAAAATTATTAGCGGAAATTGAAAGGCGGGGTGCTGCGGGCGAATCCGATGTTGTCTGGGCGGAGCGAATGTTATCGTCGGTGATGATCGCTCGAACTCTTGGTCTGAGTCAGACAGACATCGACGCAAACAACGAGAGGCTTGGGTTTCTTTCCCGGGCCATGAAATACAATGCCAACAATTCCGACGCAAAAATGCAACTGACGCGTGTCGCTGGTAATTCGAATGCGGAGCTCACGAAGAAGGCGCTTGAGATCTATGATCCTGCAAACGATGTCGATCCACCTGCGAATGTCTTAAACGAAATTGGTTCTCAGGCTTTGGAGAGTGGTGATTATGCAAAAGCGCTTATTTATTTTGACTTGGCGAATAAAAAGTCTCCCAACAATCCTGAGATTTTAAACAACTTGGCATACATTTACATCGTTGGCGACCGTTCCAACCCTCAGCTCGCACTTTCATTAGTGGATCAGGCAATCCAGCGAATAACCAACAGCGCCCAAAAAGAAAAATACTTGACGTATTTTTATGATACCCGTGCTCAAGCGTTGATAAAAATGGAGCGTTGGACAGATGCTGCGGCCGATTTGGAAACGGCTCTCAATTCACGCCCCAAGAATCAGAAGATTCTTCAGTCGTTAATTGAGTGCTACCAACAGGCGGGGCTTGATGCGAGTCCGTACAAAGAGCGTTTACGGGTTGTAAAAGAAGAACGTCCGGAGCAATAAGCTATCCGCCGCCGCTAAATCATTTAGCAAAGGCTCTGGCGAATCATTATCTAGCGAATTGATTGGTAGTATTTGACGCAATGATCTTTCGAAAAAAAGAAGACGCAGGATTCGGGGAATCCAAAGCTCGACGTTTGCTGTCGGCACCCTATCGCTGGGTCGCGGGTGGCGTGAGTCGGATCGTTTCGCGTGATGACAGAATTGGCGTCGAGAAATCTTTAAGTGCAAAGGTTTTGGCTGCTGCATCGTTGCCCTTTCGATATCTCGGTGGATTCCTGTTATTCATGATTCAGGCGTGGCCGCCGTCTCGACAGGGACGAGCGTTTTTTAAAGGTCTCCCTGCTGTAATGGCTGTTGGAGGATTTCTTCTTGCCTTTCTCGCCGCTGACTATTTATTTTCTGAAGCTCGTCGAATTGGCGATGCAGCGGCCCGGATCGACTATCATTTCTCGAATTCACCTGAGTTTCCCGGTCGGGCGCTGTTATTTGCTGAAAAGTTGGTTGAATTGAAACCAGATGTTCCGGCCCATCTTTATAAACTTGCGATTGCACGGAATCGAGCGGGCGAGGAGGCCGCCGCGTTTGATGCGATGCAGGCCATCGCTCCCAAAGACAGAGCCTTGCACGCTCCGGCACATATCTGGATGTCCCAATTCTATTTGAATTCGAAGTTGCTATCTTCGATGACCGAGGCAGATCGGGAGTCTCTGGCAATGAAGCAGTTGGAGTATGCCATTGATGTCGCTCCGACAAGTCAAGCGGCGAATTTTGATTTGGCAGCATTGCGGCTTAAGCAGGCTGAACAGCTTGAAAAAACGGATCCTGAGTACCGACTTTTGGTTGAATCGGCGATCGTTAATTTGCGCACAATCACCGACGGCGAGTTGACTGGCTTACGATTGATGGCAATTCCTCGACTGTTCGAGCTGGAATGTGAATTAGATAATCGAGAAGTAGCTGAAACGCGACTTCGTTCTGAAGTAAACACCCTTTTGGATTTTGCTAGGAAATATCCCAATGTTTACGAAGTCTGGTTGACGGCGATACGTTGTAAGATCTCCCTTGGTGACTATTTGGGAGCGATTGCAGTCGCAAAAGAGGGTAGCCAGTCTGTTAGCGACGCAGCGGTTCGACAAAAGATCAATCAGCTCGCGTCTCAAGTGTATGCCAAGCGAGCCAACGATTTTGAAAACATGAATGATCGCGGCGAGTATCGGATGCGATTGTTTTCACTTTGCAAAGCGCTCCAAATGAATCAGTCGAATCGCGAAGTTTATGTTCAACTTCTCAAGATGATTGAAGTGCCGGAACGGGAGAGTGTGATTCCGTCCGATCAGTCTGGAACTACCGAAGACGTAGAACGAAAAGTTAGCAACCAAGAAATGTGGTTAAAAGAAGCGGTTGTGGGCGGGCCGGAACCCGCAGTAATCCACGCTTTGATTGGGCTGCAAGCGATTTCTGCGGGAGATATTAAGGCGGGAGACTTGCATTGGCGGATCGCCGAGCGGCAATTCGGTCGTTCCCAGATAATCATTAACAACCTGATCGATATTGCTTCGAAAGATTATGGGTCTGAGTTTAATAATGTGCTTGAGATGATTACCCTTGGCATCGAACTTTTTCCTGACGAGGCTGTTTTCTACCGAACTCGTGGTGTCTTTTTGATGTCTGAAAAGAAATGGGCGGATGCAATCAGGGACCTTGTGTATGCAAGTGAAGAATTGCCCAACATGATTCCTATTCATCAATACTTAGTTGAATGTTATGAGCAGACTGGAGACCCTGAAAACGTTCTTGAGCAAAAAATTATTTTGGAAGAAAAATTGAGTCAGCTAAGTCAAGCCGAACGAAAACGCATTGAAGCGGCGATAAAAAGACTAGAAGAAGTTGATTGAACGCCTTCGCGACGATTTCACGAGGGAAAATTCATGTATTTGGTCATCAGTTTGCCTTTCGCTGGAATCTTGTTCAGAGCTTTCGTGTCAATTCTAACGCTCCCTGTTTTCATCGAGCGGAGTTTCAGCGGGCGAAGTAGGCGTTGGTGGCAGGAGACGATTCCGGGTCCCGACCTGGATGAACGATTCTTAGAGGAAGTTTGTTGGTGAAACCTTGGCGAGCGAAGCGTTTTCAGCCATAATGTAAAAAATTTTAAAAGATGAAATCTGAGGAGTTTTCCACTGTTTTCGCAACCTTCCAAATTCCAACTCTGTCTCGCCTTCATCTGTTTGATGTTGCTTCGAATCGTTATTGGTTTCCACTTTTACAAGGAGGGAACGGCGAAACTAAAATCCGGAACCTTCAGTTCGGCTGGGTTTTTGAGTAGTGCTAAAGGACCAATGGCTCCTTTTTTCAAGCAAATGTTGGACGACCCTGACGGCAAAAAGAAATTGTGCATTGCGGAAAACGTCGCAGAAAATGGCACTGTTTCCTATTCTGTGGATCCCGATTTGACACAATTGATTTGGGATCAAGGGTTCGCCAATGAGGCGACGCTCCATTACGGATTTGGCAGCGAAGCTTATCAAGAAGAGTTGGCCAAAGAACGTGAGAAACTGAAACAGCAGATCATTAAGGCGAGAGACACTCAAAACAAGACAGTTGACACCCGGGCACTGGAAGCGAAGCGTGCCAAATACGAACAAGATATTTTGAAAATTCGTGAGCAGCCTCAGCGTCTTGAGGAGATCCTCGAAGATCATCAACTCCAATTAGAGGATTGGGTGGCAGCGAACGAAATTGAATTGGTTTCTCACTTTTCGACATCAGAGAGGCTCGATGGCTTCCAACGTGACGGTCAAAATAGGCAGTTAGCAGCGGTTTACGTCGATTCTTTACGTGATCAAGTCGATTCAATTCGGAGTGATCGTTATAAAAAATTGTCGGGTTGGACGAGCGAGGTGACGGGTATTTGGGATTCCTACGAGAACCAAGTCAACGGTTTAGCCGTCTATAAACAGGCGGAAAAGGCTCCTTTAAAGATTCATCGGCCGTTCGACCAAGAATATAGCTTTAGTAAATGGGTCGATGCCGTGATTCCGTGGTTCGATACGATCATCGGTGGCCTGTTGATAATCGGATTATTTTCGCGGTTGGCCTCATTAGCGGCGGCAAGTTTCCTTTTTTCTGTTGTTATGACTCAACCGCCATGGATTCCGGGAACCACTCCGACTTATTTTTACGTAATTGAATTGGTGGCACTGTTGGTGATCGCCACGACCAGTGCTGGGCGTTTTGGCGGGCTCGACTATTTTCTGAGCCTATCGAAATCAAAAGCGCCGCAACTTGAAACTGAAGGACAGGCATGATTAATCTTACACCCGAAGAACGTGAAGTTGGCCGGGACAACTACTATTCCGCGGTAACCGCGCACGATAAAGTTAGCCGGCGTGATTTTCTCGTCCGGTCGATCGCGGCAGGCGGTATTAGCGCTGCCGGAGTTGGTGCCATGTATTTTGGCTATCAGCGACCTAACAGGCCGGTGAGAGTCTGTGTAATTGGAACTGGCGATGAGGGAAGCGTCCTCATGGGGGCGATTAATCCCGATTACGTTCAAGTGACGGCAATCTGCGATATTCGGCCTTCGAGTCAACACAGGGCATTCCATGGCGACTGGTCAACGGATAACACGATCAAAGTCCGCCCCGGATTGATGAACGTCTACAACTGGAAAACGGAAGAGGAAGCGCGGCGAAACGTCAAAGTGTATTCCGACTGGAAAGACGCCGTAGCAGATCCGAATGTTGACGGCGTCATCATTGCGACTCCGTTGTTTTTACATGCGGAAATTGCAGTTGGGGCGATGAAGGCCGGCAAGCACGTGCTTTGCGAAAAGTTGATGGCTCACAATATTGCACAGTGCAAACTCATGGCGCGAACAGCGGACGAAACTAAGACGTTTCTCTCCGTGGGGCACCAGCGTCACTACAGCATTCTCTACGACAACGCCGACAATTTGATTCGTTGGGGATTATTGGGGGAAATCCACCACATCCGTGCCCAGTGGCACCGAAACAACGTGCCGGGTAAAGATAGTTGGGCCCTCGCCGTTCCTGGCGGAGAGATGACCGATAGCGGTAAGCGAAAAGATAAAATTCAGGATCAGCTTCAAGCATTTATGAAGTATTACGACGATCCCGGTACTTCGCCCAAAGAGCGGTTGAAGTTAGCAAGACAAATCGCTCAGTGGCAACAGTTAGTCGCTGATAAGAACGTGGATGCTGAGAAATTCGGCTACATAAGTCGGGATGATGTTTATTCCGACGGGCGAACTCGGACTGCATTGGAAGAAATGGTTCGATGGCGTTTATGGGATAGAACCGGTGGCGGATTGATGGCGGAACTCGGTAGCCACCAACTAGATGCTGCAAGTATTTTCATCTCAGCTTTGTCGCGAAAGACCGGTCATCATGTCCACCCGTTGACCGTTCACGCGGTGGGCGGCCGACACGTGTTCCCACGAGACCGAGATGCGGATGATCACGTTTACTGCAGCTTCGAATTCCCAGGTCAAGGTTATGACTATAATTTTGACGTGGGTTACAAAGACACCGTCAACAACTACCCGTCTTCCAGTGGTGTTCCAAGTTTCGACCAAAACGATAACAAAAAAATCGTTGTTACTTACTCATCAATTAACGGAAATGGATTTGGTGGTTACGGCGAAGTCGTTCTTGGAACGAAAGGGACGCTTGTCCTCGACCGTGAAAAGGAAGTTATGCTTTATCCTTTAGCTGGGACAAGTTACAAAGCCCGCGTCAAGAAGAAAGGCGCTGCGGCGGTGTTAGACACTTCTGCCAGTGGTGATGCAGCACCGGCAAAAACAGCCGAAGGTAGCGGACCAGTAAGTCGTGGTTACCGGGAAGAGATTGAGCATTGGGCCTGGTGCATCAGCACGGGGGATTTGAGAAATCAACCTCGCTGTAATGGTTCAGTCGCATTAGCCGATGCGGTAATTGCGTTAACGGCCAAGCAGGCAATGGCCAATGCGAAAATTTCCGGCAAGAGTGGGTTCATGCAGTTTCAGCCTGGCTGGTTCGATGTAGCATCGAACGAGATTCCAGAGGTAGACGGAAAGCCTGCTCAGGACAAGTTTTTCGATACGGAACGGAAGAATCTAGGACTTTCATAAGCCTCAAGGCTTTTCTCGGAGCTTCTCTGAGATTGTTCAACAAATAAATTTGGGCAGGTGAAAACCTGTCCATTTTTTTGCGCTGCCGTTGGGTAAAGGGGCAATGAAATTCGCCGCTTGTTTGTAAAGGCAAATTCAAGTCGGCGTGGAACAGGTAATCTGGATTGCCGAAATAGTAGAGCATCTCGCGACCAACCGATTGCGTCATTGAATGCGGCGAGTTCCAATACAGCGGGCTGATTGAACTTGATCGAGTAAACAGACTCTCTCTGCCGATTGGTTTTCCAGCAAAATGCATTGAAGTTGGATTGTTTCAACAACCGTTTAGGATTCTGCTTTGAACTTTAAAATTCTCGCTTATGAAGATACTCCTTTAGGCTTGCTCTGTCTTCGCCGAAGAGAGATCTTGTCGCAACCTGGGAAGTTCGTCACCGAGGTGACTTTGAATCATGAATTCCTTATGAGCAGTTATCTTACTGCCTCGGAAAAAGCACTTTCGGAGCTTGGATTAGAGCGGGTGCAGTCGGCAGGGACCGATGGAAAGTTACGAGTTTTGGTCGGCGGACTTGGTTTAGGGTACACCGCCGCGTCTGCATTGGATTCGGTTAGCGTCAATCAAGTTGAGGTGGTCGAATTTCTACCTCAGGTAATCGCTTGGCTAGAGGACGGTCTGGTACCGCTTGCGGAGCGCTTGAATGCTGACGATCGAATGAGTGTCACCCATGGCGATATCTATGAACGTCTATCTCGATCAGGCAATCAAGAATTTGATTTGATCGCAATTGATGTCGATCATTCCCCGGAGGATGTTCTAGGTGAACAAAGCCAAGGCTTCTATTCTTGCGAGGGTTTGGAGCGGGCCAAGTCACATCTGATCCCAGGGGGAGTTTTGGGAGTCTGGTCCTACGACGAGAGCAGTCCACTTCTGGCGAATATGCAGGAGGTTTTCGAAACGGTGACCGTCGAGAAAGTCACGGTTTTGAATGATTTGATTCGTGAGGAGCAGACCGATTGGTTGTTTTTTGGCGTCAAATGACGTGCTGGACCTACCCCGTTACAACTGACGGTTGAAGTCAGTAACTCACGTGCATTTACTTTTTTAATTTGATCATGCGTGTAACGATCCGATCTAATTGGTTGGCGAACGCCTGAGTGTCCTTGGAGTTAATCGGTTTGGGGCCTGACGTTTCCATGCCGGAAGAGCGGAACTGCTCCATGAGATTGCGAGTCGCCAATCGGCCCTGCACCGAATCTGCGTCGAAAAGTTCCCCGCGAGTCCCGATTGCGATTGCCCCCTTTTCGACAACGCGAGCCGCCAACGGGATATCTCCGGTGATTACCAAGTTGTTTTTTTGAACCATCTCGACGATTTTGTCGTCGGCAACGTCTGCCCCGTGTGGAACAGTAATGACTTCGATCAAATCAGAACTAGGAGAGTACATTCCCTGATTGGCTACCAGAGTGACTCTCAGTTTCAATCGCCGCGAGGTTTTGAATACGATTTCTTTGATGGTACGCGGGCAGGCGTCAGCGTCGATCCAGATATGAACTTTAGGTGCAGTTTCGCTATCGCCGATCATCGATTGGAAATCCTCCACATGAGCTGAAAAGGAAGGCGTGGTGTTAAACGTCGGTAGCCGCTTTTCAACCTAACAAAGGCAAAATACATATTTAGCAGACCGCCGGTTTTGCTTACCAGCGGCCTTGGGAGCATTAGTCCAGCAACTGTTTGAAACAATCTATCAGTCTGATTTGTCGCCACTATTCTCTGAATCGGATACATCTCGGTTAGCAGTATCGTTACCGACAGTTGCGTTTGTTTCCGCTGTTTCAGAATCAGATGCTTCCGCCTCAGAATCACTGTCCGTGTTTAGGACCGGGGGCCTGTCTGGAAGATCGGCTTCCTTTTCCTTGTGGACTGATGGCCCTAGCAGGTCAGCAATTTGATGCCGATCAAGCTCTTCACTTTTCAAGAGTCCGTCGGTCACGGCTTGCAAACCTTCCCGGTGTTCAGTCAATAGCTCAAGGGCGGCCTTCGCTGCGCTGTCGAGGATTTGGTGAACTTCCTCATCGATGACCTCCATCGTGTGCTCACTAAACTGGCGGCTCTTGTGCATTTGCCCGCCCAAAAATGGATCTTCATCGCTCATTTTATAGCTGACGGGACCGAGTTTCTTGCTCATTCCCCAATGAGTTACCATTCGCCTAGCCATTGAGGTTGCCCGCTCAAGATCGTTTTCAGCACCAACGGTCAATTCACTGTAAATCAATGTTTCGGCTGCCCTGCCAGAGAGCAAGACAACAAGGTGGTCATGAATCTCTTGTTCCGACATATTCATGCGGTCTTCATCAGGCACCATTTGCGTTACGCCCAATGCGCGACCGCGTGGGATGATGGTGACTTTATGAACTGGATTAGCTCCTTTGAGGTTCCACGCGGCGAGCGTGTGTCCGGCCTCGTGGTAGGCGGTTCTCTCTTTTTCCTTATCCGTGAGGACTTCTTCACGTTTTGCACCCATTAAAACCTTGTCGTGTGCGAAGTAGAAATCTTCCATCTCAACTTTGGTTTTATTCTTGCGGGCGGCCCACAGGGCGGCCTCGTTCACGAGGTTTTGAATGTCTGCACCGGTCATGCCGGCGGTTGCCTGTGCCATTACTTCCAGATCGACATCCGCGGAAAGCGGTACGTTTCTAACGTGAACCTTAAAGATCGCTAGTCGACCGGCCTTGGTCGGGCGATTGACGGTTACGTGTCGGTCGAATCTACCTGGACGCAGCAAAGCGGGGTCGAGAACGTCCGGTCGGTTGGTGGCCGCAATAATAATTACCGAATCATTTGCCTGGAATCCGTCCATCTCGCCAAGAATCTGGTTGAGTGTCTGTTCGCGTTCGTCGTGGCCCCCGCCAAGGCCTGCACCTCGTTGCCGACCCACGGCATCGATCTCATCGATAAAAATGATCGCAGGGGATTGAGCTTTGGCTGTTGAGAATAGGTCACGAACGCGACTAGCACCCACGCCGACGAACATTTGAATAAATTCACTTCCGTTGACTGAGAAGTACGGAACGTTGGCCTCTCCTGCAACCGCACGAGCCAGAAGAGTTTTTCCAGTTCCGGGGGGGCCAATCAATAACGCACCTTTTGGGACGCGTCCGCCAAGTTTTTGAAACTTGGTTGGCGATTTAAGGAACTCAACGATTTCTCCGAGATCTGCTTTCACGCCTTCGAGGCCAGCCACGTCCTTGAACGTAATTGGCTCAGCAGACGCTTCATACTTTTTTGCGGGGCTCCGCGAAAAATTCGAGAGGAAACCGCCGCCGCCCATCATTTGATTCTGCGACCGCCGAAATGAGAGGATCATGAACAGCAGCAAGCCGAAAGTGAACATCAAGAGTGCAGCATAGTACCAGCCGATCATGTCAGTCGCCGGTTCGACTGTGAAGTTGTCGACGTTTTTCTCAATCTGGTTGATCAGTTCCGCCCGCTTGATGTCGTTGCTTGGGAACTCAACTTGAAAATTCTTCTTTAGAAACTCACCCTCTTTCGGGTTCTTGATTTTCCCCTCAGAATCAAAAGTTGGCTCCTTAGGGATTTTTTCAACATCGAACAGTCCGCGGGCTCCGCGGGGGGTCAAAGTGATTTGCTTGATGACGCTTTTCAGCGGTTTATCATCAGTAGGATTGGTGAGGACTTCGCCATTGTAGTCTTTGCCTTCGAGTAAGTTTTCGAAGTAGCGCAGTGAGATTGTCGATGTTTGTGAATTGCCCCACTGCATGATCAAAAACAGCAGGAGTACACCGATCAGTAGCATCGGGATCAGCAAATTCGGATTTCGTGAAGGCCCTTTGCCTTTTCGATCTTCGTTCTTCTTGCCGTTGTCGCGTTCG
>JAAEMV010000672.1 GCA_024225195.1 Planctomycetaceae bacterium | reverse complement strand
TGACAACCGAATTTTACGCTTGTGCGGTTGTAAATTACCTGTTTATTTCTTTAACTCAATTCTATGTAACCTGACATTCACCTTCCCAAGCCCGGGAATTTTGCCGCTGACCTGGACAGGAACTTTCGAAATCTTGTCAACAAAAATATCAAAATTCCCTTTTAAACCTAAGAATGAAAACGGTTCAGCCTGCGCCTCATCCGCAAACAATGAGCGCGAGGTGAAGGAAATTTTAAGAACCTCGGCTTTTCCATTCCTCCGAGTTGCCTTATGCTGCGACCTTTCGAGGTAGTTCATCTTCAGGAGTTGATGTTTTTCCGCGCGGATCCGCACAAGATGCAACTGCTTCTTGTTAAAAACATTAACAGGCGCGATATTTCAAATAGTTAGTTCGCCCTGAACAAAGCCTAAGTCATTGATGTTTAGTATTGGTTCAGAGGCTGCAAAGTATCCGTTTTTGCCGTTTTGAGCGAGTTTGTTATCACGTCCATAATCCAGGCAAGCCAAAACGCCAAGGCGTTGAGGATCAGGCGCATATTGTGGCCTGCGGCGGCCAGCAGGGCGTTGATGGCGTCACCAGTTTGGCCTTTTAGAAAGTTTCGATCAAGCCTGCCATCGGTCTTCATATGTCCGATGGTCGCCTCGATGGCCGATCTTCGTTTCAGTTCGCGTTTCATTTGCGGACTCAGAGCGCGCTTATGTCCAGACAGCATGACAGAAGCCGGACCTTCGTAATCGTGACCACGATAGCCCTTGTCGGCGTAAATCCGTTCGGCTTCGACGCCCGTCATATGCGTTGCCTGGGCGATGGTGTCGGACAGGGTATGGCCGTCGTAGGGATTGCCGCTGAAGGATTTTGCCGCAACCACCAGGCCTTCACGATTGGTGGTGGCTATACCGACTTTGGCACCGAACTCATAAGGTGTGCGTGCCTTGCCCTTGGCGATGCAGGCGACCTCCGGAGCGTGCAGGGCATAGAGCTTGTTCTTGTCCTTGGTTTTCTGGGCCAATAGTCGCTCCACTAATCCCAACAGCCTGGCGAACCGGGTCTCAAGGTCGACGTTGCCGGCGATCTTGCGTTCGATATCGCGAAATACCCGACCGAGGAACGTCTTGAGCTTCTTGAGCTGACGGCGCATGCGCTTGAACTGTTTGGCATGGGCATAGCGCCCGACCATCAAAGCCGCCCGCTTCGCCACTCGAGTATGGCTGCGGCGCAGCACAATACCGTGACGCTTGGCCTGACGGACCAGAGTTTGTAGCGCCTTCAGATACAAACGGCTGTCCGTTGGGTGGGCAATATTCTTCGGCTGCACCGTGGTATCGACAGTGATCCGCTGGAAACTACTTTCCTTCACAGCTCTGGCCTCAACCGCCACGCCAACCGTTGCCGCCAATACTTGCTCCATACCTTCAGGGCCAACCCGCTGGCGCCAGCGGGTCATCGTGCTGGGGTCAATGGGAAGGTAATGTTGAAAAAACTCGAAGCCACAGAAAAATTGCCAGTAAGGGTTCTCTACCCAGCGTTCAACCGCCTCTTCATCAGACAAGTCATGCATGTGCTTGAGGTAATGCAGTCCGACCATCAAACGGGTCGGCTTGGCCGGACGACCAAGCGGTTTGTAATGCTTGCCAAAAGCTTCATCAAATTCCTGCCAGGGGATCATCGCTGTCAGGCGGGTCAACTTGTGGCTCATGTCGATGATGACATCCAGGCGTTCGCGAAAGAGATCGGCGTCACGGCGATGGTGTTTCTTGGGCTTCATGAAAATATACCAGAAAAAAGAGGATACAAGATTGCTTACTGGCATTTTCCGATATTTGATTCCTCAAGGGAAACCTTAATTGTCAATATGTTGTGACTTTTTCAGGGCGAACTAATTAGCAACTGCAACATACGAACAAAATTTCCTCCTGACAACCCAACAAAATATCCACCTGCAACCATTTCCTATCACCAGATGCAAACTCCTACTGGCAAAGGTACTTTCCCCTTCACTGGCAACTTTCTTTTGCAGTACAATATCCAGCAGTGAGCTTGCAAAGG
>JAAEMV010000671.1 GCA_024225195.1 Planctomycetaceae bacterium | reverse complement strand
TGAACAACTTCGGTTGTTTCGAGGGACTCATAAGGTTTGCCCCAACGAATGGCAGGTATCTCAAGCACTTGTCAAAACTCCAATTGATTTACGGATCTAGCAATGGCGAAAAAGCTCAGACCCAGAGACACTCAATCCCTGGCAATCTAATTTGTCGCAAGAACATTTTAACGCGAGTTATTCCACGTTAAATTAATTAATAAACACCGACCGTTGTCGCTGCTGCAATCTCATGAAACGGCCTCACACCACTAACACCATCCCATGGGAAAGTCTCAAACGGCATCTCCCGCTCACCTTCGTCCCGCTCTAAAAACCCTGGAACGAAGAACTCAGCGGTCAACGTTGTCAACTTCACGCGTCCAGTTTCACCGAACCCGACAACTGAGTTGTGATCGTCAAAACTTACGACCTCAGTAACCGCCCGTGGTTGGGGAGCGTAGTAAGAAATCTTGTACTTCTCTTCGGCAGTCACTGGCTTGCTACACGCTAAACCCATCAACGTATTTCCATAGGTCGGTGTCATATAGATTCCACTTTCCTCGGGCGGACCGCCGAACAATTCCTCCACACAATATCGTGTCCATTGTGGCGTGAACTCCGTTCCGCCAGAGAAAATTCCAGTGATTCCGGTTTCGGCAAGCGTCGTGCCTCGCTCCTCAAGACCAAGGCAAAGTGACTCGATCAGTTTCGGCGTTCCGAACATGCACTTGATGTTGTGATTCGCCGTCAAAATTGTCACGGCTTGATCGATACAATGTTTCTTGTATTCCTCCAAATGTTCCATCCACCCTTTTTTGATCAACTTGACGACCCAACGTGGATCAAGATCGATGCAAAAACTAATGCCCCCACGCACCTGAGCCAAATGTTCTACCGCCAACCGCAACCGTCGCGGACCTGATGGCCCTAACATCAACCAATTCCCGCCTTTGGGGAAATACTCATCAGGTAATGTTTCGCTGAACACTTCGTAATCAATTCGGAAGTCGTCAACGACTACTCGGCTCTTAGGAACACCGGTCGTGCCACCGGTCTCAAACACGTAAGTCGGCCGATCTGCATGGTCCTTCATCCGCCATCGTTCAACCGGACCTCCCCGCAGCCAATCGTCTTCAAAAAGTGGAAACTTTTTCAGGTCGTCGTAGACTTTGACTTCGGTTAGCGGATCGAAGTTCAACTCTGATTTCTTAGAAAGCCAGAATGGACACCCAGTCGAATCGTGAAAGTGACGTTGGACTGTGTTGTAGGTGTGCTCGTCAAGCCGATCTTTGGCTTGTTTTACAGCTGTTTCAAGATCAATTTGGGTCGTTGACATGGTACTCGCGCAATCAGGTTAGTGCCAAAAAAGTGAATTTTGTGGAATTACTATAACCGACGATCGACAAACGTCGTAACGCTCATTCGACCATCGAAAATCGTTAAAACGCACAGTCTCCCCATCAGATACGCCGACTCAGTAAATTATCGGCGTAAAAACGGCTTTTGGAAACTATCCGCACCTCCAAGGGATCGGCTGAAACAGAGCAGATCTTCACGATCCCGAGCGAATCCAAATTACAACATCGCTCTGATTTGGATTTTCAGGCAAGATACACGGGGAATTCTGCCTATCCGACCACACGCCCCCTCATTAAATGAACGTCGATGTTCATCCGGCTTGCTTAATTGTTGGACGCTTCAGCCCCGCCGTCCAGTTTGAGCTGGCTGTGAAGGTAATTGGCTCGTTCGACATTCCGCTCGTCTGTGTCCAGCTCCGAATGGCGAAGTTTTTGCAAATGAGCCGGTTGGGTTCGAATAAATAATTGGTTGACTTCCGGTATTTCCAAATCGCCAATCAATCCAAGGTTAATTCCCATGCGAACGCGGGACAGCAAAAACATAGTTTCCTCAGAACTGATCTGCTGGGCATTTTGAAGCGTGCCGTATGCGCGACTCACTTGCTCAAACAAATCATTCTGTTTTTCATTAATCAAGAAATCTCTCGCCTTGCGTTCGTAATCAATCACAACAGGAATGACATCGCCCACCTGATCAATCAAATCATTTTCAGATTTGCCGAGAGTAATCTGATTACTTACCTGATAGAAATCTCCCATCGCCTGGGTGCCTTCGCCGTACAAACCACGTACGACAAGATTGATTTTTTGAAGACTCCGAAAGACCTTTTCAATTTGCTGCGTGATCACCAAAGCCGGGAGGTGCACCAGCACACTCACTCTCATCCCCGTTCCGACGTTGGTCGGACAGGCTGTCAGGTAACCCAGTTTTGGATGAAAGGCGTACGTTAACTGACTTTCAATTCGGTCGTCCAAGTCGTTTATCTGATCCCACGCTCCGACCAAATCTAAGCCACTCTTCATGACCTGAATCCGCAGGTGGTCTTCTTCATTGACCATCAGGCTCAATCGCTCCTGCTGATCGATTGCCACTGCCCGAGCGCCATCGGAGTTTGCGTGCTCCCGGCTAATTAGCTGACGTTCCACTAAAAATTGCCGATCCAAAGTTTGCAGATCAGCGACGTCAATAAAAGTTAAGTCTTTCAACTCCGCTTTATTCGTCAATCGTTCTCGAACCGTCGATTCGATATTCGCGCGATCAATGTCAGTACACCGTCGTATGAAAGGGTAATCGGCGAGGTTACGAGCCAAACGGATCCTACTACTCATGACAATGTCTGATTCAGGACCGCAGCCCTTCAACCATTCTCCGCACCGGTTCGCCATGTCATCAAGAATCATTGCGAACCTCCCTCTTCCTGCGGTTCATCCCGACTCATCTCCGAATCCGTTGAATCTCGTCGCCACCCCCCTTTTTCCAGAGTTGCAATTCGATCTCTCAATTCGGAAGCTTCACGGTAATCCTCGCGAGCGATCGCAACGACAAGCTGATCACGCAATTGAACCAATGCGAATAGACGATTCACTCGGTCGGCATCCGCCTGTTCCAGCAACCCCATTCCAACGCCCATGCGTATTTTGGAAAGACACTGCATAATGTGCTCATGACTCTCACTGTCCTCATCCTCAAGATCGAGACGACAGAGTTTTTCCAGCGAATCAGCAACGTCTCTCCGCAAACCTTCTCGATTTTGCTCAACCAGAAAACGCCGGGCTTCCCGTTCGTACTTGATCAATCTGGGAACGATCGCCGTCACCTGCTCAATTAGTGAATCTTCATCAATTCCGAGTGTCGCCTGATTGCTAACTCGAAAAAAATCACCGACTGCCGAATCACCAAATTCACCTCGTGCGACTACATTGAGTCGCTGCAGGCTCCGCATTACCTTTTCGACCTGACCGGTCATGACCAACGCAGGTAGATGCATCAACACACTCACTCGCATCCCCGTCCCGACATTCGCGGGACAGGCTGTCAGATACCCTAACTGCTGACTGAATGCATACGTCAACTGACTCTCAACCCGATCGTCGATTGCACTTATTTGCCGCCATGCGGCTTGAAGATTCAGATCACTGCGGTTCACCGTGATTCGTAGATGATCTTCTTCGTTGATTGAATAGCTTGCCAATTCCTCCCACGGTAGTTCGCGGGAGACGTCGGACTCCGAGGAGCCCACATCGGCTGTTTCACTTGCCCCCGAAACTCGCTCAGTCGTTTCCTGCAACGGAGAACTAACGAGCTGCAGATCCATCAAAAACTGCCGCTCAAGCGCATTAAGCTCGAAGGAATCCAATAACGTTAGATCACTTAAAACCTGATCGTTCGCAATCCCCTTCAGAACGACGGACTCAATTTCCAATCGCTGATCATCAGAGCAGGTGCTGATGAAAGGGAAATCCGCAATGTTTCTTGCAAGCCGGATTCGACTACTGATGACAATATCGTTTGGTTCTATTGGAACGTCATTCACTGGCAGACCCTTCGCCTTCGATCTGACGAATCTGATCGCGAATCTGAGACGCTTTCTCGTAATCCTCTTGCTCCACCACTTCCTTCATCTGGCGGCGCAAACGGATTAACTCGGTTTGAGATTCCGTATCCGTAATGCCTCGCTTGGGCTGTTTCCCAACATGCTGGTTGTCACCATGCACATTAATCAACAGTGGCTCTAGATCCTCTCCGAAAAAGACATAGTCGTGCGGACATCCTAGACGCCCCCCCTGACGAAATTCATAAAATGAAATTCCGCAGATCGGACATTCTTTCGCATCTAACTCCCGCAAATCATCCGCTGTCTGCTCAAGCGGTTTCAGCTGTTTCGACATTACGTCGGAGATAACCGGAGCATCTTCGGATGAATCACCAGTCTCGAGGTAGCCCTTGGCGCAGTCGGGACAAAGGTGCAACGCAAGCAAGTCATCACCGGTCAGATCCGTGATGTGAAACGTTGCCTGCTTTTGGCATTTTTGGCATTTCATATTTTTATTTGATCGGCCGCAATCCTCAGCCGACATTTCTAGTTTGGGTCTGCTTTATCGATCCATCGGTAAAAGCTGTCTCCAAATTTTATCCCTCCAACGAATAAGGTACAAGGTTTATTGGAAACGCTGGCATTCTCAATATTATTTTCCGAACTCCGAAATTTTAATAAAACGTTCTTCTACTCAATATAACGCGGACATTGCCGGTGTTTGCTGCCACCGTTAAGCTATTTATGTCGAACAATCGCTCTGAGTTCAGCGTTTCTCATTATTTTGCAGTTTCGAGACACAATCTGGATTTCGCAGATCTCTCGCATCAGCAGCCCAACTCAACCTCACCCAGCCCGATCCTCAAGCAAGTTAAAAGCACCCGTCACAATGGCCTCTTTTCCCGACCAAAAAACATTTACAGAGATGGCGGGCGATTACGACGCGATTCCCATTTCACGTCGCCTGCTCTCGGATTCACTCACGCCGGTGTCTGCCTTTCGAAGAATTGACAATGGCAGTACTGCCTGTCTGTTTGAATCCGTGATCGGTGGCGAAAACGTTGGTCGTTACAGTTTTCTCGCCATCGACCCGCAAGTTCAGGTTGCTTCGTTTGGCAAGCGAGTCACTCTCACCGAAGCCGGATGCTCAAATTCCTACGAGTGCGAAAACCCACTCGAAGAAATTCGCCGACGAATTAACTTATACAAAGTCGCCCAGTTCCCCGACATGCCGCCCTTTACCGGAGGGGCTGTCGGTTATGCCGGATACGATGTCGTCCGCTACGTCGAAGACCTCCCCAATGCCCCGGCAGATGATCGCGAACTTCCCGACATGTCATTTGCGTTCTACGATCGCATGCTGGTATTTGATCATATCACCAAGACCATCACGGTCGTTGCTTTGGCCTGGACAAAAAAGCATGAAAGTCTCGATGCGGCATTTGAGGATGCCAACCGCCGCATTGATGAGATGCTGGACTGTCTGAACCGCCCTGAAACAGATCTCCTTTGTCTCGATGCTGATCTCCCCACGGGAGAACCACCTGAATTTTCTTCAAATTTCACACAAGAACAATTTGAACAGGCCGTTCTCGATTGCATCGAATATATTCGCGCTGGTGATATTTTCCAGGTCGTTCTCAGCCAAAGGCTTCAAATAGAAATCAATTGTGATCCCTTTGAAATTTACCGCAGCCTGCGGGTGATGAACCCCAGTCCGTTTATGTTTTTCCTTCGCACCGA
>JAAEMV010000670.1 GCA_024225195.1 Planctomycetaceae bacterium | reverse complement strand
TGATGGAGGTTACGCCATTTGTTGAGTGTGCGATTGTCGAGTGACGAGCGAAGAAAGCAGGCCGGGCCACAGGAGCTGTTGCGTTCTCCCTCAAGAACACGATCTCGACGACCAGGTGCGCTACCTTCGTCATTGCTAGTGACAGCGGGGAAATGCGTTTGATCGAAGCCGAGCATGAAGGTCGACAACTGTACCCAGTGCGGGGACGCAGTTGCTCAAGTAACGCAATTCCTGTCGTGGGCGAACGTTTCGAGTCCTATCACGACTTTGCGTTGGCGTCGTTGTCAGAGATCTACACGGCTGAATCTTTGCAGCGATCGCATTTGTTTTCCACCAATACCTTGGAGTCAGGTATCCTAATCAATGATGGTCGGGGACATTTTGAATTTCGAGTGTTACCAAGAATTGCTCAAGCATCTCCGAGCTTTGGTGTGGTGACAACAGAATTGGACGGAGACGGTATAGCGGATATTTTCCTGGCGCAGAATTTTTTCGGGCCTCAAGTCGAAACTGGCCGAATGGACGGAGGGGTCGGTCTGTTGCTACGTGGCCAAGTTCCTTCCGCTCAGAACTCGGGCTTTACGCCGATATGGCCTGACCGAAGTGGTATCGTTGTTTCTGGTGATGCAACATCGGCTTTGTGTACTGACGCCAATCAAGATGGTCGTCCTGATTTGCTCGTTGCCGAAAATAACGGTCGCATAAGATCGTTTCTACACCAAGCTGAAAATAGCAACTCCTTCTTGTCAATCGACGTTAAGAATCAGCGGGGT
>JAAEMV010000669.1 GCA_024225195.1 Planctomycetaceae bacterium | reverse complement strand
GATGACTGTGCCCGGTTGCAGTTGTTTGCAATTTGCGGTTATTGTTGCGATGTGCGTGCTGCCGTGGCCGTTGTTGGTGTTTGACTGGATGCAACTCTCGTCTAGCGTTCTTGTTGATGTACACACCTGGTCGTCAGCGCCCCCTATTTCCGGTGTATGCACGCCGTCGAATCTGGCTATTTTGCGCAAAAATCGGCGGCTTCGAGTGCGCCTCTTTCCGTTTATTTCCACCTCGTACGACCATCCGCCTCGTTGTTCGCTTATTATCGTCGCTTTCTCGGTCCACTGCCTTGTTTTCATGTTTTGCGTACTGACTTCGTCTCCCGGTTTCATGCATCCTTTCTGCCTAATCGTTGTGGCCCATCTATATTTGTCCCTCGGCCTTTTTCGTATGCTTTCTGTATCAGGCTGTGCTCCGGTCCCGGTAACTATCTCTCTCTTCGTTTCGTCGCTCAATTCGCGATGTAGCTCCTGACGCAAGTTGACGTTTGTCTCCTCGTTTCCGTTCGACCCCCCGTTATAGAGCGTTGCCATCTGTGCTTTTTCTTCCGTTAACCCGTCAACCCTGTTAGTTTCCTCCGACATCGTCGCAGCTTGTGCGCTCTTCGTCGAATACCATGCCTTGGCGACTTCTACCAATCCCATGTAATCCGTGTCGCTTGCTCTGCGGATTAGTTCGCTTCGCAATGTCACGTCGAATATCCCAATTATGAGCTCCAAGATGAGCACATCCTCCTCAGTTGGTTTCTCTCCTCCTTTCCGTTGATCGGGTCGTTCCGGCGTGGTGTTATTTATGGGTTGTATGGGTTTTCTTATTCTTTGCGTTCTCCAAGGCTCGTTCTGTTCTTCGTTGTTCTCCCACTCGTACTCTGCGTATCGCTGTAGGTACTTCTCTGGTGCTTTTTCTATCGTGTTTAACTGCTTCCGGTGATTCATGTTTTTCCCACCTCTCTCCGTCTCCGCTCCGCTCGCGTTGTCTGCGATTTCGTCGCCCATTTTCTCTCCGATCGTACTCGATCTTTTCCGGTGGCCCATATTTTTCCCACCTGTCATGTTCTCGTCTATTCCGCTTCGTACTTCACCCGCCTCCATCGGGCTGTGTGTAGGTACCGGTGTCATAGTTTGTTCTGCGCCTTTTGTTGACTTTTTGTCATATGGTCGCGTTATGT
>JAAEMV010000668.1 GCA_024225195.1 Planctomycetaceae bacterium | reverse complement strand
GGGTTTGAATCCAGAAATCGGCTCGATGTCGTCGATTTCTTGGCGTGAAAATTCAACCATCCTGCCATCGCGACGTAATAAGATCGCCTGCTGGTTGTTCATCTCCATCAAACGCCCAATGGTTGTTTTGTTACCGACTTTGAGGCGGACCGTAGCTCCGGATTCATCCGCAGCAAGGGACGCTCCTTCATCCAGCGACGAAATCCCAACCCACAACAGGATGCCAAACAGCCTGAAATAGGGTAGGGCGAGGATAATGCGGATTGCGCGGATCATCAGGACCATCGGCGAAGGTTGTGAGGCGATAGGCATTTGCATCCGCAAGAATGGCCGAGCGGTCGCAAGATGACGCGTGGCGATCATTCGGCAGTACACGGTCATGCCTTGGAGGCCAGGCTCCCTGCAACTCTAGAGCGCGGACCCCAACGAGGCGCCGTAAATCTCTCGCAAACCTGAAAAGTAATTCGATAGCACCCTCCCATTTCATAACGGCCAAAAAATCCGTGTTTCAAAATTAGAATTACCGCT
>JAAEMV010000667.1 GCA_024225195.1 Planctomycetaceae bacterium | reverse complement strand
GCTTATGGTATCAGTACCAAGGCGCCAATCGCGCCTTGCCAAAACCTGGGGAAACTCCGGTCAAATGAATCAATATTAACTTCCTTTGGTATTACAGGAGAAAATCATGTCCGGGACTATCAAACCCCTTTGTGCGGATGATCTGGAAAATGTCATAGCAATTGACACGGCGATTGCCGGAATTTCGCGACGTGGATTTTTTGAAAAACGTTTGTCAGCGGCACTCGAACAACCAGGAGACTATATTTATGTAGGCCTGCATGAAGGAGAAAAACTGACCGGATATGCAATTGCCAAACTGGTGGAAGGCGAATTTGGCCAGCCGGGTGCTAAAGCCTCTTTTGATGCGATCGGAGTTGATCCCGACCATCAGGGCAAAGGTGCCGGCGACCAGTTGTTGCAGGAAGTTGAAGAAATCCTGATCCACAAGGGGGTTGCTGAACTGACCAGCCAGGTCGAATGGTCAGACCCCGGGATATTGAGATTTTTTATTCATGCAGGTTTTGGCCTGGCACCACGTGTCGTACTTACCCGCGACACCAGTGCAATAGTCGTGAACGATGAACCTGACTATGATGATGTTGAGTCGCTGGAAATTGATCACAGCGCACCAGAGAGCGATGATCCCGCGGCCCTCTCCACTGACAGGATACCCGTTCGCTCAATGGAGGAATCCGACCTTGGCGCGATCATCAAAATCGACCGTAAAGTTATCGGCAATGATCGTTCAGCCTATTACAAACGCAAGCAGAATGAAGTCTTGCACCAGTCCGGAATAAGAGTTTCGCTAGTCGCCGAGCTGGAGGGTTTTGTTGTCGGATTTATC
>JAAEMV010000666.1 GCA_024225195.1 Planctomycetaceae bacterium | reverse complement strand
TCGATCTTCATTTAACGTTCGACACTGGCCACTCTTTGGAGATCATTCCAGATTCTTCTGGGTACGAGGCGTGGAATGTGGGAAACGCGGATCAGAAATTTATAGCTGTTGGTGGCGGTAACCTTGCCGTCTTCAAAGAATCACCGGAGAATCGTGCATAACAATCCGTTGCACACGGAGCCGCGGGTCGCGCGGGTTTTGAAATCAATGTCGTTTGCCGCGGCCCGGTGAACGCTGGCGTTATCCAGCTTAAGGTGATGTTTGGCGAAACTCGCTTTTTCTGTAGTCTCACAATCGGACCTTAGAAACTTCGGAGACGAATGATGAAATTAATGTCAATAATCGCGTTGCTTGCGACGTTCCTTGCCATCTGCATCATTTCTTCCATTCAGGAATCGAAGTCCGTCACAGATTTTGTTGGCCCCAAAGTCAAAGGCAAAGTTCACGAGTACCGCCCGAGAACGATTGCAAATATCACACCTGACTTTCTACAACGCCTCATTGGCAAGGAATATTTCCAGACGGCGCATTCGGCGTCCGTACATATCTACCTGGATCCGGCCGACCGCCAGCAATACCATCCTAAACAATCGCCAGAATTGGCTATCCGTTGCATCTCAAACTTTGCAAACATTCATTATCTAGATCTTAGGTTTGGCGGCTCGAATACGCCTGAACCAATCGACTTCAGTCCGCTTAGTCGTTGTCGCCGGATACATCAGCTAGAACTACACCGCCCTAATGCAGAAATCGTCAATGACATTTGCAAATATGTAAAGCTGAACTGCCTAGCGCTTTGCGGCTGCGAACTCGATAATGAAATGATCGAGGCAATTACGACAAACAGCCATATTGACCAAATTCAATTTAATTTCTGCGCTATCAACGCCGAACAACTTCAGTCCCTAAAGGGTATGAAGAACCTTCGTTGGATTCACTTTTTTCAATGCCAGCCCAAAGAGAATGCGGATGGATCATTCGACTTTTTGATTGAGCCAATGAAAAGCAGTTTTACTCGAATCGACGAACACGACAGTCAACTGAAAGCCAGAGCCAATGACTGGCTGAAAGAGGAACTTGCAGGCATTATCATATCGGGCCTGAATTAATTTGTCGTCCCAACCTGAGCTATAACCCAGATTGACAATTTGCGGATAACAATTCGATGCACCCGAGTTGCCGACGGGACCGCAATTAAAGTCAGCATTACTCGCGGCAACCGGGTGATCTTGAACGTTATCGCGACTGGCATTGATCTCTGCGAACGATTCTGTGTCACATCAACCACTTGTATAGAGGAACTTCATCGCCAAGCATGAAACACGTAGTCCACAACGGATGGAAAATTCGGTTTCGACGCAACATCCACATGTATTGCCATTCGCTTACCGCTTCAAAACACAACCTCGAACTGCAAATCCCCTGCGAAGACACCCCGGATGGGTACGTGGGTATTTGGCCCTATGATCTGGACATTCCCGAAACAAGATATCTCGATTTACTCGTCGCGCTTCGTTCGTGGGCACAGACAATCCAGTCCGAATTTCGGCTATACTCGACGCGGGATGAGTACGAAGCCGGTCCGGATGGAGGCGCGGTTGACGATTCATCGCGATAACAATGCAATGCACCGGAGCCGCGAAGCCGGGGGTTTTCAAATGGACAATCACTCGTCGCGGCCCGGTGATTGCAGACGTTATGCCGCGTCGAGGAGAATGAAGCGAATGGTCGTATTATCAGGCGCAACAGATAAGTGTAACGCAATGCGAAGGCAACAAATCGGAATGAGACACTTGCTCACTACCATGCTCGCGGCGGCTGTGCTATTGCCTGGGTGCCACGTGGATTCAGTTTTTACCGGACCCGTTGAGCAGG
>JAAEMV010000665.1 GCA_024225195.1 Planctomycetaceae bacterium | reverse complement strand
TTTTCTACAATTCGGAAAAAAATAAATACGAGGCTGCCAAAAAGCACAAAGATTTCATGTAAAAACAATCAAACAGATTTGTTTGGGGGCAACAGTTCGACGTGGAGTTCCTCTTCGTCATTGAAATTCCTACATCGAGAGGAAGAAAAGGTGTCAGGGACCGTTTTGAGAGGCTGGGCATCCATCCTTTTGCCTGTTAAGGTGTTTTGCAAACGCACCGCACTGAAGACGGAGAATTCAAGATGGGCCGCGCCCCAAGGGTCGATGAAGCTGGTGGAATTTACCACGCGCTTAACCGAGGCAATGCCAGGCAGGACATCTTTTTCAAGGACGAGGATTTTGAGGCATTCGAGCGAATCATCGCCGAAGGCCTGGAGAAGTTCCCCGTCGATCTGATTGCCTATCAGTGGATGAAAAACCACTGGCATATGGTTTTGTCTCCTCAAGAAGATGGCGGCATGTCCGCATTCGTCGGTTGGATTTCGTTGACACATACGCAGCGATATCACGCTCACCACCGAACGACTGGCTATGGCCACGTTTACCAGGGCCGTTTTCGAAGCTTTCCGGTTCAGGACGATGAACATTTCCATACCGTCTGCCGGTATGTCGAGCGGAATGCCTTGACAGCCAAA
>JAAEMV010000664.1 GCA_024225195.1 Planctomycetaceae bacterium | reverse complement strand
CTGGAATTTTTGGTCCTCTCCCATTTGTATGCATTTAAAAATAGCTATCCGTCCCCGATCGTCTTTTGTTTTTAATTCCCACTCATTTTTTTCTCCGTCTC
Organism: Planctomycetaceae bacterium; assembly: GCA_024225195.1. Taxonomy (GTDB): domain Bacteria; phylum Planctomycetota; class Planctomycetia; order Pirellulales; family Pirellulaceae; genus Mariniblastus. Next base: position 1,945 of record JAAEMV010000664.1, on the reverse strand, counting down.
GTTGAGGTTTTGAAATTTCATAATTTTCAACTTTATCAATTTCAACTATAAAGGGGACGTTTTCGTTCACGGGCAATTTTTCTTTCGCGAAATCCAATTCCCCAATCTTGTAATTCTCTTTTGGTCTGCCTTCTTTATTGAATGGGTTTATCGAGAGGGTCAAGGTCCCGATCTCTTTCTTGTTTTTTGCCTTTTTTGATAATTCAAGCAAATCTTTTGCTATTCGTGCTCGCGAATCTGCCGAAAGTTCACCCTTATTATATTCCTTCTTCATGTCGTCGTATTCTTCAATTTTGCTCTTAGCAAAACGTGGGTCCGCATCCTTAATGTTGTTTTCTGCTTTCTCGATATCTGAATCAGCTTTGGCTTCGGCGGCAGCAGCTTTATCAGCAGCAGCTTTTTCAGCAGCAGCTTTTTCGGCAGCAGGTTCATCGGCAGCAGCTTTATCGGCAGCAGCTTTATCGGCAGCAGCTTTTTCAGCAGCAGCTTTTTCAGCAGCAGCTTTTTCGGCGTCCGTGCTCGATTCTTCCCCTTCGTTATTTTTTGTTTCGGCAATTTCATTTTTGCCAATGTAAAACGTACTGAGAAACAATACTCCGCCGACGGAGACCAGCAATAAAACGATCACAGCAGCGATTGCTATGATTTTCCAAGGATTGTCGCGATTGGTACTAGTTATGATCGAGTGATCTCTGACCTCATTCTGAGGGTAAGACCCGGCCAATTCAGCTGCGGTTTGCCCGCGATTGATTTGGGGCGGCAGTGAGGAGGGCGTTTCGCCCATTAGATATTCGTTGACCGAGGTATCACTAAATTTAGGATCGTCTTCTGGTTTCAACCTTTGATCCGACACCGGCGGGGGAACCGCCGCGGGGCCCGCAGTCCGCCCACTCGCAGGTACGCGAGGTGCTGGATTTTGAGGCAGGAGACTGGATTGCGTTAATCCAGTTCGTGCCGCCTCGACCCAAGGACCGTCGCCGATCGCCACTGGTAGCTTGCCTAGGTCGAGTACGAAATTTTTGGGCGAACGAAGTGCTGCTTTCGCCTCCTGACTGCCTGCGGCCACCCCTCGCAAGAGGCAAGTCGTTTGCGGAGGAACTCCCGTAAAAAAAGTCGAAAATGTCACGTCCCAACGCTTGGTGGTGGGTAGTAAGCCAATCACCTCCTGGAACAAAGCCAAGACGTTCTGGCCGGGTGAAAAAACCAGGTAACACGTTCGTCCTTGCAGGATGGCTTGTGCCATTTCGCCGGCCCATCCCGGATCACCCGTCACCTGCCCCCAATGTTGACAAATCCGAGGCGGTGATGACCCGGATGGCAAAGGTCGGGGATTCAGTTTTCGTGGATCTCCCTGCCATCCCTCTTGGAACAAGCCGGGCTGGCCCAGCAACCATGCAGGCCCAGCTTCGGGTCTATCGGAGGGACCAAAAACAATGTGATGGGCCAGTTTGTTAGACCGTTTTGAGTAATCGAGTCCGGCATCGACGATCCGCGAAGTTATGCTGTAGCTCTTGCCCCCGACCGAAGCAATCACGTAGCTGAAATTGATTGGATTGTTTACCGCCTCCGCTGATTGTGGAGGAAACAAATGCCGGTATCCACTCAGCCGTTCCAATAGGCCTGCAAGATTTGTCGCCATCCCTGCTGTGCTGGCGACTGTGCAAAAGCCCTTACTTCCCGCCTTCAGTCCCCGCGGAGCCGAGGTATATACGAGCTCTTGAATCATGGCTCACTCCCGTCATATGCGTCAGACGTCTTCGTTTTAGATTTACGATGTCCGATCAGGGAAGGCGCCCGCTCGGACATGATCACCAACAAAGGAACATCGCACCACATCGGTTTCATGTTGCAAGGGCGAATACCGTACGTATCCGGATCGAGGTCTTTTTCAGTGGGGGTACCGGTAGCACTCACGGGAATGAAAAAGCAACGGTTTGAAAAGGAT
>JAAEMV010000663.1 GCA_024225195.1 Planctomycetaceae bacterium | reverse complement strand
TTCTTATTTGACCAGTTGCGAAATTTTCCGGGCGCACCCTGTCCATCGGGGCGATTGTAATAGGTCAATTGCTTTGTTTTGTCAGGCACCAACTGCGAGGCACGAAACTGAACGCCCGCGTGTTGTGGATCACCGTCGAGTTTCAGTTGTTCGACAAGTGAAACGAGGCTTGTGCGAAAGTCGATGACGGTTGCTTTGTCCAGTTTAATGGCTGTTAGTTCGCGACTCTCTTTTGCAAAGGGCTGGCCATCTCTTCCATTCCAATCAATGAGGCTGCGGGATTGGCCGAAGACCGGATTGGTCGTGGTCACGAGCTTTCGATTAATTTGAGATTCGCCTTTGCTGCAATGCCAGACATCGGCCTGCTGATTATCACCGTAAGAAATTCGATTGAATCCAAAGAAGATTCCCCGGTGATGCGGGAATAGCCCGCCAGGCCCTTTCGTCAGCAGGCGATCTCCGTTGGGGGAATAGACATGGTGGAAGACCTTGTAAGTAGCCTTCCGTCTTTCCGGTGAACCGTTGTCAACCTCTTCGTACATATACGCCATGACTGGTTTGCCATCGTGTTGTAGTTCGGCGCGGGTTGATCCGTCGTCGTGCCACTGGAACTTAGGCGGGGTAGTTTGTTTGGTTTCTTTGCCTGCCAAAGTGACTGACTTACCCGCAGCAAGGCTAGGGAGGACGAAAGTCAATTCGACCAGTTTTTTATTGCCAGCTTCCTGGGATTGATCGGCGTAGGCTAGAACGTCGGAGTAACTGGGGGACGAAAGTTGACCCGTGAGTTTGTTGCCGGATTTGTCCGTCAAAGCCACGGCACGCGGTTCGTTGTTTTCGAGCCACAGGAGAGTTCTGACAATATCATTGGAGCGATCGATCTCGCCAGCGTCGACCTTGATCTTAAAAATTGGCTTCGATGTTTTTTGTGCTTGGCACTCGCCGTGAAGCGTTAGCCAGTTGAGGGCCACGAGCAAGAGCAGGCATCGCCTGACTCGTGGTTTCAAGAAAGAAAATGTGATGGACAGCACGTCTGTTTTAAGCATCGAATATCCCCGAGTTGTTGAAGTAGGCTGCCTATCCTAGCAGCTAAATTGGAATGAATAAAGAAACGGAGATTGAAACGTGACTAAGAAGCTGTAACGGGTTGGAGTATTTTGAGGGATACCGAGATTACTAGATCTTGGATTTTATCGCGATATGCGGTCATGTGAGGTGCCACTAAATGGTCGCGAAGTGCTTCGAGCGAATCCCATTTTTCCAAGATCGTTACTGAGTCTTCATTTTTTGATTGACTGGAAATTCCCGAATCGACATCAATTGCTGGATAGTATTCCTGGCAACCCACTTCTTGGTGAACCGCAGGCACGATCTCGAGAAAGTGCTTGAGGAATTGCGGTTTGGCATTGGGCTTTAGCTCGATGGAGGCGACAACGGTGATCATGGTTTTCCTTCGTGAAAAATTGAACTTGGACGTGTGAGATGTTAATTTAATTGAATGGAACCGAGTTTGCATCTGGACCCCCTTTGAGTCTACCGCAGAACCCTTTCTAATTGGGTCAACTTCTACAAAAGGTTAATCATGCAGATCAGTTTTAAACATAAAAACGTTGAGTATCGCTGCTCGGTTGCTGAAGCAAAATCCCTTGCGATCGTACTAGATTTTGAAGGGCTTCAGCCGAACCATTTTGGAACCGAAAAAGCTTCTAACGAAGTATTGAAGCTGGGTGGTTTTACCGGCGATACACGAGTTGGTGGAAGTTGTAATGTTGACAGTCTGGAAATGATACCGCATTGCAACGGCACTCATACAGAAACTGTGGGGCATATCGTCAATGAAGACATCTGGGTTGGCCACGCAGCACTCGATGTGTTGTCGTTGGCTTTTTTAGTTACGGTCGAACCGGTGTTGGCGAAAGATACTGCCGACACCTATCGTCCGGAACTCGAACCTGAGAATTGGGTAATCACACGAGAGATGCTTGAGGAGGCAATCGCCAAAGTTGGCAGAATTCGGGACATAAAACCAGCTGCGTTAATTGTGCGCACGCTGCCCAATTCGAATGACAAGTGTGCCCGGGCGTATTCGACAGAAAGTCAACCGCCGTTTTTCACGGTAGAGGCCTGCCAATTAATCAATGAAACTGACGTTCGGCATTTATTGGTTGACTTCCCCTCGGTTGACCGGATGAATGATGACGGATTGTTGACGAATCATCATATTTTCTGGAATGTAGAGGAGAGAACTCATGAATTGTCGGCAGGCACGTGGCAAGAGAAGACGATTACTGAAATGATTTTTGTAGCTGATGAAATAAATAATGGGATCTACGGTTTAAACCTTCAGGTGCCGGCCTTTGGGAGCGATGCGGCTCCCTCTCGGCCTGTGGTGTTTCCCGCGAGAGCGGTCAGTTGAGGTCCGTTGGTTGAGCTGTTTGCTAATTGTGATTCGGGATAATGATGACTGCTATGGTTGATTCAAACACATTGCTGGAAGAAGCTCGAGAGCTAGATCGAACGGATGCGCTCGCTGAATTTAGGAGTCAATTTCACATTCCGCATGTGGACACCGTCGAGGATCTGTATCTTGTTGGAAATTCGCTTGGGCTGGTTCCAAAACGCACGGCGGACTACGTTCAAGAGGAGCTAAGTCGATGGGCAAACTTGGGGGTGAGGGGGCATTTCTCAGGCTCACCTAATTGGGCGTCTTATCACGAATGTCTCGCCAAACCGATGTCGGAATTGGTGGGGGCAACCGCGGCGGAAGTCATTGCGATGAATACGCTGACTGTAAACCTTCATTTGATGATGGCTACTTTTTATCGCCCGACAGAGGCGAGGTCTAAAATTTTAATTGAAGCCCACGCATTTCCCTCAGATAAAAATGCGGTGGAATCTCAAATTCAATTACATGGATTTTCAGCAAGTGAATCTTTGCTCGAAGTTCAGCCGAACGATCGGGGGTTGCTCGAGACCGAGACGATTTGCGAATTGATTGATGAACAAGCCGATTCTCTCGCGTTAATCCTGCTGCCGGGCGTGCAATACTATACCGGGCAGGTGCTCGATATGAAGGCGATCGCTCAGTGTGCGAGACGGAATCAGGTCGTGATCGGGTTTGATTTGGCGCATGCGGTTGGGAATGTTGCGATGGAACTCCATGATTGGGAGGTCGATTTTGCCTGTTGGTGTACTTATAAGTACCTTAATTCCGGGCCAGGTTCTCTTGCTGGTTGCTTCGTTCACGAGCGGCATGCCCGCAATACTTCCCTGCCCCGCTTGGCCGGTTGGTGGGGGCACGAAAAAGCCACCCGTTTTCAAATGACTGGAGATTTTATTCCGATTCCCACCGCCGAAGGTTGGCAATTAAGCAATCCACCAATTCTTTCGTTGGCTGCCATTCGAGCCTCGCTGGACGTTTTTAGTGAAGCTGGCGGGATGGGAGTGTTGGTAGAAAAGTCGAAAACTCAGGGCGCTTATTTCCGTAGATGCCTTGAGGCTAGATTAGGAAACCAGGTGCAGGCGATCGCCCCCTCGACGGTGTCGGGGTGTCAGTTGTCGCTAGAAGTCAAGTTGGAAGGGATCGAGGGGCGGAGTGTCTACGAGGCACTAGAGGCAAAGGGTGTTCGGACGGATTGGCGCGAGCCGAACGTTATTCGAGCCGCACCAACGCCGCTCTATAATCGCTACGAAGAGATTTGGAAATTTGTCGATTTGCTGGTTAGCTGCCTGCGAAGTTAGCTTCGAAGATGGAAGAGATTAGTAGATTTTGATTTGTTGATTTCATGTTTACGTATTAAGGGATTTGAAAATTGTGAGTAAGCCAAAAAAGATCCTTATCTCCGGTGCAGGTTTAGTCGGTTCTCTGCTCTCAGTTTTGCTTGGACGGCGTGGTTATGAAGTTGCAATTTTTGAACGAAGGCCTGATATGCGGGGAGTTGAGGTCGACGGTGGTCGCTCGATAAATCTTGCTCTTTCTTCTCGCGGGATCCACGCGCTTGAGCAGGCTGGATTGATCGATGATGTTCGTAAGCTGCTGATTCCAATGCGCGGTCGAGCGTTGCATTTTAGTGGGGGAGCCGAGGAGTTTTCTTCCTATGGGCAACGGGAAGAAGAATTGATCTATTCGGTTTCGCGACGCGATCTTAATTGTTTGATGATGTCGGCGGCGGAGGAAGCCGAACCCGTTGAGATTATGTTTAATCAAGCTGTTGAGAATGTCGATTTCGACAAGGGAGAGTTGGAGGTTGTTGATTTGCAGAATAACCGTTCTTACCGGCGGTCATTTGATTTGTTGATTGGGGCGGATGGAGCTGGGTCACCTACTCGCGATGCATTGTTAGCGGCTAACGGTGGTGAGTGTTCGATTGATTTTCTGGACCACGATTACAAAGAACTTGAAATTCCCCCACTCGCTTCTGAGGCGGGAGGTTATCAAGTTGAACCCGAAGCTTTACATATCTGGCCGCGTGGTGGGTATATGCTGATCGCGCTTCCGAATCAGGACGGCAGTTTTACGGTCACTCTCTTTATGCCAAAACAGGGTGAGATCAGTTTCGAAAAATTAGAGAATGCTGATCAGCTTAACGCCTTTTTTGAAGCAGAATTCCCCTCTGCAAAGCGACTTATTCCCGATCTCCAAGCCGATTTTTTCGCCAACGCACAGGGGCGTTTGGGCACCGTTCGGTGCTCAAAATGGTACCACGAAAACAAGGCTTTGATCCTAGGAGATGCGTCTCATGCGATCGTACCCTTTCATGGTCAGGGAATGAATTCAGGATTTGAAGATTGTTCTGAGTTAATCAGATTGCTGGATAAACATAATGATGACTGGAGCAAGGTACTGCCCGAGTTTGATCGAATTCGGCGTCCCAACGCAAATGCGATTGCCGACATGGCACTCGAAAATTATGTGACGATGCGAGAGAGTGTTACCGATCCCAAGTTTCAACTTAAAAAAGATTTGGGCTTTGAGCTCGAACAGCGTTTTCCGGATCGGTTTGTGCCGCGATATTCGATGGTCATGTTCCATCTTTTACCCTACGCATCAGCCATGACGCGGGGGGCGATCCAGCAGGCAATTCTTTCGGAGCTTGTCGAGGGCGTCAATGAGATATCCGACGTTGACTTCGAGAGGGCCGGCCAGCTGGTCCAGGACCAACTGGCCGTTGTGGATCTCGCTCGGCCGTACTAGCTGCGGCAATCTGGGGTTCTTAAAACGACCGTTGATCTTACTTCCGAAGTTCCCGAGTCAATTGACTAAAGGCATCTTTCATTCGCTCATTCTCAAACGGGCGAAGATCGGGTACTGAAAGCCCGGAAATTGCGTCAAATGCTCTCCGACTGACGGCCATTAGTGCTGCGACATCCTTGCTTAATGCGACCGTCTTGTAGGTGTTGGCTGCGGTCAAGATGTTCTTTTTACATTCGAGGTTAGCCATCATCATTTGATGCTTTTGATGAGCAAGTCCTTCCTTGTAAAACATCGCAGCGTCGTAAGTCAGTTGGTTGCTTGCGATATTGTTGCGAAGAACGGTTTCATCTCCCCCTACGGCGATCGCCCGTTTTGCTTCTTTGATGTTTTGTCGTGCTTTGGCAGCGAACTCATCTAACTTTGGATAGTACTCATTATCGACGCTTTCAACGAACTGCTCTTGAAGGCGCGACACCGTTTTAAGGAGCATTAAATAGACTCCGTAGTACTTCTTGGCAGCCTCGAGATCCTCGCCAGTTTCATTGGTGAGTCTCTCAAGTTCTCCAGCAAATGTTTTTGCGTTATTGAAGATAATTGAGACGCGTACAAATTCATCTCCGGTGATTGATTCTAAAAGATTGTCAATGCTCTCCGAGTCTAAATCCATGCCGATGCGATTGAGGTCTTTTACGAAAGTCTCTTTTTCAACCTCGATGGAGTTTTCGGCTTGGACGATTGCATCTTTTGCTAATTCAATTTTTTTATCGTAGCCAGATTTAGTGACTCCCAACGGATTGAACGTGGTCGCTGGAGCAGAAATTCGTTTTCGTTTGAACGTAGAGATGTTTCTTTGATTTTCTGAGATTGATTCTCGGAGATCGAGAATTAATTGGCGGCGATTGCTGATGCTTGAGATGCCGAGTGCTTCTCCGGCGACATCAAGGTAAGATTCGACTTTCCGCGTTTGCGATTCTTTTGTGCGACTAAGGAAGTCATAGAATCTCAGGTCGCCCTCCTCGGGGCGGGTCTCCGCATCGTCGAAGAGATTCAACGCATCATCGAGCGCTTCGTGGGCTTGTTCAAAGAATTTTTGAACCTCTTCGTTCTCTTGGGCCATGACTTCTTCGGTTTGTGCGTGCGCACTAAGGCCACCGGCAAATAAGGTGGCGCTGATCGCGAGGCACATTGAGATAATTCGAAAGTAGCTTTTTAGGATTTGCATAATTCGACTCGGTATTTGTTTCGAGAAGTTGTAGGTGTTCCACTCCATGTTAACGGAGGGACGAAATGCGGCAAGTTTACGTTGTATCGCAAATTTTTATTTTCAAGACGCGATTTTAAACGATGTTTTAATTTTTCCCGCGAAGGGAGTGGTTGTTTAACTGTGAATCATCCTAGGTAACGTCTTAGTGCTGGATAAGCATCGGTTAATTGCGGGTTTGGAGCGGTGTATTTGGCAAGCTATTCGCCCAAACCGGCGAAAAATTAGATTAATTCTGTAAAAAAAGACCGCAGGGGATGAGTCCTGCGGTCTGTCCAATCGCCCTCTTTTGGCCAGTTTTGTCCCGCAAGCAACAAAATATTGCGGGAAAATCGTGGCGAGAGGAATGCTCGGTAGATCCGGTTTGAAAGCTGGTTGTGTAATTACCAGCATTACCCGGGTGGGAAGCGATTACGGGATGACAGCGACTCCCGTGGTGACGAGGGCTTGGCGAACCGCTCCATTAAGACTGAATGGGATCGGATCTTTTAGCCAAGGGGCACAATCGCCGGGGCGGTAAAAACCAAGTGCATATTGGCACTCGTTAACCGGGTGGATGCCTGTTTGATAGGGAACCGTAACCAAGCTCACAAAAAAGTGAGCCACGGAGTGGATCGGTTGCCGAAGCGGCCCGTGCGTGTGTCCGTATCGTTCGAGTTGTACGTTTTCAAAGTAGAGAGGTTTATGGCAAAGTGCAGAGGCTTGCCAAGCGTAAGTTTGAGGCGACCAGTCACGGGCGGCACTTCCCTGATTGCCGGCACTGCAGAGTTCGGGAAGTTGCCAGAATTGCGAGATTGTAGCCCAGTCAGGATCACTCAGTTTGGCATAAGGAATTTTTTCAGTTCCCAATGCGGATTCGATAATGACGTAACCGCGTCGAAGGTCAATCATGGTTCCCGTTGCTACGACGTTGCCATCTCGATCAATCCAGTCTCTCGCCTCGGTTTGGTAGAGTGATCGGTTGCGACCAGGAAGCGGACTCAAGTCTAAGGCGATGTCCTTGATTGATCCGTCGAGTAGTTCAGCTCGAAAATCGTCACAGTTTTGAAGTGATGAAATGGAAGGTCGTTGGCTGGTTCCGAAGTCAAAGTCGGAGTTCGGTGCTGGAAGTTCTTCGATAGCCGGATCCTGAGTTGGTTTCTTGAACCCACCGAGATCTTGATTGTTTTGAATTACAATCGGGGACGCGGAACTATCCGAGTTTTTCCCGCGGTTGAGCACAGAAATCTGTGACATTGTCGAAGGATCGGGTTTTGGTTGGGAGCTTTCAGGCTGTTGGAAGGCGGCGGCTGATTCTTGATTTGGAATAAATCTGCCGAGAGTTTGCTCGACAACAATTCGTTCCGCTGGTGGCAGCTCGACTGATTCATCATTAAACGGATCTTGAGTCGGCTCTACCATGGTCACTTGCTGAACTGCATTTTTAACCGACGTCGACAAATTTGAAGAGTTTTCATTTGAATAGGCGTATTGAACACCCGGATCAGTTGCACGTTCCTGCGGCGTCGAACTGACTCGACGAGATTGAGGAGAAGTGACGTTGGAGGTTGCCTTCCGACGGCCGGCTGACCTTCCGTTTGATCGCGTTGGCTGTGGTGAATAACGAGGCCTTGAGTTTGCGGACGTCCTGTTATTGGTTCGTTGAGACGGAACCGCTGGTGTGTAAAGGAAGTTGGTGATTTGGTTTTGGAATTTGGCAATTGCATTCTCACGCTGCGGCTTCTGGGGCGTCTCTGTGCCAGGCCGTCGTCTTTGGGTTTCAGTTCGCGAGGCTTTCGGGGAAGCGACGGATTTCGCAATCAGCATTCGCTGAGGTGTACTTCTGCCTTTGTTGACACTGTTTTTAAGTGACTGAATCGGAGCGTTGTAAATTGAGTCGACGGCGGCACGTCTTGGGGGCGTGGCGATGTTGTTGCTTGTGGGTAATTCGGTTTGGTCGCTGAATTTTCGATATTGAACCTGAACTGGTGCTGTCGTGGTTGCAGTCGGCTGAATGTGAACTGGTGGTGCGAAGGTGTTGTAGCTGACCTGTCTGGAGTCGCTTTGTGTCTGTGAGGTATTCCCCGGAGCAGAATCCGTGGTGGGAATTGATGCAGCGGCAGATTGTGTGATTGTCGTTGGGGTAGCAAGGGCTTGAGGAGCCTGCGGGTAAGCACTATTTCTGAGCCTGTTTGACGGCGTCATTCCGAGTTGTGTGGTGCTTTGTGCAGTCTCGCCGGGTAGGACAGGCTTTTGAAACTGCTGAGCCGTTGCTACCTGACTAGGCAGGATGCAGGCCATCGCGACAGACACACCGAGCGTTGAAGCTGGGTGTAAGAATGGAGATGTTAATTTGCTAAATCGGTGTTTTGCGGAAGGGGGATGGTAAAGGGAGGCACCGGTGGTTTGGTGCGAAAGACCAGCGTCAGTGAGATTCGCCTGAGGGTGCTTCCGAAGAGTAGTTCGGAGCTTCTTGAGTAATTGCAATATCATGAGGGTGGCTTTCTCTAACACTCGCAGCTGATACCTGAATAAATCGTGCATCGGTACGTAATTGGTCGATGGTTTGCGTGCCACAGTAACCCATACCGGCACGCAATCCGCCTACCAATTGGTAAACGAAATCGCTTAACGCCCCCTTAAACGGTACGCGCCCTTCAACTCCTTCTGGAACCAGTTTGCCAGGTCCGCTTTCGGATTGTCGGTAGCGTTCACTTGATCCTTTGACCATCGCACCAATGGATCCCATACCTCGGTACGCTTTAAAGGAGCGTCCCTGGTAAAGAATCGTTCGGCCCGGGCTTTCGGCCAGCCCAGCAAACAGTCCTCCGATCATGACCACGCTTGCACCAGCGGCAATCGCTTTCGTGATGTCGCCGGAGTAACGAACTCCTCCGTCGGCAATGATCGGTATGTTGTGTTTGTCGCCTACCTTTGCCGCTTCGTAGATCGCTGTAATCTGTGGAACTCCAATTCCACTGACAACGCGAGTCGTACAAATCGACCCAGGTCCAATTCCAACTTTGACGGCATCGGCACCAGCCTTAATTAATGCTTCACAACCTTCGGTCGTGGCAACATTTCCAGCAATGACGTCGATGTCCCATCGCTCTTTGATCGCTCGAACCGTGTCAATTACATTTTTCGAGTGACCGTGGGCACTATCAACGATCAACACATCAACATCCTTGTCGATGAGTCGCTGAGCCCGATCTAGATCGTGCACACCGATCGCGGCACCGACTCGTAAACGTCCCTGCTTGTCTTTGCAAGCGTTGGGAAATTGACGCATCATGTCGATATCACGGATCGTAATAAGTCCCTTTAGTTTCTTATCTTCGTCAATCAGTAAAAGCTTCTCCACCTTTTTTGCCGTTAAAACTTTCTCAGCTTCCTCAAGCGTTACATTCCCCGTCGCCGTTACCAAGTGTTCGGCGGTCATTACCTCAGAAACGGCTACTTCGGTGCTTTCGAGGAATTTTAAATCGCGGCGAGTCAGAATGCCCGCTAGCGTTCCGTCAGCATGCACGATTGGGACGCCAGAAACGTTGTTTTGAGCCATGATTTCTTTGGCGTAACCGACGCTGGCTTCTGGTGGAAGTGTCACGGGGTCAACGATGATTCCGTTCGCACTTCGTTTTACTTTGTAAACTTCCTCGGCCTGGGCTTCTGGGGCCATGTTTTTATGAATCACCCCGAGGCCTCCCACTTTGGCGAGACCGATGGCCATGGAGCTCTCAGTGACGGTATCCATTGGCGAACTAATCAATGGGATTTTGATACCAATTCGCTTGGTTAATCGGGTTGCCGTTTCAACCTCAGAGGGAACAACTTCGCTGTAACGCGGCTCAATTAGAACGTCATCGAACGTGATGGCAGTGTGTCGGATTTTGTCTTGCATTGTGAGCCTCAGATT
>JAAEMV010000662.1 GCA_024225195.1 Planctomycetaceae bacterium | reverse complement strand
AGCTGCTGCGGGGAAATTGGCGTGGCAAGTAAGATTTCTTTTTCAGCATCAGTCCACTCATGCGGTTCAAATGGTTTTCGAGTTACCGTTTTTAATACTTTCCAGAACACATATAAAGTTAACGCGACGGCCGACCAGCGAACCATCGAATCGTGTTCGGCGGCTGTTCGAAACATAATTCCGGCAACTGCCTGAGAGACCCAAATGATGCCAAGGACCGTCCCAATCAAAGTAATCAGGCGACGACGGGGTGATTGAAAACCACCCAACCAACGCTTCAGTTTTCCCTGAAACCTAATCCATAACAGATGGTTCAGCACTTTTGGAAAGACTAACTCCATAGATCAACTCGCCGTATCTTATCTATTGTTGAGTGATGGAATTGACGTTTTGAGAATGACGGTCAGCAGAACCGGTGGTGCCGTGGATCGTAGAGGCTAGATCCTGGCCAAGCTCTGTGAGCGACGAAAAGAACGCTGCCTCAAGTGTATTCGAATCGTTGTTTTCAGATTGAGCGAACCTCTGCCTGAATTCTTCATTACTGCCCCAAAATCGCCGTTCACCACAATCGAGAATTAAGATTTGACTGCAGATATCCTCCACCATCGCCAAAAGATGCGAACTAATGATGACAGCGCAACCTTGAGCAGCTCGCTCAACGATTGTGTCTTTTAAAACTCGTATTGCATGAGGATCCAATCCCGTCATCGGTTCATCCAGCAATAGTGCAGTTGGCGTCTGAAGGTACGCACAGCAAATCGCCAACTTCTGCCGCATACCCCGTGACAACGTTGACGCAGCAGAGTGCCGCTTTGACTCTAGTTCAAAGAGATCGAGTAGTTTTCTAATTTCATCAGCAGGCTTTTCAACACCATAAACGCTTGCCTGAAATTTAAGATGTTGCTCAACACTTAGATCGCTGAATAATCGTGGATCATCAGCTACGTAAGCGGTCCTCCGCTTTAGTTCAAGTGGCGCATCCGAAAGCGAGAAACCGTCGACCAAGAACTCGCCTGCTCCGCACGGAATTATTCCGCTCAAAGCACGCATAGTCGTT
>JAAEMV010000661.1 GCA_024225195.1 Planctomycetaceae bacterium | reverse complement strand
CCCGCTCGAATCGCGATACCTAGCTGGTCAAGTAAAATTGAAATGTCTTGTGACGAAACTCCTTCTATCACAAAACTGACCAACCCCGCGCGGCAGTCTCCTGCAGGACCAAGAATCTTCGCTCCATCGACTTCCATGATCAAATCATAAGCCCGTCTAACCAAGACCTGCTCATGCTCTTCGATCTGGGCGACATCGATATTTTCGAGATACTCAATCGCTTTTCCAAGTCCGATCGCTTCGACAATCGGCGGTGTTCCTGCTTCAAACCTCGCTGGCAATTCACCCCAGGTAAAACCATCAGTCGTGACTTGATCGATCATGCTCCCGCCGCCCATAAACGGTTGCATCTCCTCAAGAATCGACTGACGCCCCCAGAGCACTCCTACTCCCGATGGCCCCAGCATTTTATGACCACTAAAGGCAATGAAATCAGCGCCCCAACTTTGCACGTCCGTCTTATCGTGTGGCACCGACTGAGCCGCATCGACCACAACCAACGCACCAACTTCTTTTGCCATCGCCGTCATTTCAGCGATAGGTGCTCGGGAGCCAAGCACATTGGATACCGAAGCAAAGGCCACGATTTTCGTTCGCGGACTAAGCAGCGAACGCATGTGGTCAAGATCCAGTTCTCCCGCCTCTGTCAATTTGATAAATTTCACGAGGGTGCCAGTTCGCTCTGCCAACTGCTGCCACGGCACAATGTTGGAATGATGCTCTAGCATCGTCAACAATATCTCGTCTCCAGATTTCAAATTTGCATCACCCCAAGACCGGGCAATTAAATTGATCGACTCAGTTGTTCCCGATGTAAAGATAACTTCGTTGCCGTGGGACGCATTGATGAACCGCCGCACCGACGTCCGCGCCTGCTCGTATTGCGCAGATGACTGCTCGCTGAGCCAGTGGATGCCACGATGCACGTTGGCGTAAGTCCGAACATAACAGTCATCCATTGCCTCTATTACTTGAGTTGGATGCTGCGTCGAAGCGCCGTTGTCAAAATATACTAGCGGCCGTTCCCGGTGAATCGTCTGATTGAGGATTGGAAAATCTTCGCGAATCTCAATCGGATCAAACGTCTTTTTCTGTTTTCGTTCCATTCGCTCAGTCTAACTCATCTCTGCCCAACTCTTAACCCGTTGCCCAAGAAACCCGAGGCTAGGTAGGTTAACCGCAGGTTCGCCGCATAACTGAACACAGATCCTCAAAAAAACACCGCGATTACCAAAGCTCGCATCTTGGCTCACGTTCAATCGTTCACCAAACAAACGCGACCCTTTCATTTAGCCTGTGCCGTCGTTGGAGCCCAGGTTAGCTCAGACATTTCGGCCAATGTCATTTGCAAAGCATGAGTGCCCAACTGGCCGTCACCTCGCGCAACCACTCGTTCATAAAGTTCGCATGCAAGTTCCAGCCCTGGAAGATTTAATGACATTCGTTTCGATTCCTGCATCGCAATTCCAAGATCCTTCACAAAATGATCCACAAAAAACCCAGGGTCAAAATGACCGGATACGATTCTCGGCGCAAGATTGGACAAAGCCCAGCTGCCAGCCGCTCCACTGCTGACCGATTTCAAAACCGTTTCCAAATCTAATCCCGATTGCTGTGCGTACAGAAGCGATTCACAAACACCGATCATTCCAGCAGCAACTAAGATTTGATTGACGATCTTTGCATGCTGCCCAGAACCAGCCTGCCCCTGCCGTACGTAGGTTTTGCCCATCGCTTTCCAACATGGCTCCAAAGCCGCAACGACGGCCGAGTCTCCCCCAATCATGATCGAAAGCGTACCTGCCTTAGCACCGACATCTCCCCCAGAAACGGGTGCGTCGACTGAATGTACCTCCCGAGCTCGCGCCGCATCGGCAATCTCGATCGCCAATTGCGGTTCGCTCGTGGTCATGTCGACCACGATATTTCCAGGCTGACATCCAGCAAGCACACCTTGGTCACTCAGAAACACCTCGCGAACATCGCTCGGCATACCAACAATTGCAAAAACAACATCGCTGGCCTGAGCCACATCTTTTGGTGAATCGCACCAGGTGGCTCCTGCGGCAATTAGATCCGCTGCCTTGTCACGCGTGCGGCTATAGAGAGAAACCTGAAACCCAGCGTCCATCAGGTGCCGGCACATGCTGTGCCCCATCACGCCCGTTCCAACCCAGCCAATTTTTGTTGTCTCTGGAGTAATTAACATTTTGCTTTCAAATCTTGTTGTTAAATAGCACAAGGTATTCACATCGACTCAAGCGAAGCTTCGTCAATAGAAACCAACTTAATGAATCAGCACAACGACGCGGCAGCACCACGGAATCGAGAACCAAAGACACTTTGAGTGGTTAGAGTTTGCTCGTTCAGCAACATCCTGACCGATTTAATCAAAATCAGGGCGCCGGAGAACTTCCGCAAGAAGGATTGCGTGTCCGACCGTTTTCGGATTCTTCAACATCCGACGCAATTGCATGGCCATCGAAGCACCTGTGTCTTCCATGGCGGCCGCAGAGAGGCTGTCGGTTATCGAAGGAGCATCATCAATCTCGGTCAAATCATGATCTAAACGCCGATGGATACTCGCGTCTACTTTATCGTGAACGCTGGCAATGCGATCACCAAGGTTTTCGGCATGCGTCGCGATACTCGATGTATCAATATGGCTCCGAACATGTTCAGCCACGCTCTCTTCCCGAAGGTTTCGTTTAGGAGCAGGCTGGGCCGGAGCGGAACTTAATTTAGATCGTTTCGGCTGACGATTTTTCAAGGTCGGATTCACCGGTTGAGCTCGGACAATCTCCGCCTCAACCACCTCGGGTTCCAAGTCCCGACCTTGCACAGGTCGCGGCAGCGGACGGGAAATCGGCTTACGGCCTTCCGGAGGCTTTCCACCGCCGCCTTTCTGCTGCCGACGTTCCGCTGCTTTTCTTAAAAATTCTTCAATGTCTCGCGCCATGGCCGAGTCAACTCCTCACCCGGGTTAATTTGACGACGAACTTCCGCCGGACGAAATCGATTTACGCATTTCCGTATCAGCTTGGACGTTTCTTAATTTATAGTAATCGAGGATTCCCAATTTCCCACCTCGGAAGCTATCCGCCATTGCCTTCGGAACTTCTGCCTGAGCCGAAACAAGCTTCGCTCGACTCTCTTCGATCGCAGCACTGTTCTCCTGCTCTTGCGCGACTGCCATCGCGCGGCGACCTTCCGCCCTCGCACGGGCAACTCGAGTGTCCGCTTCGGCT
This sequence comes from Planctomycetaceae bacterium, assembly GCA_024225195.1. Classification (GTDB taxonomy): domain Bacteria; phylum Planctomycetota; class Planctomycetia; order Pirellulales; family Pirellulaceae; genus Mariniblastus. Next base: position 10,401 of record JAAEMV010000661.1, on the reverse strand, counting down.
TGATCCGCTCGCAAACGAGCACCAATGTTGTCGCCAACATCAATATCAGCAATGTCAATTGAAACAATTTCAAATGCAGTTTGCGAGTCCAGCCGACGCGCCAATACCGCTTTGGAAATCATATCCGGGTTCTCAAGGACTTCGTTGTGAGTCACGGCAGAACCAATGGCACTCACGATGCCTTCACCCACCCTCGCGATAATTGTATCTTCCGTTGCTCCACCGATTAGCTGTTGCAAGTTCGAACGCACAGTCACTCTCGCTCGCACCTTTAATTGAATACCATCCTTCGCCACCGCGTCTAACGATCTTCGCGACGACCCTCTAGCAGGGCAGTCAATCACGCGAGGGTAAACACTGGTTTGAACCGCTTCTAAGACATTACGACCAGCCAGATCAATTGCGGTTGCTTCTCGAAAACTCAAATTAATCGTCTTTGCTTTGTTCGCAGCAATCAGAGACCGCACTACCATCGGGACATTTCCACCGGCGAGATAGTGTGCCTCTAGTGCCTTCGTCGTCATTTCCGGTTCATCCAGACGCGCCTGCACCGCCATAATCTTACTCGGCACAATGATGCTGGCCTTTACTTTTCGAAATGACATCCCAACGAGATCCACAAAGGAGACTTTCGCACCTGTGAAAAAAGACTGGATCCACCAGCGAAAGTAAGACAGAAAGAAGATGAAAAAGATGAATGTAAAGAAAAGACCGAGCAGGATTGCAGCGATTCCCAAAACCTGTAGCGTGGTCAAATCATTTTGAGCGACAATTAAATTACTGATCATGGGGTTGTTCATTAGCATTGTTTCAATTTGTTAAAACGGCCTAGAGCCTGATTCTAAAAGATTATCACTGGCAAATGTAGAGTGCGAACAAAATAAGCTGGACCTCGGTAAATCGAGAGCAGCCCAAGATTTGCGACAAATTGAGGTACACACTCAAAATTCCCCGTGAAAACGAGCAAATTCACACTTGCTTCACTGCAAAAACCGGAGCCGTATTATAATTTTGTCCAAGCCGCATTATTTTTTGACGAATTAACCGCCGCTTCAATAAAGGCCATCCCCTCGACGCCGTCGGCTACCGTTGGAAAGTCATAACCTTCTGGCCCTGAGTAGGTTCCGTTTACTTCGTCCGCAATCGCTTCGGCGGCTCCCAAATAGACGTTCGCAAATGCCTCAATGAATGCTTCCGGGTGCCCAAAGGGAAGCCGGGTGTACTTTCCACAGACTTCTCCGTTATAGACATTGCCCCGTCGATGAATTTGTCGAGGCTGTTCAGCGTATTTTACAGTGAGCTCGTTAGGATGTTCTTGATGCCACTCTAAAGAGGCCTCCGTGCCATAGACTCGAATATTTAAATTGTTTTCATCGCCGGTCGAAATCTGCGACGCGTACAACACTCCCTTGGCTCCGCCCTTATACCGGATCAACAGATTTCCGTCATCGTCCAGCGGGCGGCCCGGGATAAACGTTGTCAATTCCGCTGCCAATTCATCGATCTCTAGCCCCGTAATGTAACGAGCTAAGTTTTCCGCATGGGAACCAATATCCCCCATACAATTGGATACCCCCGAAACCCCTGGATCCATCCGCCAGTTCGAAATCGCTCCATCGTCTTCATCCTTGAGCGCCGTAATCGCGTACCCCTGAGGATATTCAGCAACGATCTTCAAAATTCGACCTAGCTTACCGTCGGCAACCATCGCTTTGGCTTCTTTGACCATCGGATAGCCGGTGTAATTATGAGTCAGCGCAAAAACCTTGCCGCTTGCTTCCACCACATTTGCTAACTGCACTCCCTGCTCATGAGAAAAAGCCAGTGGCTTTTCACAAATTACATTGAAGCCAGCTTCGATAAACGTTTTTGAAACATCGTAGTGAAGATCATTTCTGGCAACGATGGAAACGAAATCAATTCTCTCGTCTTCGGGCAGGGCTGATTCTTTTTCTGCCATCTCCTGATAACTTGAATACACACGCGAAGGAGCCAGCATAAAATCTTCACCCGAGAGACGACTCTTTTCAGGGTCCGAAGAAAACGCACCCGCAACCAATTGAATTTTACCGTCCAACGCTGCAGCCATCCGGTGCACTGATCCAATAAACGCACCACGGCCACCGCCGACCATTCCCATACGGAGTTTACGATTTAGCGACATTCTATAACCTCGAATTTATCTGAACTATTAATGAAAAAGGCAGGGGAACAACTCAGTCGTTTTTAACGAACCACCTGGCCTCAAACTGCGATCGGCGTTCCCGAACTTGCCGAAGCGTAAATCGCATCGATCGTTCGCATCGACCGCAATGCTTGCTCGGGCGTATTCAAGGGAGCCTCAGTACCTTCAATTGCACCAATGAAATTGGCAGCAGAGCGGATTCGCCCCATATCTTCACACTCTTCGACTTCGATCGTTTTGTCGACTGACTTGCCATCTTCTTGTACGTAGATTTCACAGGTGTCGATCGCGGTATCATCCAGTCCATCAGTCCCGAACAACCGCTCTACCTTGCCTCCGCCTTTGCTGCCCTGGAACACAACCGAGACTTCTTCCCGCTTCACCATTTCAGCCCAAGAGACCTGCAAAGAAAGGACTTGTCCAGATTTAAACGTGACAAAACCATGGGCCGCCGCCTCGACATCGTTCACTCCGTCTGCGTTATCAGGAATGCCCCAGGGCCCCTTGAAATTTTTGTCGTCAATAAAGTCATTGAAGGTCTGCCCAAGAACAAAGGCTGGCTCGGGGTAACCCATGAAGTGCATTGCCAGGTCGACCATGTGAAGCAAATCGATAAGCGGTCCACCACCGGAAAGTGCTTTGGTTGTAAACCAACCTCCAAATCCGGGAATCCCCGTACGTCGGATCCATTTCGCCTGCGCGGAGTTAATCGTGCCGAGCGACCCGTCGCCAATCCGCTCCATCATCTGATAAGACTCCGGTCGGGCGCGATTGTTAAAATTAAACATCAATTTTTTTCCCGCCTTGTCCGCGGCGGCGATCATCAACTCCACTTCGCCCGCATTTAACGCTGGCGGTTTTTCACAAAAAACATGCTTTCCCGCATTAAGGCACTGAATTGCCAATGAAGCGTGGAACTTATTGGGAACGATAATACTGACGGCATCGGCATCCGACTCAGCCAACATTGTCTCGACATCGTTGTAGACGTTTGGAATTTCCCATTCCTGTGCTGCAGTAGCGGCGGCAGCTTCATTCATATCGGCCAAAGCTACGATCGTCGCTCCCGCTTGCTTGAATCCACCGGCATGGTACTGGAGCATTCCACCTGCTCCGATAATTGCAACTTTGGTCGACATACTTCGTTCTCTCTGAGGTTTATATTTTGGGAAACAAGCGTTTGAGAAATAGCTTTCTAACAGATTCTCGCTTGAATTTCACCAATCCCGTGCGAGTCCGAAAAAAAACTCGCTCACTAGTGAAATTTCCCCTGAGAAACTGGTGATGGAAAACTTGTGAATCACGGAAAAACACTGATCGCATTCCATTACAGGACTCCTTCGATTCGTTCTGGCCTCACCACCTCGAGGAATCAAATAAAAAAACGGCCGATTCAAATTGAATCGGCCGTTCTATAAATTTTACGATTTGCAGTCTCGATCTAATTGCAAATGCCAACTTTATTAAAAGCTGCCCAAATTAAACCGGAGCCAATTCAGCCAGTCGCTTCAAAGCATCTAACAAAGCAATCATATCGTTGCGACTGATCTCTTCCCACTCCTCAGCTTTGTGTTTGATAATAGCGACTTTAAAATCGCTGGCGGCTTCCATGACGTCGTCTGGCAAGTCAGTAAACGACTCAAAAGGTCGAACTTCATGAGGCGGCTCCACCTCCGATTCGGGTTTCGATTCTTCATCAAGCGTTGCTGTACTCGACGACGAACTCCCTTCGGGTCGCTCACCATCTCCCCAATCCGGACCCTCGTGAACGGGGCCTTCCATGTAGTCTCGATCATTACTGCGAGCGTTCTCAGATAGAGCGAGCGACTGTGTTTCCTCTGCTGACTCCGACACGACTATTTCAGAATCCACAGGCTCATTGCCAACCTTGCCGAGAGTTTCCCAACGCTGCTTTCGCATGCCGGAAACCGACCATTGATTCTGAACCACACCTTCGAGCCACATTTCGGCATCCTCCCACTCGAGAGCTGCATAAAAGTGACTCCAGAACACACCATCGTATTCTCGATAGACGTGCCCAAATCGTTCGAACGTCCGACGCAGTCGGCCAACATGTTGTGGCGTTACACCGCCAACCAACTGGCTCCAAGCCTCATCGGAATAATCCGTGACTGGAACGTCGTTGGATTTCAGAGAATCACGCCACTGGCAGATGATCTCGCCCTTATCCCAGTTAGTCGTTGAAATCAGTTGATTCCATTGGCCAATAAATGGCTCCGACTTCGTCGTCGCGTTTTCGCTGACAACAACCTTTGATTCCTCAACGGCAACGGCGGCTTCAGGCTGGTTTTCCATAGTCTGTTCTATCGCTTAGATGTTTGATCGGTTGATTAGATCGACATTCGAATCTTCTCTTGAGAAACAAAGCGTAACCGGATCAGTGCTGGTGAAAAGCCAAAAAAGGAAAAATCCAACAAGACATTTTTCGAAGCGAATCGAAATCGCCGGAAGCCAAGTTTGCACGGACTAAATTGCTCTTCACAACTTCCGGACAACAAGATTGTCAGATAAAGCTAAACGAATATACAGATTAGCGCAGGGGGCCAACGTCGTGGAAAACATGTTGAAGGATGCATCAAAGTGCTGCACCGGAGAGCCAATTCAAATGCCAGTGAGTGATTCCAAGAAACCGAACCGGACAAATCGACCCTATTAACGCTGACCGACTGACTCTATCACTGGCTGAGGGATTGAATGAGGAGCAAACACTCGATCGGTTCGCCACCTTGCTCCTCGTCGTCTAACTTGAACCAATCGTTCAATTCGTTGATCTCCCGGGCAGTCTCTGCCGCACCGCTAAAATCCCTTGGCTGAAGTTGCAATGCTGACGATTCTTCCGTCTTGGCAGACTTTGAGTTGCCAATTGCCCGCGATCCAAGTTGCCCCGGCATGGTGAACGCAGTCACCGTCACGGACTCATGATCGGCGATTTCATTGATTGCATTTTGCATGCTCGCCTTTTCGCTCACGACATGTATCGCTTCCATTCCCTGTTTCGCCTGAGCAAGCAAGTTCTCACCGTCCAGCGTTTTACCTTTGGAGTCGACAATGTGTATTTCATGTCGATTTAAGATAGCTTCAAGATCCGACAAAGCCGCATTCTGAATCAACAAAACTTGCTCGACGCCACGAGACTTTTTCCCAGTCGAAGCCATCCTAGGAGAGCGACCGGGATTTCGTGGCAACGAACTGTTTCTCGGGGCAATGATCGGCTTAGGCCTTTCCTTGGGCGGGGTTTCAGAAGGCACTTTGGACTCGCGATCAACGGCCTCTTTAACAACCAAAGCAGCCTGTTGATCAAGCCTGTCTTCCACCAAACTCGGAAAGACAAACAACGTTAGCAAAAGCAGTGCAGCCAAAGCGACAATCCCGCCCATGCCAACTCTTTGACTGTCCCAAGTAGAAACCACCGCTGCTGGACTGTGTTGTTTAGCTACTGCAGCAGTATCAATTTTCGATCGAACCCCTGCTGAAAATTCCGCCCCCAAACTGTAGGTAGGCAACCGCCGAAGCGAGTCCCCGGAACTTTGCCACTGGTCAAGCAAACCACGCAGGTCGGGGTTTTCTGCAAGCATCGTTTCGACCTCGCCCCGCTCCGCCGGCTCCAACTCATTATCAAAATAGGCGGTCAACAATCGCTCGACTTTCAGTCGTTCGAAATTGCTTTCGTCAAAATCGCCTTCGTTTAGATTGCCTGTCATTGTTTTAATTCACCACGCGACCAAGTAATTTTGCACCGTCTCGCTTCATCGCCGTTTCTGTCAATCGCTATTTTAATCCATGACTTTTTCTAAAAGCTCACGCAATCGTATCCTCGCCCGATGCAATCGACTTCGCACCGTCCCTACTGGCAATTCCAGAATTTCGGCGATCGCATCGTAATCAAGTTCTTCCATCTCTCTCAAAACTAAAATCGAACGATGTTCCCCCGAAAGACGATCAAGTGCCGCATACAGCTGCACCGCTTGTTCTTGTTTTTCAATTGAGTCATTCGGCAAAGGGCCACTGTCTGGAAAATCCAATCGCACCCTCGCGTCATCACCGTCGAGTGAAACACCGCGCTTTCTTCGACGCAACCTCGTGATCGCCACGTTGTAAGCAATCCGATAGAGCCAAGTAAAAAAAGCACTTTTACCCTGAAAAGAATCCAGCTTAGAGAAGGCCAACACAAAAGCATCCTGGACCACGTCTTCCGCTTCGGACTCGTTTCGAAGGATCTGAACCATACCGTTGTAAAGGCGGTCTTGGTATTTTCTAACCAAAAAACCAAAGGACTCGGTATCCCCGTCGATTGTTCGACAGATCCACTCGCGATCCTCGTGTTTTGCCCTCGGATTGTTCATCGCTTTGACTCTATAAGTGCTGTTTTAGTTCCCAAAAAACAGCAAACAGACGGTGTTTGTCATCAATGCCAGCTATCACTACGGCGATTGTAGTCAATTTTGCCAATAAAATCCGAGATTTAAGCCGGCAAAACTGGCTTTGCATTCGGTCGCCTTGCGTAGGCGAGAAGGGAAACACCCAGAATAATCATGGCGACACTGATTAATTGAGAAATCGTAAGCCCAGTACCAAGCTGACCTTTTTCGTCAATGCGAATCAATTCCATCAAAAATCGACCGACTGAATAGAGAATCAACATTAAGGCAAACACCTCTCCATCGTATTTCCTAATCGTCCAGTAAAACCACAGGACAAGGCACAATAAGAATGCGTTAATTGCACTGTAGATTTGCGTTGGATAGACCGCCCTCGAGCGAGCTGGCAGATCAGCTACCGGCACTGTAATCGATGGCGCTCCTACTCCATCGTTACGATTGCTTTCCAGAGAGATCAAAAGCGCGATCGACTCTGAACCATCTTGTTTCTCGAAACGAATGTACCGCTCATCAGGGGCGTTGATTGAAAACTCGTCGCCCACTTGCAGCCCCTGCTCTGCCGCTGGACTGCCTGCCTCAATCGATTCGGCAACCCAGCGAAAACCAGAATTCGAATCAAGATTTTCCGTCGCTGTAATTCCAATTAAAGCACCGTTGTTTAACTGAGCCATATAGGGCGGTGAACCCGGCGGAAAGGTTACGCTTGGCAGTGGAGCCTCGCAGATTCCTCCGTAACAGCAGCCGTTCATCAAACAACCTAACCGACCAATCGCCAACCCAAGTGCCATCCCGGGAGCAATCAGGTCCGCAGTTTTAGCGAGCGGCAATTTATTGAATTTCAGATACGCCACCCCGGCAATCATTCCACCGATCAAACTACCGTAAACAACAAGCCCCCCCTTGGTCATGTCGACTACTGCCAGCAGGAGTTGCCCAAACGATGCGCCATTGGCAAGAAAAACATCAGATTTTTGAATTACGTAGAAAATCCGAGCGCCGGCAATGCCAACGAGAATCATCCAAAAACCAAGGCTAATGACCTGATCAGAAGTAAGCCCAATGCACGGAGCTCGAAAGATCGCCAGTGCGAACCCTGAAACAATGGCACACACCAGAAAAATACCGTAACCGCGGATCGCAAGCCCGATGGTAATCGCTGGCCCCGTTGGATCCTCCGGATTAATTCCAGAAATCTCAAGAACCGGCAAAACGAAATGAATCATCAATGCCACCGCAGCAAAAACGGGGACGAAACTCCAAGTCTCCTGGCCGGAACCGTGTTTCATCCACAGAAATCCAAGAACTGCGACGCCAATGATTAGCCATGCAGCCAACAAAGGTCCTTCAAACACCCAATGCGGAATAAAAATTAGTGTTTGATTCATACTTGTTTTCTCAATTAATCCAACCGCTCCGCCAACCAATCTCGGTTCGCCGCACGTTCCTGCTGCCCAAATTAGAACCGAAAGTTAACGGTTTCGCCTAGAGTAGTTTGAATCCACGGAACGTTCCACTTCTTCACCGCAAAATCTGTCATCGAACAATCAAACTGCCGAGAATACTCGATTGTCAAGTAATCGAGTTTCACCAACATAAGCTGCAATTAATCCGACCGCCGGCAAAACAATTGGATCAGCCATCTCCAAAGAATCCGGATGAGCAATGATCGCATAATCAATCCGCTCCACTCCAGAATCAATTAGCATTTGCCTCATCTCAGTAACCACCTCAAATCCGTCTCGTTGCCCCGATTGAATTTGAGCCTCAACGTGGAGGAGTGTTTGATTTAACGACAGGGCAATCGTTCGCTGTTCGGTTGTTAGAAATACATTCCTGGAGCTCAAAGCCAATCCATCCTGATCCCGAATAATTGGACATACTTTAATTTCCGTCGGGACATTTAAATCCCGGACCATTTGTCGGATTACCATCGCCTGTTGATAATCCTTTTGCCCAAAATAAGCTCGATCCGCGCGAGTCATATTTAAGAGCTTAAGGACTACCGTCACGACACCGCCAAAATGGGTAGGTCGGAACTCTCCTTCGAGACGACGGGCAACCGCCGGTGGGGTAATAGTCGTTGTGAAATCCGCTGGATACATTTCTTCTGGATTGGGCGCAAAAACGTAGCCAACGCCCTCGGCAGCGAGTCGCTCGATGTCACTTTCCAATGTCCTCGGGTAGCGTGACAAATCTTCCTGAGGCGCAAACTGTGTGGGATTAAGAAAGATCGTAGCGATCGTCTCGTCATTCTCTGCCAACGAAGCCCTCGCCAGGCTCAGATGCCCTGCGTGCAACGCCCCCATCGTTGGAACAACACCAATGGTGCGGCAACTTTTCCTCAATCCTTGCACGATTTCAGAAAGCTCCGCGACAGTGGATATAATTTCAACCTTCAAAACAACTCCTCAGACAAACTGCGGGGAAAATGGGCACTCGAGAACTTCCAATCGAGCATCTCGTTTTTTTCTCGGTTTCTTGGGACAAATAGCAAACCAAAGCATAGAAAAATAAAAACGCGAGCGAATAATAGACAACAGAATCAGGACGGCGGTAAGTACCAATTGTTAGGATTAAACGTGTTGAGGCGAAGGTAGAATTTAATTTCTATCAGACGGGCGATAATAGAGAATAGGGCGAAAAATACGGTATACTGAAACAGATGCCATTAGGCATCGAATTTGACCAAAGCTGCCAGAGGCGAATATGAACCCAAAACCACCCAGCCCAACGAACGATCCCCAACCGGAGAATCAAGACAATTCCGAAGAGGGCTTCGACGATAATGAGGGCGGGAGTCGGTTTCTACTATTTAACGTTATGCCAAGCTGGCTGGTGAGCTTTCTGTGTCATATCGCAATCATTATCGTTCTCGCAATTCTGGTCATGCCTACAAAAGAGAGCAAAGTCGTCTCACTTCAGGCGGGAGAACAAGCGGCCGAAGCTCTCGATTCCTTCGAAATGAATTTCGATACTTTAGACTTCAATGTGGAAGAAGCCGTCGAGCAAGAATTTTCTGAACAGGAAACAACGGAAGTCACCGAAATGGTAGACACCGCACTTCCAGAGGCCGATGTCGATTTTGGGAACATCCTCGGCGCCGACGAAGTCGCACTTGAATCCGAAATGCTGGGCGCACTTGAGACAGCCGACATGAGTTCGGAAACATCGAGCCGCTCCGGCAACTCCAAGGGTCAACTATTAAAAGAATACGGCGGCAACTCGGCTTCCGAAGAATCCGTCGCACTCGCCCTCAAATGGATTGTCAAACACCAGTTACCCGATGGTGGCTGGAGCCTTGACCACACCATGGGGCCGGGCAATTTCAGAGACAGCCCGGATCCGGGTAATATTCCACAGGCTCGTGGAGCCGCGACCGCTCTCGCAATTTTGCCGTTGCTCGGCGCGGGACATACCCATCAGACCGGTGAGTATAAAGACGAAGTCCGCCGAGGCTTAAAATTCCTGATGTATCGTGCCAAGCGAGCTCAACGCGGTTTGTCCTACTTAGAACCGGGCGGAAGCATGTATTCACATGGCCTAGTCTCGATCGCACTTTGCGAAGCCTACGCGATGACGAAAGATCCTGAATTGGTAAACTACGCTCAGGGAACCCTGTGGTACATCGAACAGGCTCAGGACCCCGTTGGCGGTGGTTGGAGATATCAGCCGCGACAACCTGGCGATACCTCGGCAGTCGGCTGGCAATTAATGGCTTTAAAAAGTGGAAAAATTTCTGGTCTGGCGATCCAACCCAAGACCTACAAATTGGTCGAGAAATTTCTGGATAGCGTTTCAACTAGCGGCGGCGCATTT
>JAAEMV010000660.1 GCA_024225195.1 Planctomycetaceae bacterium | reverse complement strand
GATGTGGAATTTGTGAGCGGTGAAAAAGAAGTGAAAGAACACTTAGAACGACTGATCAAACCGGATAGCTAACCGAGACCGGCGACCTATTTCGCAGGAGATTTCCGCTGAGGGACTAAATTCCTAATTCGGCGAAACATCGGAACCTTTGGCTCCTCAATTTCTTGAATTTCTTTAGTCCCATCCTGCATAGTGTTAGTGCCTAATGGAGTTGCCTCGACGGGCTTCACGGTTCCACCGACGCTTTGAACTCCTGATCTGACCGGCACATCTTTCAATGCAATAAATTGATCTAGGAACTTAGGCCAATAGCTAGTCAGTAACTGCCGACACCGCTCGTAGCCAATTGGATCGGAAAGCAACGGTGTTGTACTGGCCAGCATTTGGGTCATGGCTTTGACATCATTTTCGTCAAACCACCGATCAAAGACTTCCACATTATCGACAGTCACCTGCCCGGGTCCCATCAGATCAAATCCAATGCGAACATCCGTCAGCCCTTCAGATGGAAGATCGTCAAAATGAACCGCGAATCGTTTCCACCTCGCTTCAACTTGATTCGCTTCTGAATCTGGTGAAAGGCTTCCAACTGAGCCAAACCGGTAATAATTCAGGCCTTCGGATCGCCCTTCGAGTGCTAACCGCAAGGGTGGCTGTTGATCAGGTTTTTCAGTTTTAAGCCAAACCGAAATAGACAACCTTCCTGTTTCAGTGACTTCGAATTTATTGCTCCGAACCCAGACCACTTTGCTTTCGTTACCGGTCAGTCGCAGCGAAGCAGATCCTTGAATCGCATTAGGATCAGAACCTGCAGGGTGGTTGATTAGCTCCACATGCCCCTTGGGCTGTGGGATGGTGCTCCAACCGATAAAATTCGATTGCCCATCGAACTCAAAGCCGCTGTTTTCGAGAACACCGAGCGACTGGGGACTCGCCGATTTTGTCAATTTTGATTTGAGGGTAAGTACATGCCTCTGCAGCGCATTGTCTGCCGCGTCCGGAAGTGCAAAATCGAAATCAGTGACCACTGCTCCCGATTTCATTTTCCCACCAAGTAAACCGTAAGCCGGAATCTCAAAAGTAACTTGACTATTGAGACCCTCGGGCTTTGCTTCGGTTTCGTCAGTTGGCTTATCTGTCGAAACCTCGGCTGTTCGAACAACCTCGAAACGAGAATCGGAAAACGACTCAATCGTCTCGACCGGTGAATTTTTACCACTCAATGACAGGCGAACACGATTCGGCCACGGTGACGAATTGGCAACGTAGAAGTAAGTTTCGTTTTCGAATTCTAATTGCCTTACCGCTAAATGCGCTAACTCTGGTTTTGGGAACCGCTCCGAGGAGACGTCGGCAAACGGCTCATCAGGCAATCTCGCAAACACTTCCATCAACTCCTGCAGTTCTGCCCCCTGGCCAAAGGAGAGCGTCACACCGCCATCGATAAGCATTCGAGAATCGCGATTCTTAATACTCTGAAGAAATCGTTGACGGCTAAGACCATTGCCCTGAATCATTGGCTGCAAACGCATCAATGGTGACTGCTGCTCTCCAAAGGGCACCTGCTCTTCAAGTTGTGCGAAATGAGCCCACGTCGAACGATGCGAAAAAATATCAGCGGGGTAATTTAAATTTGAAAAAAACTGTTTTGCCTGATCAGAATTTTCAACATTCGAATCTACCCGCCGAGATGCCAGCGATTGCCCCGGGGCAATGCGATGAGGTTGAAGAAGAATCAGCTCGCCTTGATTTTCTTTCGCCGAAGCAACCTGGCTCAGTTGATTATCAAATCCCATGTAAAGCATGATTTTTTTGAAATCAGGGTTGGCGTGCAAACTGGGAGAAAACGCCGACGCTGTTTCATCATTCCGATAAAGATCCACCGGAGCTAGGTACAACTTTCCCGCTGGCTTCGCTCGCATCACCTCATCAGCCAAATCTTGATACCAATGTCGCATCTGTGCTGCCCGCCACTGAGCCCATTGGTCTGCGTGAGTGCCAAGCAAAATCTCTTGAATTCCAAGCCATTCCTTAGGAACACCCTTCAAATCCGACTGCGACTGAATAAATCTCTGAATTGTCAGCGAATCGTATCCCCAATGT
>JAAEMV010000659.1 GCA_024225195.1 Planctomycetaceae bacterium | reverse complement strand
TGATCCCCCAGCGAGTGACTTCCGATTTGGTGAATATGCTGAAAAAAACCCGACTGGCAAAAGTGGTGGTTCTTCATATCAATCATCCACACGAAATTGACGTGGATGTGCGACAAGCGATGGCGCGTCTTGGCGAGTGCCACGCTTTGCTGTTGAATCAGGCGGTCTTATTAAAAGGGGTGAATGATGATCTGGAAACTCTCATCGCGTTAAGTAAGCAATTGGTTGATAACCGTTGCCAGCCCTACTATTTGCATCAATTAGATCGCGTAGCCGGGGTAGCCCATTTTGAAGTCCCGGAGGCGGACGGCTGTAAGCTGATCGAACAAATGCGAGCCAGGTTGCCCGGATACGCGGTGCCCCGTTATGTAAGGGAGTCGGCCGGAGAGTCTTCTAAAACGGTGATCGTTTAACGCCCGTTGAGAAATCATGCGCAGCGTTTCTTTTCACCACTTGGATCGCGATAGACGGTGAACCGTTGTTCGGGCTAACTAAAAATATGCGTCAGGTACTCGAGTGCCTGCCCCATTTGCAACGCTGCAT
>JAAEMV010000658.1 GCA_024225195.1 Planctomycetaceae bacterium | reverse complement strand
TAAAACCCCACGGATTGCTATTAGGATACTTGCGGCTTGTGAGAGATTCTAATGAACCAGTTTGGCGGGCCTTACCGATCGTGATTTCGAAATTCGGGAGCTTTAAATGTATCCACTAACCTTGCTTAAACCAAAAATATTCCTCTTGTGGCGTGCGCTCACTCTGCTCGCTGTCGTCACGCTAGGTGCCGTCGTTGCAGTCGATTGGGATCACAGTTTATCGAAGGGTTGGGTGCAGACGGCGATTGTGGATACTCACAATGAAAGTGGGTTGCAGCAATCTGTGCCGCGGAAGACTGGGGCAGATGTCCAAGAAGAAAATCGCAGGGAATACCCTTGGAAAGCAAATTCGGTTTGCCAAGCCGTTTATGAAGCCGTGTTGGAAGGTCTTTATCGCGACAATGTGAGCGACGCAATTGTCTCGAACATCATTGGGGAAAAGTCGCAAGACCGAAGTCCAGAAATGATGCAGGCACGCATGAAGAGAAGTTTTGTTTTGAACTGTCCGTTATGTGAACCGACCTTTGAAGC
>JAAEMV010000657.1 GCA_024225195.1 Planctomycetaceae bacterium | reverse complement strand
TTTCAGGTGCATCTCCTCGGCCTTGTCCAAATCGCCGCGAGTATGATAGACTAGGCCCAAATTGCCGTGGTCGTTTGCCATTCCCTCCTTGCGGCCAAGCTCATTGTTGAGTTCCAGCGCTTTCAGGAGCATCTCCTCGGCCTTGTCCAGATCGCCACGCGTTTGATGGATACTTCCCAAATTGCCGTATTGGTTTGCAACGCCCTCCTTGCGGTCAAGCTCATTGTTGAGCTCCAGCGCTTTCATGAACACCTCCTCGGCCTTATCCAGATCACCGCGCATTCCATGAACTATTCCCAAATTGCCGTAGCTTCTTGCTATGCCCTCCTTGCGGCCAAGCTCATTGTTGAGTTCCAGCGCTTTCAGGTGCATCTCCTCGGCCTTGTCCAAATCGCCGCGAGTATGATAGACTAGGCCCAAATTGCCGTGGTCGTTTGCCATTCCCTCCTTGCGGCCAAGCTCATTGTTGAGTTCCAGCGATTTCAGGAGCATCTCCTCGGCCTTGTCCAGATCGCCACGCGTTTGATGGATCAGTCCCAAATTGCCGTAGTTGCTTGCCATTCCCTCCTTGCTGCCAAGCTCATTGTTGAGTTCCAGCGCTTTCATGAACATCTCCTTGGCCTTGTCCAGATCGCCGCGCGTTTGATGGATCAGTCCCAAATTACCGGTTGCCATGGCAATGACAGATTTATCGGCTGCCCGGTTTCCAAGTGAGAGCACTTTCATATATGATTTTTCCGCAACATCCAGTTTGCCGACGCGCTTTTGCAGGGTTGCCAGTTGGTTCCAGCCATTCGCATTATCCGGGTCCAATTCAACTGCTTTGGCATAAGCTCCAAGCGCCTTTTGCGTGTCGTGGAGAAACGCCAGCGCGCCAACGTGCCGCCAGGCCACCCCCGCCTCTGTGTAGGCTTTTGAGCCAGTCTTTTGATGTTCCTCGGCAATGGAAATGAACAGCGACTCGGCCTTGTCGGTCTGGCCTGCTTTCAATGCTGCCAATGCTTCTTCACTGCTTGGGTCGGTCTGCTTTTGCAATGCCTTGACAGTCTTGAGCAGCTCATCCCGCTCTTGCTCTGCTAAAACCTTTTCTTCTGTTATTGCCACCAATTTATCGACAATAGCCACAGAATTTTCTGGTTTTGATTGAGGCAAAAGCCAGCTCAAGACTGTCTTGAAAACATTTGAAAAAAACAGCCAAATGGCACCACCAATCCCAAACAGGGTGGCAACTACGCCAATTAAAGCAGCATTTTCCAGTAGTAGTGTTTTGATCGTTTCCGCAGTCATCCCGGAAAGTTACAGCAATAATTTGACCACCGCAATTAACATTTCTACTGATAATTTCAGGCTTACTTTGCATTTCAATCTGGCAGAACCACTTTCAAACCTCACCCCCCAACAAAGGCAGTTTTGAGAGTTTGCCACGCATATGCTGCAACCAGGGATGAAACGCCATTACCGGCTGCTCTGGATCGCTCCACCCTACCGGCCATTGGTTTAGCTCAACTCTGCCGTAGTTTATTCCTGCTTTCTAAAGTTGAAACAAGATTGTTTGCTGGCCAGGTTGAATTTTGTTAAGCTACAACCAGTTTAGTCCAAATTCGGAAATCTGATGAACACCACAGTAATGCGTCGCCTTTTCCATTTCTGCCCACCAAGCCATGTTCTTGAGAATATAAATAATAATCAACTCAAAGTCTCACGATTTTCAGACTGCAATGATCCATTTGAGCTTGCTGCATTTTCCCTGAAAAACAAAAACGTTCGTACGCGGCACAAAAAGTGGCTTGCAGACACTGATAAGAAACACGGACTTATTTGTTTCTGCAGAAATTGGAGAAATCCAGTTCTTTGGTCCCATTATGCGGATAACCACAGAGGATTGTGTTTAGGTTTTGATGTAAGTCCTGAAAAATATGTGGATGTAAGATATGCAAGTGAGCGGCTATATCCCGAGATCAACTCAAGAAATTTTTTAAAACATATTGGGGAAGATCAGATGGCGGATATTTTCGCGACAAAGTTTATTCACTGGAGTTATGAAGAGGAAGTGAGACTCTTGATTACCTTTGAAACTGAACCTGAAAACGGTGAAATATGTTTTTACCCTTATTCGGATGAACTTCGACTACGCCAAATTATTATTGGCCCGCGTTCAGATATTTCTGTAGAAGACATTTATGAAGCAGTTGGCGATAGTGGCATTAAAGTATTTCAAGCGCGATTAGGGTTCAAAAGATTCGAAGTAGTACGTCAGAAGAATAAAAAGCTGTGGAACTATCGCTAACAATTGCCGAAATTAGTCTGGCTACACTCGACGCCCAAATCCAAACCTAATCAGCCATGAGAAGCTGTCATATTGCTACTCTTCTGCCCGATTTTAACACCTCCCTAGCAGGCATCACCCTTCCCACTGACCAATGAATAAGTCAGCCTCACCTCCTCAACCCCCCGCCTACACCACCTGCCCTGCCACCCAGCCCGATGACCAGGCCCACTGGAAATTGTAACCGCCGAGCCATCCGGTGACATCGACAACCTCGCCGATGAAGTAAAGCCCCGGCACTTTTTTGGCCTCCATCGTGCGCGAATTGAGTTCTGCTGTATCGATACCGCCAAGGGTG
>JAAEMV010000656.1 GCA_024225195.1 Planctomycetaceae bacterium | reverse complement strand
TTGTCGAAAATGGGTTTCCAGGTCGTACCCGCGTTGGTCGTTTTCCACAGTCCGCCGGATGCGACCGCCACGTACCAAGTGTTGGGTTGATCCGGATTGATCGCTAAATCCGCGATGCGCCCAGACATCAAAGCCGGACCGATGTTGCGAAATTTGAGTGCGCTGATTTGGCCGGGTTTGAGTTGTAACTCGGCATCCCCAGTCGCAACATCAGCGTCAACTGCCACGTCGTTTTTTGGCGGTTCTTGGCTAGTTGCGGCTTCTTGACCCAAGACGGCCGTGGGGACGAGAAAAACTAAGCTGAGACAAAGAAGGACGCCTGTTTGAATGCGGTTCATCGCAGTATCCTGAGCAACGGTGTAAATTTGAAATTGGGACAGGTCCATTTTGAACATGACAAGAGGATTTGTCCATTAATTATAAAGGGTGCCGGAAAGACCGGTTTTCTTTCGGTTTTTTCATTCGCTGTTATCTCGCATTTGTAAGATCGAAGCCAAGTTTCGCAACCGATTTAGCACGCCTGAAACCCTCGCCCCTGATTCAGCCGACTTTTCGTCAATTCCTGAATGCTCTTAAAGCGTTACGCTTAGCCACATGATCCGAAACCTAGCCCGCCGATATCGAGA
>JAAEMV010000655.1 GCA_024225195.1 Planctomycetaceae bacterium | reverse complement strand
GATAATTTTACCGGCATTGTAAATTTCATCGTGGCCGTAAGATCCACTCCGGTGCGGAAAGACTCCGTACATTAACGCCGTTCGAGACGGCCCACACACCGGGGCAGGGCAGTAGGCATGAGTGAAGGCAACGCCCTCATCAGCGAGGTTGTCAATGTTAGGCGTATACCCCTGAGGATGGCCCCCCAAGTAACCAACCCAGTCATTGAGGTCATCGACTGCGATAAAAAGAACATTGGGAGAGTTTGATTCGTTCGCGGATGCTTCGATACTCTCGACGCCAACCATTCCAATTGCGACCAACAGGACGCACAACAAATTTCTTAGTCGTTTCATAGTTTCTACTGTTGATCCTAATCTCGTACTTGCAATTAGTGACAATTGATTTCAAGACAAACCTCTCGAACGTCATTTGCACATTCAACGACACATATTGATTGGCAATCGGATGCTCATTCCCAACGGAAAGCTCCGCCAGACCCCACGACTATAACAGATTCAGAGACCGCATAATGACACCGTCGCGTTAAGTTGTTCACTGTAAATTCGCAACCGTTCAAACGTCTAAACGTGAACAGCCTGGCGACTTCATAGTTTCGGCACAAACAACGTTGCACCAGGCTCAACGGTGACGCTGTCCACGTGACCTATCAATTTCCTTCCGTCCACGGTGACGATCCCATGCGCATGCACCGACGTTCCATGGTGCGTCATCACGGCAACCGCATTGGGGGCATAGAATCCTATAATATTAGCGGACACGGGTTCGCTATTGATTTGCCGCCACGGCTTTTTACTTTCGCCGGCAGGATCCGTTGCAATGGGACAGTAACCGTTAATAACGTGAAGCTCGATATCTGTCAGCTGTCCTTCGATCCGAAACGGAAACGGCTTGTCCGTGTCCACTCCTTTTGTTTTCGCGAAACGTTCAATCAGCGATTCGAGGTCAGCCCCGGAAACCGAACGCTCAATGGCAGTTCGATGCCAGTCAGCAACGTGCCCTAGTGTCAAAAGGGTCGCACTGTCTTCTGCTAAAGGCGTGGGGCCGGTTACTTGAAGCTCCCCGTCTTCGGCAACCCGAGAAACCCACACGTCGCCATCCACAATGGTGACTTCCCCAGCTAAACCTTCCAACGCTCCTACCGCATAGGCGTGAGGCGTAGCCACCGTATCGCTTAACCGAATGCGGGCTTCCGTTTTACCTTCGCGCATCACCTCACGCATCGCGCCAAAATGTTGAACTGAAAAACCAGCCGGTTTGCCAACCGATAATTTTGCATCAGAACTGCGCTCAGTTGGGGCACAACCACTTAGCAGAAAAAGAATCACTGCCGTAACGTTCAGTTTGTTGCTTGATCGTTTACCCACCGTTATGTCCGTAAGAGTTAAGAGAACTTGGCATGAAGATCACAAGGAAACCACAGATTGTACTCGCTGAGTCTAGCAGGCTTTAAGGCAATCATCTCCCGGCGGCCGATTTAGTTGGCAAATATTCAATCAAAAATCTCCTAGCCAATGAGACAGTCTAATCGTGTCAGCAATGCAGCTCGTAACGGAAACAAAACAAACAAGCCAGAATCGGTGTCACGCCAAACTCAAAACTATTTGCTATACCAAGCCAATAAACGTGGAACGCTTTGTTTTTACAAACGCGTTGAAGAGTGAGCTCGAAAACTTCAGAAAAATCACAACCATCCTTTGAGCGGTATGCCCCGACCGGCGAGTAAAAGGCCAACAGCTGGATTCAGCATTTCATTTCAACCCTGAACAGGCCGGCTGACCCCTTTTTGCCAATGTCGAAATGAACTCAAATTTCGCCCCGAGGCTTCCGAAACAAAGACCAGCACAGAAACCATTAAGAATCAAAACATTATTTTTTTAACTAAAACCCAAATCCCGACGAGTATTAGAAAGACTGCGAACACAGATTTTAAATTTTTGTCCGAAGTGGCGGCCTTAAGGCGTTTGCCTAGCACCATCCCCAATCCAATAAGCACTAGGATTTTGATTAACTCAGGTGGCGCGACGGTGACCCCGCGTCCAAAATACCCAATGAGCGCTGCAACCGATTGAAGAGCGACGATGGCAAGACTTCCCGTTACCGCTTGCTTAAGCGGAATCCTCCAAAATAGACTCAGAGTTGGGGCGATAAAGATACCGCCACCTACCCCAATCAGGCCGCAGATACCACCTGTCATCAATGCAGAAACTCCAAGAGCGACAGAATTCTTTTTACTAAATGCTTTCTGATTGATTGGATACAGCATCAACAGTGCTACGGTGAGTGTAAACGCACCAAAGATTATCATGCGCACACTCTCCGGAGTGATAGGCGCCAAATAACGTCCGGAGATTGCCGCCGTTGGAAACGATAAAAGAGAGAAAATTAGAACCGGTTTCCAGTCGATCGATTCTCGCTCACCAAACGTCTTTATTCCCGTAGTGATCCCAATTGTCAGGAGACTTAACAAGACTGCCGGATCCATCGGCACAGCTTTAACCAACGTGAGGTAGGGAATGAGGATTGCAGCCCCCCCTCCACCAAACATAGCTAGCGCTAAACCGACACAAATAAATACGATGACATCAAGGAGTAGCATTTAAGTTCCCTTCATTGGGCAGAAGAGCACTCTTGAGTTGTTCAAGGTGAAGCAGTTGTTGCTTGCGAGGCTCCGCAACGTTTGACTTGGCCTCAAATTCCGGTTGGTAAATCTTTTCCACATCAGTCAAAGTCTTGCTCGGGAAGATAGGTTCATAGCTGTACGCAGCCATCACGGAAGAACAACTGTTTTCAATGATCTCGATCTCATTTTCCGGTAACTCCCTTTTCCACGCATCAATCCTGCTTTGCATGACCGGATTAGCCAAATTTCCCCACAATTCGGGGTTGGTCGACGCAGCACTTTTTGCCTCTACCGAATCATAATCCTCAAGCATTTCATCGCTAAATGGTATATCTAGAAAATTGCATGCCCGCTCCAATTCGGTTTCGGGGTGCAACATCAGTTCCTCATATTTGAGGGTGATCAGTGGAATTTCTTGAGCAAGAGACAACACCCGAGCGTGGTAATCTGCCCATTTCAACGCACTTGCATGCGGCGTTTGGGGACCACGTGGCGTGCCTCTGGCACTGTTCCACACCGCGCGCGGATCCCGGATGAGATGAACGTAAGTCGTATCTTCAAACCCATCCCGAAATTGCTCCACGACTTCGAGATTATCGGGAGATTTGCACAAAATTCTTGCGTTAGACTGCCCCGCGTGTTTTGCCCCTAGATGCCCCAAAGCAAGTGAGATGCCTAAAACATCCTCGGGCAGATGGCGTAGTTCTAGCTCGCGCTTAACCTCCTCGCAACTAATCGGAACCCCTTCAGCCACCAGCGGTCGTGGACTGAGATTCGAACTCCGGACAATTTCCTCGAGTAACCTATCACCCAATTCTGTTTCAAGCGACATAAACGCTTGTCTAGGAATGGGCGGATATGGCCCAAAAAGATGATGATTATTAGCGGACAATAACGATTGAGTTTTGTTTGATCCGTGTCGCTGAGGCGCGAGCATGAACACCGTCGAAGTACAATACTGTTTCATTTGCTATGGAGCTAATCTTGTAAAGAGGGTGCCAGAAATAGGCGAGCGTCCTAAGCTTCAAAAAGGACTGACGTTCGTATGACACTGTTACACCTTGGTCACAGCGAATTTGAATCCGTCTTCGCTGAACATCTTTGTCAAGATATCTTAATTTGTCAAACTGCATGCGTCTCTTCCGCTGATCAAACGTAATTTGCGCCCCCAGCAATTTAAAATGGGCGATTAAAAATAGTTTACAAACAGACAATTAGCTGAAATCCTTAAAACCCAACTAGCACGCGTCGCATAAAAATGTATGAGTGCTTCACCAGTTACTTTCATCGCCCTGCCAGAAGAACACAATTCCTCTCTAGTCTTTTTTAGGTGACCATATTCCCCGTCATCGGCTTTGGTCTCAAACACAATTTTACGTCTGAATGTACCGGAGAGAATAATGAAGACTCCGACCAATTGTGCTCCGCGGCTCCACCAACGTTCTTCACCATGACCGAAGCGATATCGTTTCCAGACCCAGTTCGTATCACGAAACGAAGTCCGACAGCCTTCTACGGTTAGAATTTGAATGACCCGCATTCGCATTCAATTTGGATGTTAACTTAATCTTAAAAATGAGAACTGAATGCTCCCGGGATCATCTAAAAAGAAACCCAGAACAATTGCAACAAACAGGCGTAAATTGCACTTGCATATCTTATGCATGTAAAATACCATTGTCGACATTGGCAATAAAACACTAATCCAGCGAAGACACATGCAACATACTCTTAACAAACTTCCCGTCACCGTACTCAGCGGATTTCTTGGTGCGGGAAAGACTACGCTACTTAACCATATCTTATCCAATCGTGATGGGCTCAAAGTTGCGGTCATCGTCAATGACATGAGTGAAGTAAATATTGACGCGGCGCTCATTCGTGATGGGAACGCCCAACTTTCAAGAACGGACGAGCAACTCGTTGAGATGTCTAATGGATGTATTTGCTGCACACTACGAGAAGATTTATTGCTTGAAGTAAAAAAACTTGCCGAAGAAAAACGTTTTGACTATTTGCTAGTTGAATCCACCGGAATCAGCGAACCGATGCCCGTTGCAGAAACCTTCACCTTTGAGGATGAAGAAGGCGAAAGCCTATCCAATATTGCCGAACTTGACACGATGGTCACCGTGGTCGATGCCGCAAACTTCCTAACAGACTTCGGCTCTTGGGATGATCTGCAGGATCGGAAAATTGCTTTAAGCGACGAGGACGACAGAAATATTGTTGATTTGCTGGTCGATCAGATCGAGTTTGCCAATGTAATTATTGTCAACAAGACCGACCTAGTGCCGCAAAGACAAATTGGCTTGATCCGTAAAATCATAAGTCAGCTTAACAGTTCGGCCGTCGTCCTCGAATCTACCAAAAGTCGGGTACCATTGGACAGGATTCTCGCCACCGGCAAATTCAAACTTGATGAAGCAAAGGACTTGTCCGCAGAATGGCTTGCCATTCCTCGGGGTGAAGAGGAATCTGAAACGGAAGAATATGGAATCTCAAACTTCTTGTTCCGCAGCAATCGGCCTTTTCACCCTCAACGCATTTGGGATGCAGTGGGTGATGACATGGAAGGCGGTCTATTTAAGGGTGTATTAAGAAGCAAAGGAATCGCGTGGATAGCTTCCCGGCACGACTGGGCCTACAACTGGTCTCAAGCAGGTTGTTCCGTTTTGCTGGATCCTGCCGGATTTTGG
>JAAEMV010000654.1 GCA_024225195.1 Planctomycetaceae bacterium | reverse complement strand
TCTTCGCCGACCGAAGTCGGATCACCAATCGCAACGGTATGGATTCGGATCTCCCTCTCTTCGGCGATTCGGGCTGCTTCAATCGGTGGAACCTGGCTTTTGGTATCATTCCCGTCGGTCAGTGCAATGATAGTTTTCGCTGGTGCATCACTTTGCTCAAACAGGTTCACACCCAATCCGATGGCGTCTCCAAACGCGGTTCGCGGTCCTGCCATTCCAATTGCCGTTTCATCAAGCAACTGTCGCGACAGATTAAGATCGGTCGAAAACGGAGCTTGCAAGAACGGAGCATCACCAAATACGACTAGCCCGACGCGATCTCCTTCTCGACGCACAAGGAAGTCGCCGAGGACTTCCTTTACCGCCGTCAATCGGTCGACTTTTTCTCCCGCTGCATTTGTAAAATCTTCTGCTTGCATCGAACCGGATAAATCGACCAGCAGTAATAAATCACGAGTTGGGAGGTCGCGTGTGATTGGAGGTTGCAACCATTGTGGACGCGCCGCGGCCGTGACCAGTAACAACCAAATTATGATCGGCAAAACGAGAGATGCGGATTTGCGAGCAGTGCTGCGCGTTAACGATTCGCCAGGATTACAGGCTCGCAATCGTTTGCCGAAAGGGACGCGAACACCCATTCTCGAGATTCGCCGCGGCGGTGCGAAATACCGCACTAGCCATGGCAGTGGCACAAGCAAAAATATCCAGTAGTAAACAAACGAAAGCATCTAGGATTCCACTGTCATGGTTGGGTGTTGGGAAATCCATTGTGCCGCGAAGTCGCTCAATGCGCTCACCCCGGATGGATCTGGTTCACGTTCGTAGACTCCACAGCTTAGTTGACGGCGTACTTCTGGTGGCACTGCCACCGAACTGTGATTGGCGAGCCAGTCGACCCATTCATTTTCGGATAAACTGGCGACGTCGGCACGTGGCGAGACTACCAAGGCTGTCCGCCGCAGAAGTTCTGCAATCGATGAGGCATCGTTAAGTGTGGCGAGTTCTCGAAGTGCAACTCGCCGATACGCATTAGCTTTCCAATTTTTAACTAGCCGAAACATCAGCCAACCGGCAGTTACCGAACTAAGCGCGATAAGAACATACCAACCGGGAGCCAGCGGCCACCAGGATAATTGCGGTGGGAGAACGATGTCGTTGAGTCGATCGAGATTGCCGGGATTCTGGGGCATCAGGCACCACTTGTTGAGGCAGTGAGGGATCCAAAAAACGTTCTTAGCTGGTCGACGGGCGGGGTCGCCGTCGAAATTGGTATCACAGGTGCTTTCAGGGCGCGGAATACGCTTTGCCAATGATCGAGCACGGCGACGAAC
Source organism: Planctomycetaceae bacterium (assembly GCA_024225195.1). Lineage (GTDB taxonomy): Bacteria > Planctomycetota > Planctomycetia > Pirellulales > Pirellulaceae > Mariniblastus. Next base: position 8,629 of record JAAEMV010000654.1, on the reverse strand, counting down.
TCTTTTTGAAACGAATCTGCAAATTGTTTACCTTCGGGGATGTTGTAATTCGCCCCGCGATCGTGGGCGATCATTCCAGCGTGGCCTTGAAGCGATGCGCCTAACGGATCGTAAATTCCGGCGACCAACATATCGTTATGAGCCGCAATGAGTGTGGCGAGCCGGCGAGTTTCCTCGTCCGCACCGTCAAGATCACTAATCAAAACAACTAGGTGATCGTGCGTCGCGCGTCGTAACGCTGCTTCAACCGCTTGATTCAAGGTCACTTTCGAATCTGCGACAACATCCGGCTTAGTTTCTGGTTTAGTGTCTTCAACCAAAATCTGGTTCATCCTGACAACTTCATGCAAAAACCTCAGCACCTGATTTTGGCTGCGATGCGGTCGTAGCTCGACCAGTTCGTGATTGTTAAAGACGATCCCGCCGACACGATCTCCAGCAAGCAGTGTGCGCCAGGCTGTCAACGCAGCCAATTCGGCCGCGACCACAGATTTCATCGCTCGACGGCTACCGAAAAACATCGATTGGCGTTGGTCGACAATGATCAACACCGGCCGCTCCCGTTCTTCGTTGTAAACGCGTACGTGGGGGGATCGTAAACGAGCCGTTGCTTTCCAGTCGATTGTTCGGACATCATCTCCCTGAGCGTATTGACGGAGTTCTTCGAATGCCAGTCCACGACCTCGTAATCGCGAAGCGTGCCGTCCCGCCAATAGGGAATGGACGGGTTGCCGCGGAAGAAAACTGAACCCTCTCGCTTTGGCTTTGATTTGCATCAAACGTGCCAGAGTGGTTTGGAGGCTGGACGCATCGTCGCTGGGAGGTGAGTTTTTTAAGTCCATGCTCGTTTCGTCTCAATTTGAGTTGCCGCAGTTCTGGTTGGGATTCTAAATAAGCCGGCGAGTCAAACCGGAACCACCGACTGTAGCAAGGTCTCAATCACCTGGGTTCGTGAAATTCCGGCAGCTTCAGCTTCGTAAGAAAGATGAATTCGATGGGCTAAGCAGGCGGGAGCAACCGCTCGAATATTCTCTGGTGAAACAAAATCCTGGCCTTGTAGCCAAGCGTGGGCGCGAGCGGCCGCATCGAGGGCTAACGTGCCACGCGGGCTGGCACCGAGGCGAATCCATTTTTCGAGATTGCCACCGTGTCGCTGCGGTTCGCGGGTACCGATTACCAAGTCCACCATGTAGCGCTCGGCAGTTTCGGCCACGTGAATCGCACTGACTTCTGCCCGGGCTGCAAACACGACTTCCTGAGAAATAGGAGGTGGTGGAGTGGCTGCGCTTCCTGATTTTTCGCCACGTACGAGTCGAAGAATCGCAGCTTCGTTTTCTGCGGGTGGATATGGCACGTTTACATACAATAGAAATCGGTCCATTTGAGCTTCCGGCAGCGGGTAGGTTCCTTCCTGCTCGATTGGGTTTTGGGTGGCCAAGACTAAGAACAGAGGAGGCAAGGCGTGAGTCTCACCTGCGACGGTCACCTGTCGCTCTTCCATCGCTTCCAGAAGGGCTGCCTGGACTTTGGCTGGCGCCCGATTGATTTCATCCGCCAGCACAAGATTTCCAAAAATCGGACCCGGTTGAAAATCAAAACTCGCAGTTTTTTCCCGGTAAATTTCGGAGCCCGTAACATCGCTGGGAAGTAAGTCTGGCGTAAACTGGACGCGACGGAATTCACTGTTGACGAGCCGACCCAGAGTTTTGATCGAACGGGTTTTTGCCACGCCCGGCAAGCCTTCCATCAGCACATGGCCGTCAGCGAGGAACGCAATCAAGAGACGTTCGACAACGGATTCCTGCCCAATGATGGCGGCATTCATCGCGTCTGATATTTGTTGAAATGCGGTTTGGGGCTTCATTGAATTTTTCTAAAAAGGCCTGCCTCACAGCTGGATCGCAGCGTTGCTGTCGCTTGGAGTTGATCGTGCTGCTTGGCAAAGTCAGGATGTAGAGACATTTTAGCGCGACGAAACCTTAACGGCTCGCTTTTTCGCGTTTGGGGTAAATTACCTTCCAATCGTTTTTCATATCAACGACTGTCCAACCGCTGGTTTCCGCCTGATCAAGTGCTTTGTCGAGCCGGCCAATAGATGATTCACGGTCGTAAGCGGCTTCCCGCTGGGCATCGGTGTGATGGACGATCAAGCCGAAACGTGGTCCTTCACCAGCGGTGGTCCATTCGAGCATCTCACGATCCCCATCAGAGTTGCCGGCTGCGAAGATTGGTCGTTTTCCAATGTATTGATTGATGGCAACTGGCTTGCCTGCTTTGTCGTTAAGGAAATTGATTTCGGAGAGACGTTCGAGCACGGGGCGACCGTCGCGGATTTCATAGATTGTCTTGATGCTGCTGCCAATGACTTGTTCTGGCGGAATGCCGTAAATTTTTTCCGTCCATGGCCGCATGAACTCGAGGCCGCCGGCGGACACAATGTACGTGCGAAAATCGTTTGCCCGCAGATAGGCTAATAATTCGAGCATGGGCTGGTAGACCATCTCTGTGTAAGGCCGCCCAGTCTTTGGATGTTTGGCATTGGCCAACCAGTTTTCGACGAGCGATGTAAATTCGTCGGCTGTCATCCCCGAGTGGGTTGCCATAACAAGTTCGACTACGCCGTGCTCCCCTGAATCGGCGACTGCCTTCATGTCTCCTTCAAGTACGCCTTTGAATGGCTGTTTATCTTTCCACTGCGGGTGCTGCGGGGCGAGTTCCTTGACCCGTTTAATGACAAAGGCCAGCTGAACATAGGAGGGGCTCTCACTTAGAATCGTTCCGTCGTTGTCAAACGTCGCGATGCGCTCCGCTGGAGGGACATAGTTTGGTCCCGGCTTCGTTACTTTTTCGACAAAGCTGATGATCGCTTGTTTGGATTCGACGTCGTTCCAGGACGGCAAGGGATCTCCCGCCGAAGCGGAAGCTCCAAAGTTCCAACTGAAAGCGAAGACAATTGCCAGAGAAAGACTGGCCAAACGGTAAGACTTACTCATTTCAAACGAACTCCATAAAAAAGGCGAGGTTGATTCCAGCTCGAAACCAACCTCGCCATACTGATAATTAACTCGAAGCTGCCGAAGAGATAGCGAAGGTCACTTAATTGCTATTCTTCTGTAGCGACTCCAGCACACGGTCTAAATTGAAGCTTCCAGGTTTTTGCCGAGGTGGAAACTCTTTATAGGATTCCAGATGCTTGGCAACATAGGCCGAGCCTGGGAGCAGGAGGAAAACTCGATCGAATCGCCACATGTTGTATTTTTCTGCTTCGTGATCGGCTCGCTCGAATGGATCCGTTCGCAGGCAGAATAATTTGGGCACACGAAGCGTCACCATCGGCTCCTGCCAGACATCAAATCCATGAGCTCGTTGCTCCATGAAAACCAATTTCCAGCGGTTGTAACGAAGGTTGCAGAGGCTGCCATCATCCGTCCAGTAAAAGAACTCTTTTCGAGGGGATTCTTTCACCTCGCCGTTCAGGAACGGCAGCATATTGTAGCCGTCGAGATGGACTTTGAACTGTTTTCCATCTGCGGTGTGACCTTTGAGAAGTTTCTCTTTGACATCCGGCTCACCAGCAGCGGCCAGCAATGTCGGGACCATGTCTTCGTGAGAAAAGATGTCGTTGTAAACTTCGCCGGGCTTGATGACGCCAGGCCAACGGATCACGGTAGGAACGCGATAGCCACCTTCCCAGTTGGAGTTTTTCTCATTGCGGAAGGGGGTGCTACCGCCATCGGGCCATGAGAAACACTCGGCACCGTTATCGCTGGAGTACATGACGATTGTGTTGTCCGTCAGGCCAAGTTCATCGATTTTGTCGAGAATTTGACCTACATGTCCATCGTGCTCAACCATTCCGTCAGCATAGATGCCGAGCCCGGTGACACCGTCTGACTCTTCTTTGAGGTGAGTGTTGACGTGCATTCGCGTCGAGTTCCACCAGAGAAAGAACGGTTTTTTAGATTTGGCTTGTCGTTCCATGTAATCCAAGGCGCCGGCAGTAATTTCTTCATCGACGGTTTCCATTCGTTTTTTAGTCAATGGGCCCGTGTCTTCGATTTTGCCGTCTGCCGTGGATTTAATGACACCGCGAGGGCCAAATTTCTTTTTGAATTCGGGGTCCTTTGGATAATCAGGTTGCTCAGGTTCTTCCTCTGCGTTCAAGTGATAAAGGTTGCCAAAAAATTCATCGAACCCGTGGTTGGTCGGCAGCATTTCGTCGAGGTCACCAAGGTGGTTTTTGCCGTACTGAGCGGTCGAGTAGCCATGGTTTTTCAGTAGCTCAGCGAGGGTTGGATCCTTTTCCGATAAACCTTCTTTTGCGCCCGGCAAACCCACTTTAAGTAGGCCTGTGCGAAAGGGACTTTGACCCGTGATGAATGCGGCGCGTCCGGCAGTGCATGACTGCTGACCGTACCAATCAGTAAAGAGACCGCCTTCGCGAGCGATCCGATCAATATTGGGTGTCTTGTAACCCATCATGCCACGGTTGTAGCAACTGGGATTATTCCAACCGACATCGTCTCCCCAGATGACGACGATATTGGGCTTTGCGGCAGGCGAAGGATTCTTGCCAGCGACAAATCCAACAAGCTGTAAATTTGAATTTTGCTTAGATTTGGGTTGGATGCGAAGTTGTTCGTCAGCGAGGCCGGATGGTAGAGCCTCCGAATTCAAATCTGAGACAGCAACACTGTCGGTTGTCTTTAAATGACTCTTTGACGAATCGGAATCAGTGTCGGAAAATTGGTACCCGACCACTGAGCCGAATAATACAACCAACACCCCAAAAATTTCTGAGCGCATGTTTTGGTAACCTGAAAAAAGTTGAAAAGGAACGAAAGAAGCCAAGCATGCACCGACTACTCAACTGACAGGAAAGAGTAGATAGATCGTAAAAACGACCTGCAGCAACCGCAGAACCAAATTGCTGGTTTTGGCAGTTGCCCTGGAGAGAATGACTAGGACTGAATTTTTATTTCAGGTGAATCGGCCTGTCAAGTAGCAAAAGGAAATCGAAACGATGAAGGTTTCCCCAATTGGTTTCTGTCCCCATCGGCAAACTGATTCCCTGCAACGGAATGTCGTGCGAAGTGGCGGTTGACGTTTACTTGTGGAGCTAAACGCTGCCTAGGAGAGCTCACCGAAGGAGCAGCACTAAATCGTCATCGCTTGAGAGTTGGTGCGTTGGACATTTGGTGCGTTGTCAATTAAAACGCAAATTGAATTTGTGATCGGAATAGCCAGCCAGCATCGCCCGGTGAAATGTCGAGCGACTGTGAGCTAATTGTTGCCCCGTTTAGATGGGTCGCGTCAATGGTGAATTTTGCATTTTGTTTGCGAAAGTAATAGATCGCGGCGGCAGCAATCTCTTCTGAGCTTTGATCGGTGACACCGAGCGTACCAGAATTTCCTTCCACGCGCGACCAGCGGGCTGCCAGTTCGAATTTTTGAGGGACGATGAACTTACCGAGCTGAAGCCAAAAGCCATGATCGAAGAAGTCGGGGTAATCGGCTCCTTGGATTCCCTGAATCGTGCGAAAATAATACTCCATGGTTCCCGACCATCCTCGAAATTTAAAGCCGCCGTCGACTGAGTACAGATTGACGTCGTATTGGGTAACTTCAACTCCAAGGGGGAACAGATTGGACAATTGCTCACCGGAATCGACGACTCGAATAGAATCGAATTCGGTCTGCCCTTTTTCATTATTAGTGGCGTGAGCAACTCCTACCCCGAATCTGGTAGTTGGCTGCGTGTGCCATTCCCAATCAGCCAATTCCATCGCTCCCCACGCACCGTCTGGGTTGGCGAACAGTCGAGCGGAATAGCCAAAGTTTGTATCGAGCTTTCCTGAGCTTCCCGTTTCCGCACCACCGGTGACTAGCCCATTAAAAACTGCTGCTTCCCAATTAACAGGAACCGAGCCGCGATCCAATCGCCCAAACGCACCAACAGCTAAGCTGCGGTTAACGTCAAAGAAGGTGCTGGCCATCGATCGGTCAGCAAACTCGAATTCACGTCCTGAGAGAGCGCGAGCCAATGTGAATGGTGTCTTGAATCGTCCGGCTCTCAATCCTAATACTCCATTTTCCAGATTGAGATCGTGGTGTCCCACATCGTAGGCGAGGTAATAGTCAAGCAATCGGACAATGTCACCACTGGTACTTCTACCGTCGAGTTGGATGTGGTACTCAAGATCTCTCGTGAAGGTGGAACCCGAGAAAATGATTCTCGCGCGCTTTAGCTGGAACTGATTTAGATCTTCACTCCCCGCTGACTTGTTTGTAGCTGTGTGTCGTAGCTGCGCCCAGCCGTTTATTCTTAGCTGGTAATCATCCTGTTTGCCAACAGTGATGGGGGTAGGTCCAGAAATTACGAACGCATTGTCGTAGCCAACGCTGAAGGGAGTGGTTGTCGGTTGGATTAGATAATTTGACGGACTTTCGAGGACCAATTCGTCCCCGAATGAATCATTGCCTGGTTGATTCGAGATGCCATCAGTCGTGGGTTGCCGTGCTGTCGATTCGAATCGCAGGTTTTCAGTGTGAGCCTGTTGCTCAGGACTGGTTATTTGGTTTTGAGCGTGCGATTTGGCTGCGCTGAAAAACAGACTGCAGGCCAAGGCAATTAGAAAGGGGGATTGCAATTGCGTGCGCCTGAAGATCATTTTCAAATTAATTGAGAGATTTAAGCACATTCAAATTAGCTATTTAGTTTTGCGATGTTTATCCTCCGGGAAACGCCTCGTGCCCCGGAAGTAGGCTGCTCTGAGATTATTGCCCGTCGGCCGGCATACTAAAGTTTGAAACTTCGGACGAGTACGGCGTGGTCGCACCACGACGATAAGTGAATCCAAAAGCGATCCAATAGCTTTCGACAGAAGCCGTCGTGTCGCCGAAAGATTTTTCGCCTTGAAAGGCTCCACCGAGCGATAAATCAAAGTCCATTCCAGGCAACAACTCGCGGACCCCGAATCCTCCGGAAAGACTATGTTGTGTGACAGATGCAAATTGACCTTGGACATACTGAACAGAAGGTATCCCACCGACTGGGACGATACCGCCGATCGTTCCCGGCACAGCGTCGCGAGTTGGATCTTCGTTAAAGTAATAGCCCATGCGAAATTTTAGTTTTTCGTTAATCTGATACTGGCTGCCAAACTGGAAAACCCATTGGTTCTCATAAATTGCTTTGAAAAAATCAGCGTCGCTGTAGTTCTTAAAGAGAAAGTCAGCTGCCAACAGCAACCGGCCACACATCAAGGATTGGTTAGCAATGCCTATCCCGAAGTTGGACGGATGCTCCAAATTGATATCCTGGAAGCTACCGCCGGGAAACCGAACGATATTGTCAAAACTCAACCATTTTTTTGACTGCCAATAAACTCCAATACTTCGGCCGTTTCCAAAATCGTAATTCGAGCCGACGCTAAATCTTGGTGAATAGGCAACCTGCGATGAACTGCTGCTTGCAAACGGTCCATCGAGAATGGACGTGCCAATCGCAATCGAAGTTCCGAATGAAAGTTGCGGCGATACTTGTATCCCGACCGAGTTGACAACATCTAGTGCTAAATAGGATGCATGAGTGCCATTGGATTCTGGGAATTGTCGAAAATCGACTCCAAGTCCGGCATTCGAGATAAAGCCCATTCCCAGAGTAAGTGGAATTCCCATCGCTTCCGTTTGATGGGTGACTCCAATGTTGCCCAGCAGGGAGGCTGGTGTGGCCGACTTACCTGAGAAGGGAGTCACTCCAATCAATGGTAGCGCTGCCGTTTGATTGATGTTGTATGTCGGCTCCACAAAAGCGCCGCCAAATACAAATTGTGTCCCGGGAAACAGAGTAGTTGTTGCGGGATTACCGTTAATCGCCGAAGTGACATCCTGAGGTTGTGATAGGCTGGTTCCAGCCATCCCTCCAGACGCTGGCATAGTTGTATTATGAAGTTCAATCCCAAATACCTGAGCCGAGACATTTTGCACAGACGTAACTGTCAGCAAAGTCACTCCCGCGATCAAAGCGATTGTTCGCAACATCAACCATCTCTCCAATTATGAAAACATTAGTACGAACCGACGGCCAATCGTGATTTGGGTTTCTTTAAGCAAATTGACTGTGTATTCTTAGTCGGCTTATACCAATCCGCGTTGTTTCATCCAATCCAGATTACTACTTAGAGCTAGCAATTATTGGCTTGCCAATGCAGGGAGGATTTGACTCACTGGCCTCGAGGTTAAATTGGCCCCAAGCTGGGTGTGCGCGAGTCAGGGAGGGGGGCTCAGGAAGCGAAAATAGAAATCGCCAAGAAATTTTCAATGGGTGACATAGGTCGGCAACGGGGTGTCTAGCGAGTTTTAAGTTAATTCTAATCTCTAAGCTCTAAGCCCTAGGCGTCCACGGTTTCCACTGGTGCACGGCTAGCGAATCGAACCATCTGGCGGGTGTTTAAAGGAAAAAATAGACGATTGACCCGTATGCCAGGGCAACTATAAAGAGAGGGGCGATTTATTTATAAAAGGCGGAGGTGGATGATGCGTTTGGCTAATTTTTCAGTTGTCGGCTGTTTTCTGGTTGCCATTTTAATCATGGAAATGTGGCCCGAGAATTCGCGGTTCGGCGGTC
>JAAEMV010000653.1 GCA_024225195.1 Planctomycetaceae bacterium | reverse complement strand
TAAATCGAAGTACATTCATAATGATCAGGTGTCACCAAATTTATAATAGGTAAGCTGGTAATCATTAAGAATCTATCTGCAACTCACATTGCGATTAAGCCTGCCAGTTAAAAATCATGTGGTTGATCGATGAGTCGTGTGCGGTTCTTAGTTGTACCGGAATGTCTTTCCAAAAAGCCTGATTAGTTGGCGGTCGCTACTGCTTTCGAGGGGAATGTTAGCGACATCATAGCCTAAGTAACTGCCCGTGAACCTGTTTTCTAAGATTGGAAACCACAAGAAATTATACGGGTTAGATCTAAATTCGCTTATTGAATTTGCAGGCCACTGTAAGCGGTTTTCGGAGATTGATTTTTGCAGTGCTGTGAATCGCACCGTCAAAAACAGGAGGGCAATTTTTTCAATAAAAATCCCTGCGTTATTAAGTTTAGCCGGCGTGGCTAGGATAGAGTCGCTTTTTGATAAAAAGCTGGCCAAAACTTTTACTAGTGTGATCAACTGCTTGAACGGGATTTGATTTGGCGAATCAAAGAATCCCTGTATTAATAAACGTTGCGTACCTAAATAGAGTATGTTGGTGTCTGCGAAGATCGAGCGAATGTTGGGTTTAATTTGAAACGACGCGTGCTCCAGTCATTACAGCGAATGGAAAAATGCATGATTAGCGACCGACTAAAAAATGAATTTTCAAGTATTCAGTTTGTGACCCTTTTGGTGCTTGTCTTATGCTGGAGTACTGCGGGGTTGGCTGATTGGCCAGAGCATCGAGGTAATCTTCAGAGAACCGGTTATCGAGAGCAACCTTTAGTCTCAAAACATTGGGTTCCGTTTTGGAGACACGACAGTCTCAGTCCACCGAGACCTGCGTGGCCTGCTCCAGCCAAAGGAAGCTTGTGGCAAAAACTCGACAAGATCGATGCGCGGGTTACAGACGATACTGCTGATGTCCCTCTGGTGGTTCGCGATTCGGAGGGAGAGTCTCATGTGTTGATTATTTCCTCGGCTAATGATCGTTTGATTTCTGTAAATCCATCGAATGGGGAAATTCGTTGGCAGTGTGTCACTAGGGCGCCTACTCGCTATGCCCCCTCGGTCTCAGCAGGGATTGCTTATCTCGGTTCGGACGATGGGTTGGTTAGAGCGATAAATATCGCCAACGGCAATCAACTTTGGGAAACTCAAATCGGACCGGAGATGCCATTCATCGTAGGGAATGATCGTTTAATCAGCTCCCATCCCATTCGCACATCGGTGCTCGTTGAGGACGGACAGGTGTTTGCGACTGCGGGGCTATTTCCAAGCCAGGGGGTGTATTCTGTGGCGCTAGAAAGTTCGACTGGCGAAGTTATTTGGCGGCGAAAAATTGCGCAATCTCCCCAAGGCTATCTTCTGTCTGACTCAGGTAAGGTCTTTGTGCCGACTGGGCGAACGGAACCGTTTGCTATGAAAAAAGCTGATGGGAGCTTTCTTTTTAAATTGCCTTCTCCGGGCGGAAGCTTTTGCATGCTCACCCCTGATGCATTTTTTGCTGGTCCTGGAAACAGCTCAATGATTCAGGGTAAACCGAAGAAATCAAATGCCAAGATGCTCTCGTTTCAAGGGAAACTATTCGCCGCAGGGAATGGGAAAATTTGGACCGCCAACGGAGCAAAATTGGTAGGTCACGACATGCGAGCTGTGTTGAAGGGTGAAGAATCAGTTGCGTGGTCTGTCGATTGTAAGCTGGATCAATCATTGATTGTTTCAGGACAGCCCGGTTCGCTGACGCTATTTGTGGCTGGCGGTTCGGAAATTAAATTGTATGACGCTCAAACTGGCCAATCGAAAGGCCGTCTATCGTTAGATGAACCGGCTACTGAGATTAAATATCTCGCTGTAAGTCGACTGCCCGACACGGGCCAAGAAGTGTTGATCGCTTCTACAAAATCCGGCGAGGTCTTTGCCTGGCGAGGTGCTGATGAGGAAGAGTCGAGTGTGTGGCCCAAGTCTAACACGGATGACACGGAAGCGGTCTCCCTTGGCCAAGGTTCTAAAAAACGAATTGGCGAGATCCGTCGATCTCTGAAATCACCGCGAGGCTGGGCGCTGGTGCTAGAAGATCGTGACGGTCAACTTGTCGAAGGATTACTGCAGGAGACGGAGTTGCGCATCGTTTCTCTGGTAACAGACCAACGTGATGTTCAGCGCTTGCAGGACGATTTTCAACGCAATGGTCAGTACGGGCATCGCGTATCGGTTTGGCAACATGACATTTCTGAACCGCTTCCATTTTCCAAGGGTCTTTTTAACCTCGTTTTGGAAGCGAATCCGACTGGCATTAATAACGAATTGCTGCTGAAAATGGCGGCAGCCGAATCGGGAGCCCTCTGGCGGGCGGGCGAAAAGGATCCCATCGAAGCTCCTCGCCGAAGCGGAGCAGGCGTTTGGCGACATCAATATGCAAATCCAGAAAACAGTGCTTCGACGGCCGACCAGATTGTCGGCAATGCCTCGGAGTTTCGTCTGCTTTGGTTCGGTGGCGTTGGTCCTAGTCGCATGCCGGATAGGCATCTCAGGGGTCCAGCACCCCTCACCGCTGGTGGCGCGGCAGTCATGCAGGGAGACGGCGTGCTAATTGGGATTGATCCAGCGAATGGGACGGAAAGATGGGAACTCGAGATGCCTGAATCCGCGATGCGATACGTGACGCCGTTTGATTCTGGCTATGCATGTTTGACGGTCGACGGAACTCGCCTGATGGTTGCTGCTCAACGAGAACTTTGGCAGGTGGATGCATACTCGGGGAAAATTACCAACAAGACGTTAGTTGATAACGAGAATCATTGCTGGGGATACGTTGCCGAGGCAGAGGGGTATCTTTACGCGTCGGTGATGAAATCATCGGCCCCACGTACCGCGATTGATAAAAAGACACGTTTTACATATGTCGATTCTGATTATCGTTCTGAACGACCACTGGTGACCAGTCGTGAATTTCGAAAATTAAAACCGGATGGCTCTCATCGCTGGACACACGTATCTAGGGGCGTGATTCTCAATGGAACCATTTCACTTAATGACCAGCAGGTTGTCTTTGTCGAGGCGCGGTCTAAAAAATGTCTCGAGCATGACACCGATCGAATTCCAATGGCGACTTTGATGGAAGATGCTTACCTGGTTCGGTTGTCGCCTCAAACGGGAGAAATCACGTGGGAGGTTCCACTGAAATGGGAGGGCGCAAAGAATGTACTTTATTCACAATTGTCGAATGACAAGATCGTGCTAACCACCTCCAAGAGCATCAATGATAGAGCGCATTATATGATTCGCGTGATGAGCGATAAAGATGGATCGTTGATTTGGGAGACTGAGCATGAGCACGTTAAATATGGTCTATTTCATGGTGAGCAGGTTCATCATCCGGTCGTTCTGAATCGTCCTGACGGACAGGTTTTGCTCGTTGCCGAGCCCTATCTTTATGACCTCAACACAGGCGAACAAAAGGTGCCGATGGGAGCGGGGGCGGATTGGGCACTCAGACGACCGGGGCATAGTTGCGGGACATTATCGGGAGCCGGCAATTCTCTCTTCTTTCGCGCCGGCAACCCAACCGTATTGAATCTAACTAGCTCTCAGTTCACACCGCTTGCCCCGACTCGTGCAGGCTGTTGGATTAACATGATTCCGGCTGGTGGCCGATTGCTCATCCCGGAAGGGAGCGCTAGTTGTGTCTGTCAGTATTCCCTACAAACTTCGATGGCATTTTCACCTATTGATCCAGAAACGACGGATGTTGGGATACCGACTTTGCCAGACGTTATTCCGGCCGTGAAGGTCCCTCCGTTAAGGCCGCTTTATCGCTGGGAGTTCGATTCAAAGAGTGCAAAGAATCAATCAATTCAGCCTGTTATCGGAAACGTTCCCCTGTCGGCTGCGGAGCTGCCTAAGTTTTCCGCAAACGGTTTGGTGTTTGGCGAGAAACAGTGGCTTACCAATAATTTTGATTTTGCTAATTTGCCGCCAATGCCTGAGACAATCACGTTAGAAGCGCGCGTTTCCGTCGCCGAGTGTCCTGACTGGACCGGAATCGTCGGTGCCGTGCAGGATAATGGAAGTTATGAACGGGGTTGCATGCTCGGAATCCATAACGGGAGGTTCTTTTTCTCTTTAGCCACATCACAAAGTTTGAAGCTGACTTATTTGATGGCGCCGGCGGCACTAGAGAAAGGAAAGCCTACGCATCTGATCGGTACATACGACGGAAGTACTATGCGTTTGTATGTCAACGGCGTAGAGGTTGCCCAAAGTAGCGAACAGCGAGGAGGCTTGCTGGTCGATGAAAGAAGTTGGTTAACGGTAGGTGCTTACAAGGACAACGACGAGTTGTATCCATTTCAAGGCGAAATTAAATCGGTCTCCATTTATGAGGGTGTTATGAAGGCAGGTTTGACGAAACCTTCAAAAGATAGCCCTTGAATGTGAGAACAATACAAAGTCGGAAATAACAATTAATCAATAATTGATTGATAATAAAGCCGCAAAGGCATTCCCAGCCAATGATTCAATAGCGAAGCATCGCAGCCATAGATGTCCGTTTGAAGTCAATCAACTTTGAAAGTGAAAACGTTTTGTTGTCCAACCAAAATTAGCCCGGCACTTAAACTGAACGAATTATGTCGCTCGATGTTCTGCGTGGTTTCGCGTTGCTGGGAATCCTCATTTTTACATTCAATCATTCGGACTGATTGACGCAAAATACATGAATCCCACCGCGATGGGTGAATTGCAACGAACGTCGTAT
>JAAEMV010000652.1 GCA_024225195.1 Planctomycetaceae bacterium | reverse complement strand
GTCGCATAGTTGTTTTGGGGTGCCGTCTGCCGAGGAACGCTGGGCTGTTGTGAGTTTGCGATCGCGATATCTCGCGATGTCTGTGGCTGGTCGGTGATTTGAGCAGTTGACTCAGAGCTGTGCCGCCATGCTGCCTGTTGAATTGTAAGCAGTCGGCTTGCTTGTGCTACGTTACCGGCAATGTCTTTGACTTCGACCACGACCCTTAATTGTCGGTCTTTGGTTTCTGGCCACCAGGCGATCTTGTCGGAATAAATTCCGGCTCGTTGTTTTCCATTTAATTGGACGGGAACTTTTTTCCAGGCATCGGCGGAGTCGCCTGAGTTGGTGCTTTGATAAAAAATTTGCATAGACTTCGAATTTAGGTTTTTGTCTTTCGCAGTCCAGCGACAGACGACACGCCCCGCAGCATCAGCTTCTACTTGAAAATCGAGGGTCGGTTTAATTGTGTCCACGATGATCTTTAGTTCTGGTTGGGGATTGCCCTCGGGGAGCAGCCGGCGATCCCGGTCGAGCGTCTTCATCGAAAACCAGTATTCCCCGTCTTCGGTCGATTTAAAAGGGAAGTCTTGACGGTCTGTGGATTGACGCCCTGCAAAATTCCAGGTCGAACCAAGGTCGCGAGAAAGAAAGAGCTGGACTTCAATAAATGCACTGTTGTCTGCATTTATTTGGAAGGGGATCCCAAACGAGCGAAGATTCGTCCCGACCGTTTTTACTCGATTCAATTCAGCTCGGGCCGGAGGGGAGAAAGGGAGACTCGCCGGCTGTTCAATCTTGCGAAAAACATCCTGAGCGAGTCGTAACTTTGGTTGTGCCGGTCGAGTTGCAGCTTGTTGTGGTTCAACCTTCCGACTGTTTAGATTTGTATTCTGAGCAACGCTTTGACTTGGCAGGAGTGAGAGCAGCAATCCGCAGATCAAAAGCAAGTTCGAGGTCGCCATTTTAGAACTTGGGGGACGGAACTGAACGCAGCGAGACTGTGTTGGTCTCACCGGCATGCGAGTAGAGCGGATCGCCGGCAACCGCGTTGGTTGATCGTCGGCTTGCGAACTATTGATTTGTTTCATTTCTAGACGCCTCATCGCTCGTCGAGCAGTTCTACGCACCAGTTCGGATCGGATGACCTTTCGTGTTGCAATCGGTTGATGGGAGAGATTCGAATCCGGTTGGGCTGTCCAATGTTAGCGCAAAACTCCCCCTTTTCGAATTCGGCTAAATGCCTCGAAAGCTCCAGAAGTGTTGAAAAGCCACCGAGTAGTTTGTTTTTGAGGATCGCATGAGATCGGGGTTTCACGACTTTATTGACGGTTTTTCACCAATCGAGAAGGCCTCGAATCGCTGGGAAAATATTAACCGAACCAATAATCGTTAGATCGCGTAACACCCGTGCGATCCGATTTAAGTTGGAACTCTGAGGGATGTGTGTAACGCAATCGATGGCGATTTGAATTAAGAGCGATGAAAAACAAGGCGATGGGCCTGAAATTTTATCGGACAGTAAAAGGTGAGCTGGAGGGTTAGATTACTGCGGTTCGCATGTGGCCGTTTGTCGTCTGAGATTGGGTAAAACCGAGGCTGGGTAACGGAGTTCGGGGCAGATTGAACTAAGCGCCGATCGCAGGAAACGTTATAATTGGCCATCCGGTTGAGCGATTAACCGGTGAGGTCGAAAAGACTGTCGTTTGTGTTTTAGTTCCAAAATGAGTTGAGGGTTGCTGCGAAGCCATGGATGCGATCAAAAAGCTGTGGACAGAGACGATGCAAATCCCGGAAGCTCGGTGGATT
>JAAEMV010000651.1 GCA_024225195.1 Planctomycetaceae bacterium | reverse complement strand
GTGGACAATAGCTGTGTTCGACATTTTGCTTGTCCTGGCCGACTCCTATGAAGACGCTAAAAATCATCATTGATCGCTGCAACGAGTATAATGTTTATCTGAAGTTTGCCAAGACCTGGATGCAAATATGCTGCTCCCGCGAGGGAACAATGGGGCAGGGAACGGAACTTGTCGCGCCAGATGGAGATGGCGCCAGTTGCGATACAGTCAACGGTGTAATTGTTCAGCGTAATACCTTGTTCACGGAAAATGCGGTCCAGCCAAGGTACATGCATCAGCACTTCCGGGAAAGCCGGTCCCGGGTAAGTGTTGAGAACGCGCCGGGGCGTCGTGGCATGGACTTGGGTCGAGGGTGGTGCTCTTGGAATATCGAGCGCTAATACCAGAATCATCTTGAATGGAGCTGGGACGGTGTCTCTTTGTGGAGGAGGAGAGACGGAGGAGGACGAGGAGGAGGACGTGGATGAGTCGTCGCTAGACTCTGAGTCAGATCTGCGCTTGTGTCTGCGGCTCTTAGGTTTGCGGTCGGCCGACTGGTGGGAACTAAGGAAGCTTGCGTACTGGTCCAGGTCGTCGTCCTGTTAAGGGACTGAGGAAACTTGTGGTGCGGCTGCTGTGGTTGCTGTGGACGGCGGTGTGCGCAGCACAAACAGTTGAGGGGAGGCAGGGGCCTGGCCCGTAGTGTTGGGCGTTTGCCCTGTGTTTCCGGACGGGTGGTGGTCCACGTTGGGGGTATGGTGGTCGTTGTCCCGGCGGATACGGTAGGTCTCGGGAAAAACGGGACCGTTGGTGCAGGCGTGGTAGAATTGGGGTTCACCCAGTCGCGCCACGTGGAAGGCTTGGTCCAGCTCCTCGATGGAGAAACTGGAGATCCAGTTGTGGATGCTGTCGACCTGTAAGGCCCGGAATCCACGAACAATCGACTCGGAGAGGCCAAAGTAGCGCATGCGCGGGTCAAACAGCAGCAGGGCGTACTGCGGGCCGTGTCGGCGTTTGCTCTTCTGGCCAATAAATGATCCATTTTACTTTTGGTGGTGGCAGGTTGTTTGTTGAATGGATGGTTATCACAGCTGTTATGTGATGCATACCCGTGTAGCTACAAAGAAAACAATGAAATAACTTCGAATTTTTAGCTTTACAAGATAAGAAAACACAGTTTATGAACGATGTGGTTTGTAAAGCTATGCTACTGAATTGAGAGACGAAATCCGACTTGCACACGGGTTGATCTTCTTGACCCACATCATGATCCTTTGTCAAAGCCACCAAAAATAACGCTCATTGGCAACTTCTTCTCGTTTATTAAATAGTATTTCTGTGTCAATAGCGCTCACATCGTCGACTCGGAAAGGGAAAGTGGGAAAGGGGCATTACATTTTGCCTTCGCCAAGCGCATTTTCACAATGCTTTCAGTTTATGCTATCGTATCGTTATTACTAGATAACTGTAGCTTGTCCCATGAGTGGAGAAACATTTACTGCGACATTGTCACTCATTTTTATGATCTTGATTGCTCGTGCAACAAACACGGTTTCACGACTGCTTATTATTTCGCATTTTTGCGCTGATACACCTGTTTTGCGTGCAAACAGACGGTTAAAAATATATTCAGAATTGGCAGATGTGAAACACTTTGAATACAGCGGATATTAAATATTATTGTGCGTTGCAGATTTAGAATGGCGGGGTGAAAATTCCCCAAAAACCGATTGACACCAACACTCGAAGTGTGATTCGAATTGCCTCATAATTTTCATATTAACCAGAGATTAGTGAGACAATAGGAACCGCCAATTGTGTATATTCTTCTCTCTGCCGACCAGAATTACCTGTCTATCTATTGATCTATTGATATCAGCACTCTGTCATGGCAACCCAATATGAAACCCTCGGCGTTCCAGTAAATTCGTCACAACGGCAGATCAGTCTTGCCTACAGAGATAAAATGGACGCTGTTGATGCCAACAAGATGGCGAAAAGTAATCTCACTGTGCAAAGAGTATGTGAGGCGGAGAGATTGGCGTTGAAAGACGCACATTCGGTACTCGGGGATCCTTCTTCACGACAGAAGTACAACGAACAGCTAAAGCAACAAGATGTATCGAAGGCAGGAAACAGTAAAGCAGCAAAGCGTCCCAGCGTTCCTGATAGTAATAGCGGCAAGTCGAGCAAAAAATCCAGAGAAGATGTAGTTGCACCGCCGAAAGAGGATATTTACGTGATCAAAGTGTTTGTTGGACAGAATTACATTCCATCCACCATGGCACTGTCCTCTCTCACAGCTTTGGTGCGCAACAAAGCGATCACTCCTGTTGGCGCATGCATGCTTTCAAAGGAAGCTCTTGTTAAAAAAACAACCGGTTTAATTAGCACTATCCGCAATCGTTTCGAACTAGACTACACCACCAACGCTGCATTCTTTGCGACTTCTGTGGGCAACTCGAGCACCCTCCATGCCCTGAACAATCTCAGCAGCCCGCGTCAATACCACAGCTATGTGGATGTCCAGCAAAGTATGGTGGAGTTCATGAACGTGAAAGTGAAGAAGCCAAAGGAGGAGCTTGCACTAGTTGTGTTCAACAACGTCGACGATACGACTGATCTCACTACCACTGATGCGCTGAATCCTTCCAAAGCATCTCGTGTGAGTTCAAGTAGAAGTGGCGGATCCACTGCACAACCCACTCCTATTCCAACATGCAAGGTGAATGTGATTGTGGGTGGTGTACTGCGCGCCGGTCACCACTACGTCGAAGTTAGAACCAGCACCAGCGTCACCAGTGCCTCCCAATACCACAAAGAAGCGATCTGTCTCGCCGCACCCGCATCGTATGACAACGTGTTGGACTCGTTGATGGACTGGTCGCGCGCTGCATCCGTAACGTTCAATAGAGACACTCACCTGGTTCTCAAAGTCAGAAATGACCTGGTCAACGTGGCCAAGTCGGGTGCCAAGATCTACAACATGCTCAAGTGTGACAGCGAGGAGGAAATGACAGTGCTTCAGAGTGGCGAATCAGCGACTGTTGCAATATTACCACGGGACTTGGCCGATACTTCCATCACCTATGTTGGAGGATCCCAGGCCACTGCAACGATTGACCGCGTCAACGTCATCAGCGCCCTTCGTTACCACACAATGCGCGAGCTGCAGACTGGCACCAAGCCGCCATTCTTGCAGCATTTGCGCTTTGTAGACGACTCACCCACTTTGCGCAACCAAGTGGTTAAAGTGCTGCTGAAAAGAGCAGCCAATACTGTGCCGGGAGTTCTGACTAAGGTTGTTAAAGAATCATACCAACGATTTCAATTAATTGCGACCGGAGGTTGGTAGTATACAACATACACAATATGTCGCTATTAAAACAACATTTCCAACAGTACAAAGGCGACCGCTTTAATTCCCAGCGCGAAAGTGCAGTTCTGGATCATGGCCGCGCGATATTAAATATTACCACCAAACCGAACAAAATAGAAGTAAAAAGAACTAAAGAGTTCTTTTAATGAGACTCCGTGAGCGACAATATT
>JAAEMV010000650.1 GCA_024225195.1 Planctomycetaceae bacterium | reverse complement strand
TCTAACCGTCAAAGGGCCAATGAGCCTAAGTGCACTTGGAAGAATCGAATTGGGCGACCACATCACAATTGTAAATGACTTAAAGTACAACCGAGCAGGAATTAACCACCCAACTCAACTGGTAGCAGGTCGCGACGCAATTTTAAAAATTGATAACAACGTTGGAATTTCTGGAGCTTCGATTTACGCTGAGTCCTCCATTAAGATTGGAGATTATGTTTTGATCGGTGCAAATTCTCGAATTTATGACACTGACTTCCATCCCATCCCATCCATTTTCAAGATCGCTTGGCTGGAACTCCAGCCAAAACTGCACCTGTAATCATTGGCAATCACGTTTGGCTTGCTGCCAATGTTACGGTTCTCAAAGGAGTCAGCATTGGTGCTCGGAGTGCAATCGCTGCCGGCAGTGTCGTCGTCTCCGATATCCCCGAAGATTGTCTAGCCGGTGGAACGCCTGCGCGTGTCATCCGAAAAATCACAGACAAAGACCTGCACAAAAATCTCGAATCAAACGTGACTCACTAATTTATTACGAGTCACTAAAAGGCTAACGCAATCCAAACTCCATCGGTTTTAATCTATGAAAATTTCATTTCCGGGCACCGGGGATACTATGTTCGGGTCTTAGCCGTGGAACTGCAGCGTTTAGGATTCAAAGTCAAGTTAGCATTGCCGAAAAACACGTGCGAAACCCCGGAAGGTAAAACGTTTTTTTCAGATTTGTTTGACGAGATGGAATGGATACCGCTCCCTGAAATCAAACTTCCACCGGGAAAAAGCCGCGCCAAACTGCAATTGCAAATTCTCCGAGACACACTTCAAAAAGTACGTCCTGATCACGCCTACGTTCCCTATGCTGACGGCATCTCACAGGCGTGGGGGATGCAGCGAAAACCAGACAGTTTCTTTTCGAACGATGCGATTTTGGAATGCCTGATGATGCGGGGTGGATTCGCGTACCCCGCAGCTAATTTGAACAACCGCATTAAAAATGAGATTTCTTGGAAATTGCAACAACGGGCAAGGTGGAATAAAGTTCATCATCTTGATCCGCTGGTATTAAACGCAATTAAAAACCGCAATCCAGCATACGCCAAAAATGTCTTTTTGATACCAGAAGCGATAGAGCCACTCACAACCAAAACCCGACCAGAAGCACTGCAACAATTAGGACTCGAACCAGGCGATCCGTTGATTGTCTGCCCAGGCGGGGTTAATGAAACCAAAGGGTCTGATTTAATTGCCCGCGCAGTATCTCGACTTCCACGAGATTTCCCATGTCGTCTTTTACTTTTTGGTAAGCATTCGGATCATCTCAAAAATTTATCGGAAAGTCTCGCCCACGACAAACGTATCATTTTTAAAAATCAATTCGCATCTCCTGAAGAATTTGACTGTCTGTTTGCTGCGGCGGAACTTGTAGCAACGTGCTACCCCCGACACATTGGATCCGCGAGCATTCTTATTAGGTCAGCGGCAGCTGATAAGAAAGTCCTTGCTTCAGATTTTGGTTGGATTGGCTGGGCATGTGACAACTTTAAACTTGGGCGAACATGCCGGGCTGGAGATGTGGATGCAATCCGAGATGGATTAATTTGTACTTTAAAATCCACAACGGAACCTAGCAGTGAAAATCAACAGTCGAAAAAGGCCTTCGTCGACTACCATACACTACCCAACCATATTGCACATTTCACCAGTTTAATATGCGAACTACATGGAAAACCCGCCCCAAAACTCTCTTCGTTTCCTAGTCCAGTTTCAATACATGGCATTTGATATAAGCGGCCAGTAACCAATGCTTCAAATAATAATTTACATCATATTAATTTCGCTTGTCGTGCTTGCAGGAAGCGTACTTGGAAAACCCGGCATCGCAGTTGCTTTGGCATGGTCGATGATCGCGCTGGAATCGGTTCTGCAGCAGAGTAACCAATTTTTAGTTTCCAATTCATCATTTGTTAACTTTTTTATTGCAGGATTAGTTGGAATCAGTGTTGTTTGGGGAATCATCCGCGGAAAGTATCGAAGACTTAGAATCCCAATTCAATGCTGGCTGTATTTGATACTCATTACGTACTGCGTGATCTCATATTTTTGGAGCCAAAGCCCCGTCAATACTTACGACAGGTTGAAGCTCCAACTCCCTTATATAATTACGTTCTGTCTTCTCACCCCAATGTGTTTGATTAATGCCAAGCAACTCAAAACAGCGATCACCGTGTTAGTCTATTTCGGAATCCTTATCGTCATAGCAATCAACCTGAGCACGATTGGCGCGAGAGGAATCATCATCGATTCAATTCAGGGAAAAGCCGTCGAAGCCAACCCTCTGGCAGCAGCCTCGTTCTCAGCCTACGTTGGCTTAGCTTCGCTATTCTCAATTTGGGGTAAGAATTTATGGAACTTCAATTCGATTTTAAAACTGTGCTTTGTCGGACTTTGCATTACCGCGATGTACAGTAGCGGTTCACGTGGTCAGGTGATTGCTTTTGCAGGGATTAGTGCGATTTTCCTTCCGCTAATTGCGGGCGTTGCAGCGAAACGATCGACCATCCTCGCCATCGTGGCTATTGGCATCGCTACTTTTGCGGTTGTTATCTTTGTCGAGCAAACTGAGCTAACAACTCGATGGCAATATCAAAAAATGCTCGAAGATCAAATTGGGCGATTCGATATGCTCAAAGAAGTGATGAAACATTGGATATCTGCAGGTCCAACTGCCTGGATCTTCGGGATTGGCTCATCAAGCTCCTTCAAATATCTCAGTGCCTATCCTCATATTGTTATAGGTGAAACTCTAGTTGAAGAGGGGATCTTCGGTTTAACTTTATTAGTTGCAATCATTTCTGTAACGTTTCGACAAGGATTTCGTTTAATGAGTACCCCCAGCCTTCCATCCGAGGTCAGGGTAAACATCGGAATCGTCTTTGCCATCTTTACATTCAATCTGCTGCTATCATTTAAACAAGGAAGCCTGCTTGGTTCAGCTTCTACTGTTTTCTGTTTTGCATTGATCATTGGTTGGCTCCATACAAGGTTGTTAAAGAAAAATCAGCAACCCAACAGCCAGCATGTTGCCAGTCCGCAATTACCCATACACAGACCGGCGCCGCTAGACAAAACAAATTCTACTTAGGTATCACTTCTGAGCATCCTCCGTCATGAATAGTTCGTTCAGAATATCTGATAGGAAATCCGTCTTTATTTCATAGAAGCGAATGGTGACTCGCCAACCGTTTCTAGCACAAAAGAAAAACTCATCGATGTAACTTATTAGCATTCGACAAAACATTCGTTTTTGCTAGTTACCCTCAACCAAAATGCCCAGACAAAAAGAACTCAATTCAGAAGTAGACATT
>JAAEMV010000649.1 GCA_024225195.1 Planctomycetaceae bacterium | reverse complement strand
CGGAATCATTATTTCCAGTTACTTTGCGAAACCTCTAAATCGCGTTCCAAAATGAACGCTTATGCGGCTCTGTACGATATTCAGATGGTGCAAAAACCATGGTTTTTGCAACAACGAGATTATCTTGAATTCCAGCTTACTCGTACCCATGTGTTTAAAAGCGCCAATCTTGGCGCACATTGGAAAGGACTTTCCCCATGGAAGCGTTTTTCCAGACCCCATCTTGCGGGGCGTAAGCTCAACCTTCCGCAAATGATGCAAACGGGGTCAAATCTGGCGAATGTTTAATGAAACGCCAACAGTGTTGAGACTGTGGTTCGTAGAAGGACGGTAAGAGATAATTCGAAGTTACCTTTGTGAACAATGGCAGTGCCAATTCATAAACGCTTCATGGTTCGTCCACCTTGCGAATAAAGCATATGGCAGCAGGTTGCATCAGAAGCGACCGCAAACGAGGAGTCCTAGCGTGACGCTAAAGACCAACCTCGCATACGGAATGGCCCGACAAGAGCCTGCTGCCCGCTAACCCTAAATCACACAAATCCGCTAATCTTTTCGCTACAAGGTTTTGCGACACTTAAGCCGTTGAAATCATTAGGTGCGGAAAACCGTTGCAAAAACCTTCCTTTTTGCAACGATCAAGATTAACTCTGCGACCAAAGCAGCCATGCAAATTCTGTTACAATTAAATGATTATTAACACAGCTGATATTTGTGGAGCCACATCTAAAAGGACAAATCTTAATGGGTGACGAAAATTTTCAATTTACCGAGGGGATGTTACCATAT
>JAAEMV010000648.1 GCA_024225195.1 Planctomycetaceae bacterium | reverse complement strand
GGCATTTGTTCAAATGCGCGTCGACAATTTGTCGCAGCATTAATTTTTGTTCCTTTGTCATTTTTGCAGCAGACAAGCCTTTAGGAGTGAGCGCTGTTGCTTCTCGGCCGGGACCGTTAATGACATCTCGGGGAGCTTTTTTACTGAAAACGGCGACGGTTCGTTGGTCTTCGGTGAGCGCTTTGACTAGGTCCCGCCCGAGATCTTCTTCTTTGCCGAGCACACGAACCCCCTTAAATTGCCCAGACTGAACCTCTCCCGGATTTGAGCCGAAAAATGCAGGTGTCACAACAACCTCATTTTTAACGACGGTGACGCTAATGGAGAGGTGATGCCCCTCGATTCTCCAGCCCCAGGGAGTTTTGAGTGAGGGTGTTCCGAACAGAAAGAGGTGGTACTTTTCGGGATCACGTTTGGGAGAATTGTTTTCCATTTCATGCAAGATCTGCTCCAACGCCATGATCTGCAGTGATGTTGAGTAACCGCGATGGCTCAGTGCTGTGTGGATAAGCGACATTGCCAGCAATCGCTGATTTGGCTTTAGGTTTTTTAGGCTGAGCCCCTCTCGCTCCATTGGAATGAATTGCCAATCTTTTCGAAGCTTGTCATCGAGTGGAAATACCAGGGTCGCCTTTTGTTTCGGAGTGAGAGATTGCAATAAATGATTTGCTGAATCTGTCATTTCCGAAGCAATTTCATGTCCGCAGAGGCTTGCTGGCAGGCTCGATACGAGTAAACCGAAGACCGTTACGGCTGACAGAAGATTTAATTTGAAATTCATGGTTTTTAAAATGTTGGAGCGGTTAATTTAGAAGATCGCATTATTGTGGACGGAAAACGGAAATGCCAGCATTTGCATTTAGTTTTGAACATTTATTTATTTCGCCAAATCAGGTGATCGCTGAGTCCCAGTTTTGATTGGAGGTGGGCGATTTCAGACTTAAACCTCTTGGCGTCGACTGGGTACCCTTTCGTGGGTTTTATTTCTGGAAGTTGCTCGCGCCAGTATTGATTCCAAATCCCCATGAATACTTCTCGAATGTATTTCGCAACCATGGAGGCAAGGGCCGCTGGTAAAAACGATTCGCCTTTTGCTTGAAATCGTATAAATACATCGTGGTCATTTTGGCGGAAGCTGTAATCGCTCATCTCTCGTGTTTCATCCCCCACCAACACGAGTTCGTCCGCCAAAATTTCTTGAACTAAACCTGCGTACTTGCTTCGACCACCATGTTTATCGCAACCAATTTCAGTATCGTCATCGCAGTGGTTCATTAACCGCTGGACAATTTTGAGGGTGTAGGTAGATAGTAGAGTTGCTTTGTTT
Organism: Planctomycetaceae bacterium; assembly: GCA_024225195.1. Classification (GTDB taxonomy): domain Bacteria; phylum Planctomycetota; class Planctomycetia; order Pirellulales; family Pirellulaceae; genus Mariniblastus. The sequence goes on along the minus strand of JAAEMV010000648.1, from coordinate 9,690 downwards.
CCCAACACCTCAAGCTGATCATTAAACTGGGGCGGGAAAATTGGATGGCACTCGATTTCCAATAATTTGACCCCGGCTCGGGTGCAATTTTCCTGGAAGGAGTCTCCGAGAGCTTTGATTTTGTGAGGATCGCCAGCCAGCGGAAGGCTTTTCGATTGTCCGGTCAGCCAGAGTTGGCGATCACTATGGGTGGGTGAGTGCTGTGGGCAGAGTAATTCGATGAGGTCTTGCCAGTCGGTGGGGATTTTGCCTTTGAGTGCATAAACAAGAGCAAGAACGTTGGTTTCTAATTGTTCGATCGATCCTGAATAGACCTTTTTTGAATCTGCAATGAAGACTTTGGGGGCGTTTGCGGAGCGGGTTGAGTGGTTTGCTACGGCGTCACTTAGCGCCAAATAAAGATCGGTTTCGGTCGATTCCGTTTCCCAGAGCGTACCGGCCATTGTTAAAGGACCGAGGTTGGGGCCGTAGCCTGCTTCGTCAGTTCCAATGAGATACGGCAAATTAATGCTTTCGAAAACCGAACCGAAATTTCTTAAATGCCAGACAGCGATACGCCCGACCGGTTTGCTATCATAGCGGATTCAATTTAATGGATGAAACGGAGCCGGAAAGGTGCGAGAGCTGGGTTTGTTGGTTTTGTTTTTGGATTTTCGTTTGAGTTTAGTAATTTGATTCCGCTAGAAGGCCTTGTTTGATGAATTTTAAAATGTTGGCGGAACAGTTCTGGGAGCAGGGGTTTGTAGTCCTGGAATCGTTTTTTGACTCAGAAGAGATGGATCAATTGTGTCGCCTGATATTTGAAGAGTTCGGAGAATCTCCAAGTTTCATGCACGATGCAGAATTCTTGGAACGCTCAAAAGCAGATGTGATTCCGTGGTTTCCGCAGCGAGAGGGTGTTTTCGATTTTGATGCCACTGGAAACAACCATGACCTTCAACAATTGACCGCAGCAATCCTAGGTGAGCATTGGTGCGAACAGTACACCATGGTAATGTTTTCGAATCGCAATAGTGATGGACAGTCATGGCACCAGGATTGTCCACCAGAAAACGCTTCGCAGTTTAATTTAAACCGGTTGGTTTATCCTCATGATATCGATGACCGGACAGGAGGAAGAACCGTCGTCATTCCGGGGTCTCATCGACACGGTGTTCTTCCTGCAGGTGCGCCTAATGAAGACCTTGATGGTCAAATAGTGCTGGAATTAAGCAAGGGAACGCTCGTGTTATTGCACGGTCACTGTTGGCATCGCGTGCTGCCGATCAACGACAATAAACGTGTTTCCATCAACTATCGCTCGGCACCCGCTGGCACGCCCGATGATATCACTGATGTTTGCGTTTATCGAAATATGAGGTACCGATTTTCAACCAGTGAAGTCTTAGAAGAGAGAGTCTGAAAAACAGCACAGGTCTGGAGGAGGCTTTGTTGAGTCATGGTTGATTGTCGCTAGTTACTCGAGTTTGGCTCCGCGAGTGGAGTATTTATCACGTGCCCCGATTTCATCCCTATTCATTTGCGGTATGATCGAGGCGTAATTTGATCAATATTTTCGAGTGGTTAGCGATATGAAGTCAGGCGATTTTTCGGTTCGGGCATTGGAAATTCTCAAGGAACTAGGAGCCGAACTCCCTCTGCAGTCAATTGCGATTGGCGAGAACTGGGAGACTGGCACGGGGGAAGTCGTCGATGTGATTTCACCAATCGATGGTAGCTCAATCGGAGTGCTCCAGTTTTGTTCGACCGACAAGGTTGACGAAGCCGTGTCAGCAGCGACCGAAGCATTTCATGTGTGGCGAACGGTACCGGCACCAATTCGTGGGCAATTGGTTCGTGAAATTGGTAACGAACTGCGAGCGAATAAAGAGCAGCTGGCCTACCTGGTTTCGGTCGACTGCGGCAAGATTTTTCAAGAGGCTCTTGGTGAAGTCCAGGAGATGATCGATATCTGTGATTTTGCAGTTGGGTTGAGCCGTCAGCTTTATGGTTTGACGATTGCGAGTGAGCGCCCGATGCACCGTTTAACTGAACAGTGGCATCCTCTGGGCCCCATTGGTGTGATTAGCGCGTTCAATTTTCCAGTGGCGGTTTGGGCGTGGAATTCGATGTTGGCGTTGGTTTGCGGTGACCCGGTGCTTTGGAAACCTTCGGAGAAGACTCCTTTGACTGCGATTGGTTGTCATTTGATTGCGATGAAAGTGATCGCGGCGTTTGACGATGCCCCGACTAACCTGATCCAGTTGTTGATTGGAGGCCGTGACGTTGGTGAAGCGATTGCGGCTCATCCGGGATTGCCGTTGATTTCTGCAACGGGCTCATCGGCGATGGGGAAATCGGTAGCGGCCACAGTGGGGGCAAGGTTGGGGCGACCACTTTTGGAATTGGGTGGTAACAATGCAGCGATTGTTGCTCCTTCGGCTGATTTATCACTCGCGGTGCGGGGAATTGTTTTCTCAGCCGTGGGAACCTGTGGTCAACGATGTACATCTTTGCGGCGACTAATTGTTCACGATTCCATTGCGGATGAGTTAGTTGAGAAACTACTTGCTGCGTACGGTCAGTTGTCGATTGGTAATCCACTGAAGGAATCGACACTGATCGGTCCACTAATTGATGAAGATGCTGCTGGGAAAATGCAGGCTGCCCTTGATGCCGCTCGCGCCGAGGGTGGTTTGGTTCATGGTGGCGAACGGATAGTTAACGAGAGCGGGCACGGGGTTTACGTCAAACCGGCACTCGTTGAAATTTCGAAAGATGCTGCGGTGACCCAAAGAGAAACATTTGCACCAATTACTTACGTCATTCGCTACAGTGAACTTGCGGAGGCGATTGCAATTCAAAACAGTGTTCAGCAGGGACTCTCTAGTTCGATATTTACAAGTGACGTGCGTGAGTCGGAGCTGTTCTGCTCACCGGCAGGCTCTGACTGCGGAATTGCGAATGTCAATATCGGCACCAGTGGCGCAGAGATTGGAGGCGCCTTTGGCGGTGAGAAGGATACAGGGGGAGGGCGGGAATCCGGTTCGGACGCGTGGAAGTCTTATATGCGTAGAGCCACCAACACAATTAATTACTCTACAGAATTGCCTTTGGCTCAGGGGATCAAGTTCGATCTCTGATCAGTCCGGTCGGCGGGGCGAATCGCTCCGCCGCTGTGAAGTCAGCCTCTAAGCCAACGGCTCAAATCGCTTTGCGATTTAGAGCCGAGGTGTTTGGGCCTACTAGGTTCTTTACGATGCCGACCTTCTGGAGTACGGCCAGACTAATGTAGGTCAAATCGACCTCCCACCAGCGGTGGCCGTGCTGGGCAGAACGGGGGTCGGCGTGATGGTTGTTATGCCAGCCCTCGCCATTGGTCAGCAAAGCGAACAACCAATTGTTCCGGCTATCTTCCCGGGTTTCGTAATTTCGGTATCCCCACATGTGTGCGGCTGAATTGATTGCCCAGGTCACGTGCCATGTGTATACCGTTCGCATGATCACGGTCCAGAAAAAGAACTGGGCGGTGAACCGAGTTACGTTTTCCGGAGCGAAGACGAACGCCAGTCCGAAACCAACCCCGAGAAGTAGGAGTGCATGGAATGCGTAAACTCCTACCCAATTAAAGCCTCGCTGGAGCCACATGTAATATTTGTCACGCATCAAGTCGCGAACGTACTTGTCGTAGGCTGAAGCGGTGCTCAAGTCAGTGTTGTCAACGAACATCCATCCCATGTGTGACCAATAACCACTTACATTAGGAGTGTGTGGGTCGGGTTGGTGATCCGAATGTTGGTGGTGTACCCGATGAACGAGAACCCAGCGGGCAGGTGAGTCTTGAAAACTGCATACGCCAAGCGTCGCCAACGTGTACTCGAACCACTTAGGGCAATCGAAACCGCGATGGGTGAGGAGGCGATGGTACCCAGCCCCAATTCCCATCGACGTGAAAATGTAGTTTCCAATCGGTAAAAAAAGGAGTCCCCACCACGAAAAGAAGTAGGGGATAAACGCCAGCGGGATTAATAGGTGAAAGAGCGTGACCGGGATGATGTAGGACCAAAGCACTTTGCTGTTCGCATTGACCCCCTCAGGTCTGGGAATTCGGGACGGTCCAAGCCTTTCCGATTCGACGTGAATGTCTTTGGCAATCGCGTCTGTTTTGGCCGCTTCGTCAGAATTGTTTTTTTGTTCGGGTTGAGTTTCAGTAGCCATGGCTTCTCTATTCAAATCGTAAGGGAGCGGGGCGAGTCCGCGAGTGAGAACGGGCGGCGTTACGGCATGCTATCCTAGTCTTGTCGAGTCGCTGGCGAAAGTTCACTTGTTCACGTCGTGGAAAACAGCGGGCAATGTCTCGACATTTGCTCGGGGAACTGTTTTATTTGATAGAGATTAACTGGACGTTTTGCGGGTTTATGGCAACGCTGGGCTTCTCTGAGCGTTAATTCGTCCAATGGCTAACAACAAAAGCGGTCAGCTTTAATTATCAAAGCCTCGAATGAATTCCGAAAAAAAAGAATTCGGGCAAGGCGTTCGGGCTGATTCATTTCAGCTGCAGGGATTGATTGCTGTCGCTTACCTTCGCCTGCGGTGGTTCTGTTTCGTCAAGTGCTTCTACGCCTGCCAGGCTTTGCAACTTGGCCACATCGTATTGATTCTCAAGCGAAAGCAAATCTTTTGTTTTGCCCGGTTCAAGTTCCAGCATCAAACCGGAAATGCGCCAACCATCAAGGTGTTTGTGGAGTTGCCACGTGACTTCCATCTCGTAAGGCTCACCATCGACGTTGTCGACAACGTATGTGTCTACATGAGCGAGTTTCTGCTTATTGGTTGCGTAACGAACCTCGCCGGTGCGGTAGGTGGATGCTGGTCCGCCCATCGGTTCGAGTTTAAGTCCAGCTTTGGTCGTTGCCGTAAGTGCGGTGCGGGTCAATAGGTTTTCAGCGGCGATTCGATTTCCGGATTGAAGGAGATCTAAGAACCGTTGGCAAACTTCTGAAGGTGTCGATTCGGAATTGATTTCCTCAACACTCAGCTTCGCTGGTGATGACAACTCGGTCGTGCTGACTACCGCCACCGTATTTGTTTCGGTCGAAACCGGTAGGTCATTCGCATTGGTGGTGGTTTCGTTCGGGAATTCATTTACCAATTGGGCGGATTTTTCTTCCATGCAACCAGAAAAAGAGATCAAGCTCATTGCAACAATTGCGGTGAGTCCGGTGAAACTATATCGCCCAAAAAAACGCGGCATTATCAAATCCTTCCGTGGATGTCGGCAATCGGAAAACAGATCCGAAAGACTAGGTCAGTCGAGAGTTTGCACTTTTTTAGTGGAATGGGTCAATATGAGTTTCTCAGCCGATAGCCGATAAAACCGTGAGTTGCGTTTTTGAGCCTCAATTTCATCCAGGGTGCTATCACTTTTGCGATTGCGGGTTGATGTTTCGTTTCGAAGGACTTTGAAGGAAGGCGGTTAAATCCGTTGAACCATGATTGCGATTGTTTAAACCTTGTTTTCTTTCGCGTTTAGAAATTTCCCGCATCTGAAAGGTTGGCGTTGAGTGCATTATCGTTAGAGGGTCGGAATCGCTGCGTCCCGTTGTTCGCCGGTGTTGCTGCGGACTCATTGGGAGTGAAAGAATCTCTCGTCTTTTCTTTCGAGTGACTGATTTATGGCACGACCCAGCTGGGACGCAATAGCCTGGTTCACAAAACGATTGCCGTTTTACGCGGGTCGTCGTTCTGTTAACCTCCGCCGCCCCGGTAAGATGAAATGCGATGTCGTTCCGATTGGAATTCTGAGTGTTAATGCGTAATTACATAGTTCCAATTGGTGCGCGCTGGCTGTTGGCAGTCAGTTGTCTCGTCATTTATTGTGGTATGAACAGCGGGTGCGCGATACAGAAAGGGCGTAACACGTTACCAACAAAGCAGCAGTTGGTAGTCGATCAGTTAGTCGTGCATTCCGATTTCCATCTGCCTAAAAATCATCGATTGATACGGGAGCTGACTTCCCGACGAAATGAGATCGCAAGAATTCTAGATATCCCGACTTCTGACGAGTCGATTCATGTTTTCTTGTTTGATGACGAGGCTCATTTTCAAGCGTTTATGGAACGGGCTCATCCAGAGTTTCCCGGCAGGCGAGCATTTTTTGTCAAGAGTGACAACAGTCTCAATGTGTACGCCTTTTGGGGGCCTCGGGTGGGAGATGATCTGCGTCACGAAGTAACCCATGGTTATCTCCATTCAGTCGTTCCGAACTTGCCCATTTGGCTTGACGAAGGGCTCGCTGAGTATTTTGAAATAAAGCGGGGTAAACACGGCCTCAATGGCCCACACATTTACAGTCTGTCCAATCGATTGAGACGCTCGGAATGGGAACCTGATCTGTCTAGATTGGAAACATTGCGTGAGGCGACCGAACTAGACCAGATGGACTATGCAGAGTCCTGGTTGTGGGTGCATTTTCTCTTAAGCAGTGGCGAGGAAACTCAGGCGCTTCTGCAAAATCAGTTGAACCAATTGATTCGTTTGGGCGTTGCCGATTCGATGGCCCAGTCGGTTGCGGATTTGATTCCCGATAGTGAAGTGAAGTTGATTGCTTACCTCAAGCAACTTGAAGGGAAAGCAAGTCCACCCAGAGGGATACGTCCCGTGAGTGTAACCAGCGCCGGCAGTGACGCCTACGAAAAAAGTTCTTTGGAAGGCAGCTAGAGCAGCTACTAGTGGGAAGAGGGGAGCTACGGAGGGGATCTACGGAGGGAAGCTACGTTAAGGCGACTCTTTCCTGATTCCAAATTTCTTGATCTTTCGATCGAGAGTCGAACGTTCGATGCCAAGAATCGCAGCAGCTTTACTTTTATTCCAGTGTGTTGCCTGAAGGGTCGCGGCGATGTGGCGTTGCTCAATCATTTCCAGTGATTCGGGCTGGTATTCCTGAACAATCGTTCCCACGTCAAATTGCGATTCACTGGCAGTTGAGAGGTTGGTCAGCAGTAGTTCATCGAGCTGAATGATTTCCCCTCGCGCGAGAACCACAGCTCGTTCAATAACGTTTTTGAGTTCCCGCACATTTCCAGGCCAGCGATACCGTTTTAGTTGATGCAGTGCTTGCGGAGAGAATCCGTTTATTTTGCGCCCGGTTTCAAGGTTGTACTTTTGTAGGAAGTAATCTGACAATTCGATAATATCTTCAGGTCGCCGTCGAAGTGGCGGCACGTCGATTTGAACGACATGAAGTCTGAAAAAGAGATCTTTTCGAAACTTTCCGCGTCGCACTTCCTCTTCCAGATCGCGGTTGGTAGCGGCAATGACGCGAACATTCACTTTGATAGATTTGCTTCCGCCGACGCGTTCAAAAGGGTGGCCTTCAAGAACTCGCAAAAACTTTGCTTGAATGCTCGGGCTCATTTCGCCGATTTCATCCAGCATTAAAGTTCCTTTATCGGCGGCCTCAAACTTTCCGGCTTTACGATCAGTAGCTCCAGTGAATGCGCCCTTTTCGTGTCCGAAGAGTTCACTTTCCAGCAAGGATTCAGATAAGGCGGCACAGTTTAGGCAGATGAACGGATTGTTGCGTCGGTCACTGGAGAAGTGGACTGCTCGGGCAACCAATTCTTTGCCAACACCGCTCTCCCCGCGAACCAGCACGGTTGCTTTACTAGGTGCAGCTTTTCCAACTTGTTCATGGACGCGGAACATTGCGTTACTTCCGCCAACGATTTCGCTTTCGACGCCGAGTTGATTTCGCAGTTGGTCAATTTGATTGCGAGTCTTGGAGAGGTCTTCGACTAATTTTTGTTCTCGGTAGCGAGTTCGTAATGCCATGCCAACGGTCTCAGCGACGGCGAGGGTAAACTCGAGATCGTTGGGCCGGAGGCCTTCCTGCATGTTGGTGGAATATAAATGAATCAGGCCGATTGTGCGGTTATTCATTCTGATCGGTGCGGCGATCACGCTGGTGGCGTGAATGGTTCCAGCGCTGTCTCTTAGGCCAAGTGTGCTGTCGTCCTGGATGTCACGAGCGAGAATCGCTTCGCTACCGCGGAGGCATGTTTCGGCGAGAAACTGCGACACTCGCTGGTACTCCGGACGCGTGTCGCTTCGCCAAGCAAGGATTTCGAGTTTGTTCGGGTCAACGGTTGTGCGTCTTGATTTGGGGACGAGCAATACCGCGCCGGCATCTAGTTTTGTTTCCTCGTGTAGGCAGTCCAAGGCCATTCTTGCGATCGCACGAGGCGTCGTTTCGTTGGCTAGATCGAAGGCGAGGCGGCACAGACGCGTGGCGTTTCTCGATGCTTTGGATCGGGCGTTCTCACTGGGCGGGCCCTCCTCGAGAGAATCTGGATCTTCCGCTTGTAGGTAGCGTGTCTTTTGCCTTCGGTGAGTGATCTGAGTTGGTTCGGACAGTTGCAGATCAGCCATGGTGGCTTGTTCGTCCGAATCATGGATCTCGAGACCGGTCACTGTTTCGGATCCGATTTCGACCCGGGAGAAGACTTTGCGGTTGTAGGCGGATGAGAGGTCCGTAACGAAAGCCATTTGGGTACTGGCGATCCAGATGATTTCCTGGGGCTTGAGAACATAGTCTCCAGTGACCCGTTCTTTGCCGACGGCAGTTCCGTTGCGACTGTTGAGATCCCGAACTGTCCACTTTCCGTCGGAACTAAAAATTTCCGCATGCTGCCGACTTGCCTGGTCCTCTTTGATGACAATTTGGTTTGTCGGCGAACGTCCGATTGTGACGGTTCTGCCGGGCATTAATCGGAAAACGTCCGACCATTTTTTTCCATCTCGAATGACGAGATAGGCGATATTTGATCCAGTTTTTGGTTTCTTAGGGCCGGCCATATTCAGAAATTGAGTTTAAACCATGGTTCTGGGGGATTTACGGAGTGCAATCCGATAATTTGGGATATGATTGTTAGGGTAGGTTTTTGTTTTCCGTAGTATTATCAAGCGGAAAGACCGGTTTTTCTTGCCATTGGAGACTGCCCAAGTTAGTCTTAAAAGCAGTCTGAGTCTCACAACTGTTATCTTACTGCGATTCGACCAACATCCGCCAGTCTTTATTAGAAGTTCTCGGGTGCGAGGTAAGAATGCTGAGCTACAAGTACGATATAACCGAAATACCAAGGGGCAAGGCCTTTTTTCTCAGGAGCTAAATCATGTCGGCACGTTTCGCCAAAATCACCTTATTCGCGATTGCTGCGTTGTTGGTTATTCCAGCAGCTGCAAATGCACAGAATGCGAACAACGGTGGTAACAATGGAAACAACGGAAACAACGGTAACAACGGAAATGGATTCAACAACGGCACTGTCTTTAGTGGTGTTGTTGGCGGTATCAAAATAGATACCCGAGGGGTTTTTACCGGTGAAAAGGCCAAGCTTGACAGAACTGCTCTCGCCCGAATCGAAGAGGGATTGAAAGCTACCGACTCAAAAATCGCGGAAGCGACTCCACTTCGAATGGTTTCTCTTCGGGGTTTGGAGGAGGCAATCACTCAAGCCAAGGACGAAGGCAAGCCGTTAAGCAGTGAAATTAAGTACATGGCTGGTTTGCAGCGTGTTGAATACGTGATCGCATTGGAAGACAAAAGCGACATCATCATCGCGGGTCCGGGCGAAGGCATCCGATTGAACGAAGACGGCGTCGTTGTTGGTGAAAAATCAGGAAACCCTGTGATTCATCTCGAAGATTTCC
>JAAEMV010000647.1 GCA_024225195.1 Planctomycetaceae bacterium | reverse complement strand
GTTCCCGAAATGACTGGACGCCGTGTTCGGATGCCTACTTTGCTTCCCCTCTGGCGCTACGCACGACGGGTAAACAGTGCGGCCTCACGGCTACCGGGGTTTACCAGCCTTCGCTTCGCTCTCCATGGCTGGCAGCGATCGTTATGCCTAAAAAGATGAAATTAGTCGCAATTCTAATTTTAATAACACTATTTGGATGTAGTGCAGAGGAAACAATTGCTATCCACCTTGATGGCGCTGAAATCAACGAGCAGGCTCCTCTAGCCTTTAAACAAAAAGGCATTTGGTTTAGGCACCTTGAAGATGGAAGGTTTGAGTTCAAAAAAAGTGACTTTAATAAAGTACAGGCCGTTATGTTTGAGATTCGTGAAGCAATCATTCCGTTTGGGAAGAGCATGAGCTATGGCGCAGAAATGGAAGAAATCGTTTTGAAAAAGCTTAAAACCAGTAGCATTCCGGTTGATGTAAGGCGCTATGACGGCAAGAATTGGGTGGTGTGGCAAGTTGAAAATGAAGCTGCAATTCGCAAAATCGAAGAAGAAGCCAGTGCAGAATTACAGCTGATACCTATACGGAGCGGCAAACCTTGAGTAAGCGCATAACGAATAAGGATATGTCGCGCGATAGCCGCGACCTATCCTATTGTTGAACGAGCCCGATCAACGGAGCACTCTATATAGGAAATATATCGAGAATGTTATTGGGGTTTTGCAATGGTCTTAGCCATTGCCATTT
>JAAEMV010000646.1 GCA_024225195.1 Planctomycetaceae bacterium | reverse complement strand
TCCAGTTATCACTCTCACTAGCTGTCGAATTGCTTGTTGAGGTAGACATCGCTTAAGCGTTACCTTTCTCTAAATCACTCGCGCCAACCTTCCCGATTGCTGGAGACGGATCGGATTCCGAGCCAGAGCCCTGGCGGACTTGCGAGCCCAGATAGGCCACAAAAATGTCTTCTAACGACGGCGTGTTTACCTCGACTTCATTCACACCCTCGGTGTCTCTCAATTGCCAAAGTAAATTGGGATCAGGTTTTCTGACAAAGACCTGTTGTCGCTTCTTCCCCTCACCCTGCCGGGAAAGAAGACAGGCCTCGAACCCCGGCAAACGAACGTTCGGATTGGAAACCGTGATTACCCATTGTTCAATTTCTTGCTTGAGCGTTTCCAAGCGATCACAGACGCGGATTTGACCTTCATTTACAATCGCAACATAATCAGCCACCCGCTCCACTTCCGGAATTTGGTGACTGCTCAAAAATACTGTTCGATTAGCTGCGGCAACGTCGACCATACTCTCGAGAAATTTCCGACGAACCAAGGTATCAAGACCCGATGTCGGTTCATCCAGAATCAATAAATCCGGCTGATGAGCCATGGCAAGCGCAAGGGCTACTTTCGCGTAGCCGCCCTTGGATAGTGTTTTGATTTTAACGTCTAGCGGCAGTTCAAAATCACTCGCCAGTTTTACAAATTGGTCGTAAAATCCAGCCGGATAGAACCCGCTGGTAAACCAACCAATTTCGGAAACCTTCATCCAGCCATAAAGCGCCGGAGCATCCGGAACATAACCAATCTGCCTACGGATCTGTACATCGTTGGCGGCAGGGTCAAGGCCAAGAATCTTTATGGTTCCCAAATCTGGATGCTCAAGCCCAAGCATTGTCTTAATTGTGGTTGTTTTGCCCGCTCCATTTTCTCCTAACAGCGCAAACACTACGCCGGACGGAATTGAAAACGAAATGCCATCCATCGCTTGGATCGCACCGTATTTTTTAGAGACATTGCTAAGTTCAACAACTGCCATAAAAGAAGTCCTATCTCTATAAAGAGGAGCGATTTTTTGCGAAACTCGTTTTTGATTTCTGAAGGCATTTCGATACCATCTTTGCCACCTCGTCGTCAGACAAATGGCTTTGCCGTGCCTCCTCCATCACTTGTAACATTCGCTCGGACAACAGCTGTTTCCGAAGAACTTTACACTGTTTGACCGCAGTAGGAGTCACAAGCAACCCTTCGCCTCGAACGGATGCAAGAATGCCTTCATCTTGAAGCTGACGATAGGCTCGGGCCACTGTATTCGGGTTCACAGCAAGATCACGGGACAAATTGCGAACAGACGGCACCAACTCGCCTACAGCAATACCCTCACTGGCTATCGCGAAGGCAATTTGACGCGAGATTTGCTCGTAAACTGGCACGCCATTAGTTTGGTTAATATTAAAAAACACAAGTCGACTCGCTTTGCTCAAACGTGAACAGCTGTATTACCTCGATAGTACACCAGCTCGGCTTTTATGTCAAGCAAACTTTTGAAACTGAGTTTGGAATCGAAAATAAAACAAGCGCGGCAAGTTGAAATCAGAACCAAAATTGCCTAATGCCTCAAAAGTATCGACGCTCGTTTTGCAGTCTATCTGGCACCTATGGAAAGAAACGGCCTCGGCTCCTTCGATGTGGTTTGTCCGTGATCGGGGGAACTTTGAATCAGAGTTTTTTTGGCTACTCCCTGCGAGCGATACGTCTTTTTTCGTTAGCAGCGAAAGCTAAGCAAACTCCAGTCTCGAGAGTTCTATTCCACGAATGGCCTCTGATAGCCTTCCAACCATGAAAGAACCAGAAAACCCCTACGATTCGCCGAAGGATTTCTTGAACGAAGCCACCGAGAAGGAGCCGGAAGGTTACATTTCCGCCGCCATTACTTGTTTTTTCTGTTAGCGATTATAGCCCTCTTTTTTATATTTTTTTCGGGCGTCATTTTTTGGATGGGGGGGGAGATTTTGATTGACTCAACGTGCGATCCAGCGTTCTTCTCAGCGTGGACGGGATTCGATAGCTCTTAAAGAACCTAAACAATTCGAGGGGCGACCGTGTCCCGTCAAGGGCTATCACAAACCGCAAAAAAGAATAGGTCCTTTCTCACTTTTTGGCCCTTCGGTTGGGGCCGAAAAAGGCGACAGGGCAAGTAGAATCCGTCTGCACTTTGGAAACCTAGCCATTTCCTATCGAGAGTTTGAATCCGTAAGTGGCCTCTGATATCCTCGAAGTCATGGAAGAAAAACAAAACCCCTACGAGCCATCTAGCATACGACAGAAAGAGGACGGTAATGAGATCCGAAAATCTAGCCTAGTGTCTTGCTTGGTTTGGATACTTATAGCACCCCTTGTCGTTTTAGGCTGTGCTATGGTGCTATTTATGTTTGGTTGCGGCGGCCTAATTGTCTATGAACTTAGTAGATAGGGGCGCCCGACTAAAAGCACTACTCCCCTTCGGCTGGCTCGTTGATGTACTATCGCCCCATTTTTGAACCAGTTAGCCCTGCTCGATTATTGGGCTATTTTTGTTTCTGTACTGCTTTACAGCCTAAGAAACCCAGGATTGCTACACACAGCCCCCCAAACCTTCGAAGCCTCTCGGTAACTGTCGAGGATTGAACCTATCGAATCCGAAGCCTTTCGAAAGGTGGGGGGATGAGGCTAGGGGTTGAATCAACCTGCTATCTAGCCTCCTACTCGGCGGAGACGGGATTCTAGCAGATGCCTCAGCCATGATGCCGCAACAGCAATGACGTATTACAACCAATCAACACCAACAACTCTCGAATGAGCGTTATCTATAGGAGCTAGATTCAACTCTAATGAAACCCATAAAAAGCATCGCACCCAATATCGCGTAACTGCCGGTACTTGGAGGCAAGCGGGAAATTTAGAGACCATTTGAGGGCAGGGGAGGGCGAAAAACCCCGTCAATGCTAATGCGAAAGCTTCTCACGTAAAGTCTCCAATTCTGAAAGTGCGGGCACTATCTTTAACTCAACCATACGTTGCTGACAACGGGACTCGAAAACAAGAGCGACAACCAACACGACGACAATTGGGATAAGTGCCCATGCGGAGATGCCGGTGACTCCAAAAACAATGGCGATCCACAAGCCTGATCCTAAATACGGTGGAATGAACCCAAGCATAATGCGG
>JAAEMV010000645.1 GCA_024225195.1 Planctomycetaceae bacterium | reverse complement strand
GGCTACCTGCTCTCCACTGTATTGCACCCTGCAAACCTCAGAAAACAGCCAAACCTGCATTTCAGCAATTCTATAAAGCACATAAACTTCGGATTAAACACGACATTCTAAATTGATTTCATTTCCCGAATAACGCAAAATCAAGTCGGCGTGCTCGCTTACCGAAAAACGATCCAAAACAAAATTAAAACAGTGAATCAGATGATCCGTTTCGACGAACTACTCAAACTTCGAGCAGCGGTATTTTTTTCTGAAGCTTTTTAAGCCGATGGTTCGCTTCAATACCAAACCAACTTCTTGCAATCCAACGATGCCAAACATGAAAACTTATATCCTGATCCTCTTATTGATGACACCGGCCACGCTCTTCGCGGAAACGGATAGCCCGAAGGATAAGCCAAATATCATTGTCATTCTCGCCGATGACCTCGGCTATCACGACCTTGGCTTCCAGGGATCGCAGAACATCAAAACCCCCAATCTTGATCAACTCGCTGCCGGCGGCACAATTTTTACCGATGCTCATACGACGGCGTCGGTCTGCAGTCCATCGAGAGCAGGTTTCATGACCGGTCGCTATCAACAGCGATTTGGACACGAAGCTAATGTACCCCCTCCGGAACACGGAATGGATACCAGCGAGTACACGCTAGGTCAGGCATTTCAGTCACTTGGCTATTCTACGTTCCTCGTGGGAAAATGGCACCTCGGAGACCCTGATCGCTGCTACCCAACGCGACGCGGATTCGACGAATTCTGGGGACTCCGTGAAGGGAGCCGTCGCTACTGGTACGACGAATCAAAATCTGACAGACAGGGCGACCCACATGCAATCGAACACAACGGAAAACAAGTCAAATTCGAAGGTTTTTTGACTGACCGATTTACGGACGAAGCGATTCGAATGGCCAGCTCGTCAAAGAATCCTTTTTTTCTATTTCTGTCCTACACGGCGCCTCACGCTCCACTGGAAGCTGAACAAGCGGACTTAGATCGCGCGAATCAAGATGCCTACGTCGCACTCGTTCAGAACATGGACGACAACATTGGCCGTCTTGTCGCATCGTTGGAAGAGCAGGGGATTCGCGACAATACGCTGATTTGGTTCTTCAGTGACAACGGCGGAGTTTGCGCTTCTGCGTCCAATGCACCGCTCAATGGAAAAAAAGGAATCAAATTCGAAGGAGGTCAACGCGTACCGTTTATCATGAACTGGCCTAATCATGTGCCCGCGGGGAAAACATTTAACGGCTTAACCTCAACGATGGATATTTTTCCGACCAGTTTTAAATTGGCTGGCGGTAAAACCACGCCGCGTCCGCTCGACGGTGTCGATCTGATGCCATTTTTAAATAATGAGGCAACCAGACCTCCCCATCAAAACTTATTCTGGAAGAAACTCGAAGGTTCCGCCGTCCGTTCCGGCAATTGGAAAATGATCCAAACGCAAGGTTTGCCAACCATGCTATACGACCTGCAAGCCGATCTGAGTGAATATAAAAATCTCGCCGAACAACATCCTGAAAAAGTTACAGAACTCCAAGCCCTCTACCAAAACTGGGACGAGCAAACCGTTCCGGCTCAATGGGGGGAAGCAGCACGCTATGTCGAAATTCGACGCGAAGACTACATCCGATTCCGGGACAGCGGTCGCCCTCTGAGACTTCCCAGCCCACGGAAAAAGAAAAATAAGAAAACAAAATAAGATTGGGAACTGCCGTTAAATACGACATACCAACAGTGTTGAGGCATGTCCGAAAAACTACGACACCCTTCGATCAACTTCGACGCTCCCTCTGCCAGTGCGGCCTCGTCTTACCGAACGCGTCGCCGACGCCGCCCAACCAACAATGCCCCCAAGGCACCAAGAGCAAGCACGCTGCCAGGCTCAGGCACGGCAGAAAAACCTGAGGCACCGAATTGGTAAAACTGAGTCGCATCGGTATTACCAAGAATTTGAACGTAATAAGTCCCCGCTTCAAGGACCATATCGATCTGCTCTGAAACACCTATTCCAGCGTTATTTGAGTCAGCCAACACGGTTGTCCCGTCGCTCGCCAACAAGACCATGTCGAGATCCGATTGATTTGCGAGTGAGTAAGAACTGTCGCCATCGTGATTATAAGTCGGCCCGACCATATCAAGAGCAAAAGACATGTCGTAAATGCTATCAAGGGTGATCTGCAGAAAGTCGACGTCGGTGTCGTTGTCAATTGAGATAAAGTCCACCTGATCTGGATCGACTTCAACAACCGACGCTCCCATGTTTGCATCGGCTCCGATCAGCATGTCGGTACCATCGAAGATTCCTAAATCTGTCGCAACACTGAAAGCATCATTGCCACCATTCCCCTCCCAGTTGTCACCGTATCGCCGTTGTGCCTGATGGATATCGTCAATTTGAGGCCCGTCAAAAGTGGTGTTGATGGATCCTTCCATTAACTGCCGACTGTTATTTGCCGTCACATGAGGCAAGCCCATTCCATGCCCGAATTCATGGGCCAATACATTCCTTAAACCAAGGTAATTGTTTGAACTGTTAGAGTAAAAAGAGACGTTATCCGTGTCGATCACCATATCCCCGTGGTCGGGAAAATAGTTATAGGCAAGTGTGTTTCCGCCCGTTTGACCGTCAATCGAATGACCGCTAATCCTGACGTCAGCAACGACACCTAGTTGACCGCGTGGTGCCACCGTGTTGTCAATTCTCTCGCCGCTATCGTTGGCCTCGTACGAAAAGCTCAAACCCGAAACATTGCCCCACCTCTCGAAAATACTATCGAAAACTGTGAACCATGGGCGATTGGTTAAATCAGTTCCACCTGCTCCGGCACCAATATTCGTGTCAAGGAAACCGATCAAGTCACTCGCATCGGTTGACTCACTACTGAGGGCAGGAGTAATCGCAGTCCCGTCACTAACGAATCCCCAAGTAATTGTGGTCGCATCCCCCAAGCTCAACCCAGAGCCGTTGGTCGCAGTTTGCCCCCAGCGACTCTGTCCAAAAGTGGCAGAAACGTTAAGTGTCGCAAACAAAACAAGAACCAGAGCGGAGGTAGTGAAGGCAGAAATTGGCCGAAGCATTCGTGCACCTTGAAGTCGATTAGTGAATACTCAAAGAAAAGTGGAGCCAGCATCAACGGCGACTCAAATTCCAGTCGCGTCGAGCGGACGATCCTATAGTAATTAAAAAATCTGTAATCGCCCACAGACTTAGTGACATTTCAAAAAAAATCGGCTCATCACTACCAGAACGAAAACCACCTAACTGGGGGAATCAAAATCTCCAGTCCACGTGTTTTTCTGGGTTGCCATCGATTAAACGTGCAACGCCAAGACCAATCGCGTTCCGTAAGACTTTCCCGTTAAGCACAACTTATTTGGCGATCGCTTAGCCGCTGTAATTTACTCACTCTTTCCCAGTTACGATCAGGTTGTGTTTGGGAATAGAAAAAATAAACGCTACAACGCTCGATGTAAGCATTCGAGCATCCGCACCGTACCCCGCGTTATCTCGATTCGGTTGGTAGTAGAAACCGCCATTGTGGCACTGGGCAAGCGTAAACCACCAGCGGTTTGAATCCATCAGTTGTCGAAAACTGGCAGGATTCACGTTTGCCGCTAGTGCCGTGTACCCCATTCCCATCACGGGCGATCCGTGGGTATCGGGAAAACTCTCTGGATGTGCTCCGATTACCTGAGCGTGCTTTTTAGCTCGTTGGAGATAAACTGAATCTTCATACGGGCTTAAAAAATTTGCGATTCCCGCAGCGCCGGTTCGCCCCATATCTGCCCAACTCTCTCGGCCACCCCCCAGCTGATCTTCATACCAAACATAACCATTGGCACCCGTCGCTCGCTGGAGAAAATCATAGGCGGCGTCATGCTTACTTCGGTCGACTTTGATTCCGCAACGGTGCATCATTGCATAGGCAAGTGCGCCCTGTCCGGTAAGCATTGCGATCGGACCGTATCCCTCGAATCCTGGATTATGTCCCCAACCGCCTCGAGCATCGGCAGGACCTTTTGGATAAGAATTCGGATGAGATTCTTTAGAGCTCGGTTTGATTTGTGACATTTTCAAATACTGACTGCCAGCGAGATAGTCATGGATCTGCTGGAGCTCTGGAATAACCCATGCCTTTTTTGTTTGTAAGTAATACTCGCTAACAACAATTGCCGCGCTCATGTAGCGCCAGTTGATCAAGCCGGCGACACGGTTGTCTTTTGATTTTGTCTCACGACAATGAAACTGAACACAACGCTCAGCCGCCTCCAAATGTTTGCGTTTACCACTCGCTAACAAAGCAAGCGGCGCAAAAGTGTTGTGAACTGCATTCCCAAACGAGCCATCCGGCTTTTGATTTTGCACGAGGGCATCTAACAGCTCACTCAAAATCAAATCTGTTTTTTCACAAGAAGCAGGAAAGCTGTCGGCATAGGCACCATATCGCTTACCAACGTTGAGAACGATATTCCGCTGCTCGCTGCCACGACGAACCATCAAATTCAATCGCCCATTCGCTTTCTTGGCCTGGGATAATTCCAGCGATTGAGCAAATTCAGAAATAGGCCCCACGGCTCCAAATACTTTCATGCCGTATCCATTTTGATGCGCGTTGGTAAATAATTTTCCATCGACACCAACAATCCGATCTCCGGCTAAGATCTTTCGATGAGCGGGGGAATCGGGAAACACATATCTAACCAATAATGTTTTTGGCTGATCTGCCGTCAATTCAGCTCTTAAACCGGTAATTCCAAGGTTGTAGAACCAACCTGGCACATTGGCATCCGGGCCTGAATTTGCCTTCCGGTTCCACGGAGATCCATTTTCATAATAGTGAACCTGAGCAACCGCATTTGTATTATCGCAACACCAACAAATAATCAGCGCGATCGATGTTTTTAAAATTAGAGAAGAAACCGGATTTGAGCACATAGAAAAAACTCGTAGACTGTAGACAGATTCGAATAATGATTGCCAAGGGTAATTGCGATGCGGTGACTCATTCGCCCACCCAATGAACCTTAAAGCTTATTCTCCTTCGTCATGGAGGAAAAGACGGAAGCTATAATCGGAAGCAATAATCGGAAGCAATAATTAAACCGATTGATGAAACTAGAACGATACGCTCACTTGCACGTTCCTCGCAAACTCAATATTTATCAAGTTATCCAGACAGAACTTACAATTTTTTTTGACATGAAAAATCTGATGAACCAAACCAACCGATCACTCCTTTCACTTATCGCAATTTTCAGCAGTGTCGTTTTGACTGCTGGGTGCAACACGCCTTCAGCCTCACCTGCGGCCAACTCTGCCCAACCGAGCAAATCAAACTCAACTGCAAAAATAGCCCTTGTCAGTATCACAAGTGATCCAAAAGTCGACCCTCAGGCAGTAAATATGGGGCTTACGTTTGCCGGATTCTGCCTCGATGAAGGATATCAAGTGGCTATCTTCTTTAATGTCAAAGGAACAACGTTGCCGACCACAGAGTTCCCCGACGACTTCGCGTATCAGAATCACGCTCCTATGAAAACTCAACTCGCTAAACTAAAAGACCGGGGCGCTGAACTGCATGTCTGTCCGGTCTGCATGAACGATCTCACGATTAGCGACACCCAAATCATCGACGAGGCATTTGTTACGAGCAAACCCAAACTATTTGCCAACCTTGGTTCTGACACCATGGTATTTACCTATTAGTAATTGGCTTGTTTTCTTTACAAGTAAGGCAAACAATCAAACTTAGCTTTGCTAACACTTGTAAGTTCCACTGCACGGCCCTTGTGATTTTAAAGGAGACTGACGATGTCCATGGAATCAAAACATTCACAACCAAGAAAACCTACAAACAATCGCCCCCATTCAACCACCAGCGGAAAAGCAATCACTAGTTTAGTCTTGGGGTTGCTCAGCCTTTTTGGCGCATGCTTGACTGGTATCCCCGGTTTGATCTTTGGAATTGTTGGCCTGGGCGAGATTAATCGAAGCCGAGGACGCGTCAGCGGTCGTGGCGTCGCGGTTTGTGGAATCGTGTTCAGCAGCCTTGGAATCGCTTGGAGCGCAATGCTTTTGTTGCTTTTGCCAGCCTTGCTTCTACCCGCAATTCAAGCGGCCAGGGACGAGGCGAGACAACAGCTCAATCAAGCGATTGAGGAGAGTAACTCTGAATTGATTAACTCAGGCCGTGATACCGAATCACTATCCAACGCCAGAAAGAAATTTCCAACCCGGGTAGTGAATATTGACTATCTCCCTGAACCAATTGAGAAGCCTGACAATTCAAAATTTGAATTAATTCATTACAAATCCGGAGCGAACTCTCTCGCCGCCTATGTAACACCTTCACCCCAAGACGGTGCGAAACATCCGGCAATTATCTGGATCCCCGGCGGTCACCACAACTCGATTGAAGATGTCTGGACGCCTCGGGAGCGGTCTAATGATCAAACAGCGAGTGCCTTTCGAAAAGCCGGAATTGTTATGATGTTTGCATCGACGCGCGGTGGCAACGACAACCCCGGCAGCCGTGAAGGCTTCTTCGGAGAGGTCGACGATATTCTGGCAGCCGCCGACCACCTCGCAAATTTACCTTATGTTGATCCCGCTCAAATTTATTTAGGCGGGCACAGTACAGGGGGAACACTCGCCATGCTGGTCGGTGAATCATCTGATAAATTCCGCGCGATCTTCGCGCTTGGCCCCGTTGCCTATGCACATAGCTATCGGGGTGATTTCGTTTATTGCGACCCTCGAAACACAAAGGAAATGGAACTCCGCTCGCCCATCTACTGGCTTTCCTGCGTTTCCAGTCCAATGTACGTCTTCGAAGGAGAGGAAAACGGAAACTGGGATGAGCTCAAAAAGATGTCTGATGTGAACTTAAATCCTAACATCCAGTTTCACAAAGTCCGCGACCATGACCACTTCTCCCTAATCTCACCGCTTACCGAAGCATTGGCAGAACAAATCAAAAAAGAGAGAATCAACGTCGACGACATAACCAGTGTCTCCCTGGACTAAGCTCAACTTCCGGAGGCAACCCACTCACGGTTATTGGGATACAGAAAGACACGCCGATTCGGTTTCGAAAGCTTTCTTTCGCTGATTGGCATTCTATTGATAGCCCTGTGCCTGAATCGTAAAGAGGTGTGCGTAATGGCCGTTTTGCACCATCAACTCCTCATG
>JAAEMV010000644.1 GCA_024225195.1 Planctomycetaceae bacterium | reverse complement strand
CTCCCGCAATGCATCCAGAACATCGTCGCGACGCACTTCGATGCCCCCCTCTCCACGAACCGGTTCAGCAATCGCACCAATCAAGCGAGAAACAGAAAACGTCGTTAGCTTCCACTCGCCGTCTATTTGTCGCAGCACAGGCAGGGGAGTTGTACATTGCTGAGTAATTTGTCGAAGGCGAGACCGCCAGTCAGCTTTTCCAGAATCGAGCACATGAACCGCGAACGGAGCAAGCCCTTGAAACGTGTTTCGCCTCTCATCAGAGTCAGTAAAACGCAAACCAGAAACCGAGTTGCCATGATAGGCGTGATCAAGCGTCAACACCGCCGGATCGGGATCGTTGAGAACCAAACTCCATTTTTCGACAAATTCTCCAAGTAGTTCTGGACGAAACTTTTGAACACGGGCGAGTTCTTTTTGGTAATAAATTTCGTGTCGTTCTTTCCATGCCAAATACGCGTGCCGCAGCGAGAGGTCCACAGCTTCGGCACCACCGTTGACCAACACGATTCGATATTCACGACCAGTCTCGATTGCCAGTTGCTGACTTAAATCTCTACAGAACCTCTCCGCTTCAGGTTGTGAGGTTCCCTGATCGGCAATTGCAACTGCCGGGGACTGAAGGAATTCAATGGCAGCCTGCGTTAGTTTGGGATGATTGTGTCCGAGAACGTTGACGCCAAAGCCACCCACACAATCTAAAAATGATTGGTCCGAGTGCCCGGAAAAACGCACCCAATCCTTTTCTCCGTGAGTGATTGCGGCATCCATATTT
>JAAEMV010000643.1 GCA_024225195.1 Planctomycetaceae bacterium | reverse complement strand
GAAACACGCGAAGTCAGCATCCTCAGCTACCAGCCGCGCAGCGATCTATTCTTTTGGCCGTTGCTACTGGCTTTGCTAATTTCTTTTTGCCATCGTGGGTTTCCAATCCTGATGCAGTCGCGGAGGGAAAATAAATTGCAGCCTCCAAGCTCTGTTCGGGTCGATCCGATCACCGGCAAACTGGAGATTGTGCAATGAGCGAACTGATCTCCAATTTTCATTTCATCCGACCCATCGCCTTACTGTTAATTCCAATTGCCTTTGGTATCTGGTGGTTCTGGCAACGATCCACTGACCCATTACTCGGATGGCGTAACCAAATCGAACCTGAATTACTGGCCGCAATGACCGTCGGCAATTCGACGGCCGACCGAGCCCCCGCGAGGTGGGTCTTAATTACCTGGCTGTTGACGAGCATTCTGATTGCGGGGCCAACGTGGAAGCTAGAACCGAGTCCGTTTGTCGATAACGCGACACCATTGATGATCCTGCTGAAGGCCGATAACGACATGCTGCAGCCAGACCCAGCACCTTCGAGAATGGAACGTGCTTATTTAAAGATTGCTGATCTCGCTGAAGCCCGCGCAGGCCAACCCTTAGGGTTAATCGCATACGCCGGATCAGCTCACCTTGTCCTGCCGCCGACGCGCGATACGCAGATTGTGGCCAGCATGGCGATGGAAGTCTCACCTGAGATGATGCCGGTCGCCGGCGATCGACTTGATTTGGCAATCTCGGAAGCGTTGCGAGTTCTGTCCGAAGATGAGCAGGGGGCGAGCCTATTAGTAGTTGCCGATGCAGTGGATACGCCCCCCGATCTGCTGACGGCAATGAAGAAAGAGTCATCCGTTGCAATTCAATTCTTGTCCATTAACTCTCCCGACTCGTCACAGAATAATTCTGTAAACCGAGCAGCGGCGGCGGTGAACGGGACGGTTGAGCAAATAGATATTGAAGGGAACGACATTACGGCGATTGTGCGACGTGCCGCGAAAACCCGAAACTCCCGTCCGGGAGAGCAGGGCGGCCAATGGAAAGAGTCTGGCTATTGGCTGATTCCTTTGCTTGGCTTACTGATGCTGATGTCATTCCGCCGCGAAACCACTGAGGAGCAGACTGCATGAAAAACGGCATCCTATTTTTGTTAGCCATTTCATGGTCAGCCTGGTGGCTCACTCCTGACCAACAAGGTTGGCGGCATTTTCAACGTGGTGAATTTGAAGAAGCCGCCGCTGCCTTTCAAGATCCGCTTTGGAGCGGAACCGCCTGGTATCGAGCCGGTGAATTTGAGAAAGCTGCCCAACAATTTGCTCGTCGCGATTCGGCCGAAGCCTACTTCAACCAGGGTAATTCACAGTTGCTGCTCGGAAAATACGATGCTGCGATTAGTTGTTACGACCGGGCCCTGCAGAAACGTGCACAGTGGTCGGAGGCCATCGAGAACCGAGCGATTGCGACCGCTCGAGCGAAGGCTTTGGATTTCGAAGGCGGCGACATGACGGGCGGGGAACTGGGAGCCGATGAAATTGTGTTTGACAACAAAGCCGGTAGCAGCGAGCAGACCGAAGAAGTGGCCGGGAATGAACCGCTTTCTAATCAAGAAATTCAAGCCCTGTGGTTGCGACGTGTCCAGACGAAGCCTGCTGACTTTTTAAAAGCGAAATTTGCATTCCAACAGGCTCAACGTGGAGAGTCGCAATGACAGCAGCGATCGCAATAACAAATCAGGATCGCTGGGCTTCCATAACACAGTGGTGTATCGTCACCGGGTTACTGGTGTTGATAGGCGGCAGCTCTGCGAGTGGGCAAGTCGCTCCCGCCTCCGTCCGAATCGCCAACGAAACTGCCTGGGTAGGACAACGGGTTCCCTTTTTCATCGAACTGCGGGCCAACGGTTCGTTCGACGGCACAGCCAGTTTTGATCTGCCCCAGCTTCCCGGCTCTCTTATTATCAAAATTGGTGCCCCCGTCGTGTCGTCCGAAGAAATTGACGATACAAGCTGGTTTGTGCAAAGCCACGAATTTGCCTTGTTCACGCAACAAACAGGTGAATTGCAGATCCCCGAATTCGCGGTTCGCTTTGCTCATCGAACAGGTTTTGTCGGGCCAGTAAACGAGCAAACAGCCCAGGTTCCAGCATTTGCTATAAACATTCAACGTCCACCCGGTACACAAGACATTGGATTCTTAATTACTACGGAGGAGCTTAAACTCAGTGAAGTTTGGGAACCTCGCCCCGGCCCAGCCAAGGTGGGCGACATTTTTAAACGGACGATCACACAACAGGCATCGGAACTTTCCGGAATGGCATTGGCACCGGCGTCCACCAAGGCCCCCGAGGGCGTTCGCGTTTACACCAGTAACGCCGAGACAGAGGATCGAATTCAACGGGGAGATTTCATTGGAAATCGCTCTGAAACCGTCACCTATCTGTTAAAAGAATCGGGGCTGATTCATCTTCCGGCAGTAACCTACGTATGGTGGAACCCCAAAACTGAATCACTTGAATCGCAGGCATTGCCTTCGGTTGAATTTGAGGTCGCTGCCGCTCCGGTTAAAAAATTCGAGGACGACGAAAAAGCTGCGTATACACAATTAAGCGTCTGGCTGATGCTACTTGTTGCAGCGGCCTTACTAACGATGGCAACCATCAGCTTGCGTTGGCGAAGCATTCTTACTTTGACTCGAAGGTTTTGGTCGCAACTAAATCCACCGGATCGCGTAGCAGCACGGAGTTTGCTGAAGGCATGCCGCAGGCAGAACGTTGAGGCAGCTCAGAGGTCCTGGTTGCTGTGGCGCAGCACTCAACCGGCAGGGTTGCAACTCACTGAAGAACTCAACTCTGCCGTAACAGAAATGCACAGTCAGCTTTTCAGTAACCGAAAGCAGAAAAACTGGGTGGGCGATCGACTGTATACCGCTTTTAGAAACCAATCTTTTGCAGAACAGGCGAGGTCGGGAAAATATTTGAAAAAACTGCTGCCGAAGCTTAATCCCTAAAATTAAGACCCTGAAAAAGTGTTTATGAGCTAGGAGGCGGGTTCCACTACCGGTTCCCTACCAACACTGGTCCTTCAAAGTCGTTAACAGGAAATCGGGGCTTGGCTTCCCGGGTCAGTTGCGCGTAGAATCGGGGTTCGTCTGCAACGGAATTTACAACGTTGCACTGATCAACCGGTCGCGATAACGACCAACATTTTTTACTGTAAAGCCTCCTTGGTTTTGAAAAAACGAG
>JAAEMV010000642.1 GCA_024225195.1 Planctomycetaceae bacterium | reverse complement strand
CTGAATTGCAACTGGCGGATAACAATGTGATGCACGCGAAGCCGGACTTGCGCGTGCTAACTAATAATTAATCACTCGTTCCGGCTCGGTGATCTTTTCCGTTATGGAATAGGAACAAATCAAAGATGCAATTCAAATTTCTACTTCCAACAATCTTGTCGATAGGTGTGGCTGGATGTTCGCCGAGCGTTAAATCTGATGCACCGCAAGTCTCTCCAGATATTTCATCGGCTCTGCAGAGTGCTCCGCCGTCATCACCTGATGCAGCAGAAGTCACTCCAGATGCTCCAAGGGCCGTACAGAGCGTTCCGCCGTCATCACCTAGTGAATCCGTGGCCTACGAGTTGCCAAACGGCACAGATCTTTCCGTCTTACAAGAGGGCGAGATCAACGGAGTTGCTGACTCATACCTTCTTGTAATTGGAAGCCAAGACAAACTGGAGCGGCTCGCTCTGACAGCGCTCCCTGCAGTTGAGTCTAGTGCAACTTGGCCAGAGCAGGCTGCCGAATGGGAGGAAGGATTTCTACAGAAAATGACAAGAAAAATACTTTCAGAGCCAGCCGAATTTGATAGTCGGCAGTCGCTCCATATCATTGCGGAGGCGGGCGACGGGGACAACTCCGTTAGAATCGACGCATACTTTTTTAATGTCGGTAAATGGAACTACACCGTCGCGTTGACCGCACCGTCGTCGACCGATAATGATAATGGGAATTTGGAGGCAGTGCGGGATTCGATTCA
This sequence comes from Planctomycetaceae bacterium, assembly GCA_024225195.1. Taxonomy (GTDB): domain Bacteria; phylum Planctomycetota; class Planctomycetia; order Pirellulales; family Pirellulaceae; genus Mariniblastus. Next base: position 2,059 of record JAAEMV010000642.1, on the reverse strand, counting down.
CGTGCGTTGAAGCCAATTTGCATAACCATGGCATGAACACGGAGCGACCGATTGTTTTTTTTGGTAGGTAGAAACCCGATTGCGGTCGCCCGGTTATGCCCACCGTTATCGTTCTAATAATCAGGAGCCAACAATGAAAACCTTGAGCAATCAAAGTGACAAAGTATCACAACTTATAAACGTAAACAGAAAGCAGACGGCACTGATCCGGTTGCTAGTGGCTACCAATATCGTTTTAATGATCTGGTTTGTTGTTGGAGCCGCTCGCCCGAATATTGCCAGCTCCGAGCCTGTCGACTCCATTGTATTCAGGGCGCAAAACGATACGCACTGGAGGATTTCCGCAATCGAGAATGCACTTTGTTTTGAAACAAAGACAAAAAACTCCCACACCTTTGAAGGTACTCGAAAGTGGCACAAGGTGGCACAACTGTACGCTGATGAAATTCATGACCGCCATGCCGTAAGATTCGATGTCGGAGATTTCTTGGATCAGAAACAGGATGATGATCGATCGTGGCTTGGAGTCGCTTCCATGGGGATCGAAACAAATCGGATGAGATCAAGTCCGTACTTTTCAGCCATTCGATCCGAAAAGGGAGACGGTTTTCCATTTGCCAACCACCCGGACGTAGGGGTGAGCATCGCAACGCTCGGGTTTATCGGCGGGGGGGGACCAGTCGCCGGAATTGGCGGACATGTGCATGGCAATTGGTCGTTTAATCCAGAATTGCATTTGAAATCGGATTTTAATAATTGGTCAGCCAGCCTACACAGTCCAAATTCAACCAAAAATCCCATTCTTGAGCTGAGAGCCGACGATAAGGTCAGAACCGTACCCACCAAAAATGAACGATAACAATGCGATGAACCGATTCCTGTTCATTTTCGGTTTTGAAACGCCAGAATTGGTCAACCAAAACGCAAAATGGAATGATGATTTTGAATCTTCGGAAGCAGTTTTCATCAATGCGAAATCAAAACATGATGCGCTAGAATGGGGCCGAAGAATTGCGAACGAATTTTTCGGTAGAATGAAATTCAATTCTGATTCAGTAATTGACGTCGATGACTACGCTCATTGGATTTGCGAGGACCCAAAAATTCGAATATGATGCACATGTCATTAATCAACTGCCCCGCGTTGATGCCGGTTCAGAAGGTCAAATAACACCCGTCGTTGATGTTTGGCTCATTCAACATTGCGGCGAATAACAAACGGATGCACGCGAAGCCCGGCTTGCCCCCGTGATTTGAAGCAATGTTTCATCGTCCGGGCTCGGTGATCCTGATCGTTCGTCCAATAGCGAGTGTTCGTCCAATCATGAGTAGAGTTCACATATTGCCCTTGGTTTGTGTTTACGTCCTACTTGCGGGCTGCCACCAGAGTTCTGATGTCATCCCGCATAAAGTCGACCGTCTAATTCTGTACTCGCTTGAATGTGATTTTGACGAAAACGCAGTTCCCGAAGATGCTGAAATGCTACACGGATATCTTGTTCTCGGCAAAACGGAGGTTGATTCTGCTGCGTCAAGAACTGAGATTCTGGACGCCGTAAGAACAGATATTGCGAACGGTTCCAGTAGTGCCAAATGCTTTGAACCTCATCATGCAATCAGGATTGGTCATGATGATAGGACGAGCGACGTAGTAATTTGTTACAAATGCCGTGGATATGAATGTACGGAAAATGGGAAGCTGAAAACCACTTCCTATCCGATGGACGTACATTCGAGAGAATTGCTCAATCGTGTACTGACATCCGATGGGATTACGCTGTCGCCAGCAGCAACAGAGGAGTTAAAACAATAGGACGAACAAACCGTTGCACACGGAACCGCGGGCCGCGCGGCTTCTGAAATCAATGTCGTTCGCCGCGGCTCGGTGAACGGTGACGTTATTCCGCTCATCGTATGAATAAGTTTACATTCACAACTCGAACTTTGCTTTCGTTGACTCTAGTTGTTGCGTTAGCGGTTTTCTTTTGGCCTAAACCGGATCCAAGCGCATCGGATCCAAGATGGCGAGAGACTTTGCTTGACAACTCGAAGCCACTCT
>JAAEMV010000641.1 GCA_024225195.1 Planctomycetaceae bacterium | reverse complement strand
TCAAAATGGTCTTCAATAACCGCCTTGTTGCGCCCGGTTACAAAGACAAAATGCTCAATACCTGCCGCACGGGCCTCTTCCACCGCATATTGAATAACCGGCTTGTCAACAATCGTCAGCATTTCCTTGGGCACCGATTTGGTCGCCGGCAGGAACCGGGTGCCAAGCCCGGCTACCGGAAACACTGCTTTTCTAACGGGTTTAATATCAGTCATTTGTATAGAAACTCATCTGGAAATTTTGATTTGGGAAGTGCTGCCCTTCACAGATTCACACAGCGCGGTATAGGTATAGTGGTATATGGGGAAACAACTGGGGATTTCCCCGGTTGGATGCGACATTCGGTTTAGATGGACGTAAAGCCATTGAGCGGCGCCGTTCGAGTTTCACAGCAGATAAAAGACGACAAACAAAAACGCTGCACTAACGCCAATAATTCATGGCTCTGGCCTGAGTAGTGTAGCGCGAGCTTGATTGGCCGGGTTTACGGCGGCTGATTGATCGGGACATTTTATACGCGTTGGGGGTTGATTTCGCGGGGTATTGAACGGCGGCTTTTGCCGCCTCGCTTATGGGCTTTGGGCATGGATGCGATGTATCAGCAAGGCTAACATATTCTGATACGGGTAAGCTGTGGGGAAAGCCAGTTTGATGCGTGATTTGAGTTCGCTAACCCGCACGGCGATTTTCAAAAATGCACAGCGGATAGTCTCAAACGTTGCCGTTCGCCAACGCGAGCGTTTGGGTGCTGCCCCGCGCAAATTGAGCAAAAGCCAATAGGCCCCGGTATGCAAAAACAACCGGAACTGGTTAGCCTGCCAGCGATGACACGAGGTGCGATCAGACTTGGTATAGAGCTTGTGTTCCTTGATCAGATTTTCCATATTACCGCGTCTGCAATAGGTTTTTTCGTAAAGGTTCTTGCCGCGTCCCGGCAAGTTGGTGACGATGAAGCGCACATCAGTGCCCTGAGATGTGGCCTCGACACGAGCGATCACCTTGCGCTTTTTTGACCAGCTTTTTGCGCCATATAGGGTTTGGAAAAAACGCCGTATTTTCTCTTTAGGTTTACCTGTCACACGCCGCACGGCTACATCCTCACACCAGACTTGCGAGATATTCTTAAGCCGTGAATTGCCCGGCTGGCCGAGAATATAGAAATGACCATTTTGCTCCAAAAGCTCCATAACTTCAGGGCCGCCATAATGGCCATCACCCCTGATGGTGATGGAAACGCGTGGCCAGTTACGGCTAATATGGCGGATGACAAAACGCAAAACACGTGCTGCTTCCTTACTCGAGGGGCGCTTGCCGGGGCGCAACAAAATGAATACCGGCTTGCCCGTCGCAGCATCATAAATGTGGATCGGTTTGAAGCAATATCCGCCCGAATGAGTATTGAAAAGCGATAATTGCTGCTCGCCGTGAACCATATCAGGCGTATCATCAATATCCAGCATGATATGGCCGGGTACTTTTTTATAGCTTGAGCAAAAAAGATCAATCAAGCCAATCCCCATGCGTACAAGTTCACGCAATGATGGTGAGTTTTCCAGCCGCGACAAGGTCGGCTGCGAAGCCAGCGCATGACCTGTTTCTGGCAGGCGGTCGCAGGCCATTTTCATAGCCGGATCATCGCGCAAAGTGGCCATGTCGTTGCAATCCTCATGGCCGCAAGCGATGGCGAACATGCGTTCGCTAACCATCTCGGCCTGAGTGTGGGTGATGTTGGCCTGATCGCGTTTATCGCTCATACAAGCAGCTATCATGTCGGCAAATTTGAGCCGTCGCTCTGCTTCGCGCAAAACAACTACTCCGCCATTCGATGACAGCGCACCACCATCAAAACTGGCGTGAATTTCATGTCTTTCAACAGGTGACAAGCCGGGTAGAAAAAGTGTATCATTTGTCATGGCGGTGTGAGGCTCACTTGTTGGTGACGAGGTTTATCAAACACCAAAACTATACGACATTTCAACAACTTGATCCACACCCGCCAACCCAATTACCCGGCCTCATGAATAATTGGGGCTAGGATGTTTCAGTTTTCCTGGATTATTTGCAGCCCCGTATATTTAGTGCCTGAAATCAGCCACCGTTTTTTATTTGGTTGCCAGCAAAGAAAGTATATTTTGTTGTTTGTTGTCGACATAGAAGAGTTGTTGTATATGCAAAAAGCGGCATAAACTCAAAAAGGAACGAAATAATACGTGGCAAAACTCGGAACTGGAAGACGGAGATTTAAGGAGTGGGTAAAAAAACGGTCAGATCCGAAGCGACCACTTATGCCTCTTACTCATATTGCAAGTGGTGTAGTTGCCGAAGATATTATTAATAATGAACAAATTCTGCCGAAATACTGTAAAAACTTCGGGCAAGATTTGGCATATTTTTTTTATGGACGCCCAGCCTACCGCATATCAGCTGATGACGTTGTTAAATTGGAGGCGGCGTGTCCATTTTGTTTTCTGTTTGAACCGCATTTGATCAATGATGCGACCTCAATACACGCATTTGATACTGGTGCATTTGTCGATAGACTATATAGACATGTAATTATCGATGAAATGAAAGTGGAGGATTATTGTCTTGATACAGATTCCACTCTTCCAAACAAGCTGATATCTGCAGCTTTTTTATCTCCGAAATCATATATTGATGGCGAGTAGCAATAAAAGGTCCATCAAAACCAAGCGCTTTCAGTTTTCTGATAAGTTCTTTGCGGGAAAGTGGAGTTAATTTAGGCATGAACGAG
>JAAEMV010000640.1 GCA_024225195.1 Planctomycetaceae bacterium | reverse complement strand
CTAATAGTAACAGATTATCGGGACAATCGATGCTGGTCAACGGAGATTGAGAGGGGTAAATTGCCTCTAAAGTCCCGTAAATTGCAGCATTTTTGGCAGGTGTTCGCGACTCCTAACCGACAACTGCCCGAAAAGACGCAATTCATGTGCCAAGATTGACTAATGATCGCCGTTGAAGAGTGCTCATTTCGTGCAAAATTGGAGTCGTACCCAACCAGCCTGGTGCTGGCCGCAGCCATTCACACGTGTGGATTTATACCGGATGTTGAGCGGATTGAACGTTTAGGGAATCTCTAGCTAAGGGTTGCGCCCGCGATTCTAATTGCGGCGCTCCATCGACTTAAAACGTTGGAGTGAGGTAAATTGAGTTTTGGAGTCAGGGAGATGTGTGCTGTTTTTGTAGTGCAATTTGAAGCGACATCGGTTTTTAGGTAGGTAAGTGAAAAAGCAAATAACAACAACGGACATTTCAGGAAAGATGATTTTACTGGGCACGGGCACTTCGGTGGGTGTTCCGGCGATTGGATGTAGCTGTGCTGTTTGTCAGGGGGGACATCCGCGTAATCAAAGGACCAGAGCAAGTGCGATTGTCGGATTACCTGAAGGAAATCTTTTAATAGATACTTCCCCTGATCTGCGGACTCAACTGCTGCGAGAACAAATTGGCATTGTTCATTCTGTCATTTACACCCATGAGCATACGGACCATGTCATGGGGTTTGATGATTTGCGTTTGTTCCAGTTTTACTTAGGCCATGCCGTTCCGGTTTACTGCAACGGGAGAGTGGAGAAAAGATTAAGGATGGCATTTGATTATGCTTTCAGTGATGAAGCTCAAACTCACCCGGGAGCGGCGCCTTCAGTGGATCTAATCTCAATTGAATCGGCACCGATTCAGATTCTTGGTGCGGAGGTCATTCCGATCCCTTTAAAGCACGGCCCAAAATTTGATGTTCTTGGTTTCCGAATTGGAAATGTCGCTTATTGTACTGATGTCAGCGAGATACCAGAATCTAGTTGGGAGTTGCTTCAAGGGCTTGATACGCTGGTTCTCGATGCTTTGCGTGAGGATCCCCATCCAACGCATTTTAGTATTGATCAAGCCGTCGAGGTGGCGCAGAAATTAGGCGTGAGGCAAACCTACTTCACTCACTGTGCGTGTCGCCTCGATTACGAATCGGTGAACTCGGTTTTGCCGCGCGGGGTTGCGGTTGGCTATGACGGGTTGCAGATTGAATTGACTTAGTCGGTGGTTGCCAGTGGGTACAAAAAAACGCCCACACAATCGAAGATCGCATGGGCGTTGAGTCGGT
>JAAEMV010000639.1 GCA_024225195.1 Planctomycetaceae bacterium | reverse complement strand
TCCCGCACGCATCAACGAATAAAAAGCGGCCATCCCAATTCCAACTCGAGACGAAGCTCCGAGAAACTGGCGACGGTTTTGGCGTTGGCAATAATCCTCAAATGGATGCATCGGCTTTAACCTTTCGTCAAAAATTCACTTAAATTCATTAACAGCCGAGCGACCTGAGTTAAGGCAGCCAGCTCGGCGCGATCCTTCACAACCGTGAGTTTAATTCCACCAACCCCCAGCGTTTGATCCGCAGCAGACAAATCCGCTTGGTATTGCTCAAGCCGCTGATAGTAAGTCTGAACAAGGACTTTTAGCTCGGCTTCCGCAGGCTCCCGGGAAGTACAACACTTGAAGCCGAACGCAATCTTTGATTCGATCGTGGGTCGACCTGAATCGAGCATTCGCTTCCCTAAAAAACGTGCGGCTTCGACGAATTGCGGATCATGAAGCATCACCAATGCCTGCAATGGAGTGTTGGTGGACGATCGCCGCACCACACAATACTCGCGGCTCGGTGCATCGAACGTCGCCATCGACGGAGGAGGTACCGTGCGTTTCCAAAATGTATAGAGCGTTCGCCGAAGCAATTGTTCCGCCTCGGTCTGATGTGGATAAGCTCGCGAATAACCAGGTCGATTGTTGACTTCCATCCACAAGCCCTGAGGGTGATAAGGATAGACACTCGCACCCCCGATTTTATGATCAAGCAACCCGCTGACAGCAAGTGAGTTGTCCCGAATTTCCTCGGCATCGAGTCTCACTCGCGGGCCTCGCGTTAAAAAGCGATTCTCAGGATCCCATTGAAAACTGGCCTCGGTAATTCGAGACGATTGCATGTAAGTTCGCGAAGAAACCATCGTCTTTAAAATAGCTTTGACGTCCCATCCAGATTCCATGAACTCAACCGCCAGCCAATCCAGCAAATCAGGATGGCTGGGATACTCGCCCTGGGCACCAAAATCTTCACTCGTTTTCACAATCCCGACTCCGAACAGCCGCTGCCAAAAACGATTAATGGTCACTCGTGCCGTGAGAGGTTGTTTCGAGGACACCAGCCACTGGGCCAGCCCTAATCGGTTTTGCGGCCCGTCAACGCCGATCGCTCCAATCGCCGATGGAACCCCAGGAGTAACGGGGCGCTCTTTATTGGGTTTATCATACTCCCCTCGCTCTAAGACATAGACGGGACGAGGCTGGGGCATTTCCTGCATCACCATCGTGGCCGGTACGACCAACGCCTTTTTTAATTCTGCGCGGACTATCTGGAGTTCGCTAACGATCTCCCGCATCTCCTCGGACCCCAATCTCATCACCAACAATTCTCTTAATCGGTTCGTTTGCTCGGCAGATCGATTTGCGAGGTCAATCGCCAATAAATCCTGTAGCGGGCCAACCGTGGGCGCGGTCGCTGAAGCTGAAACTCGGAATCTTCCGATTTGATGAGAGCCACCATAGCGGTGCAACATTTTAATGCGAACCGCTGTCCCACGCGGTATTGGCGTCTCTAGACTGTAGATCGCCACCCGATTATCAGGACGAACATTTCCGTCAACCGCCCACCCCGTCGCGTCAACACGTCCGTCAATTGTGAGATCTACCGTGTATCGTTTTTGCTCATAATCGGCACTTGCAGAAGCAATTTTTACTGGT
>JAAEMV010000638.1 GCA_024225195.1 Planctomycetaceae bacterium | reverse complement strand
AGCAACCCTCAAAGCGCTAAGACAGTTCTATCGGGTCTCAATTCCAAATGACGTCTTAGCCTCTCTGACTTTAAGCGTCGAAAAAGATCTGCTGGGAATTTCAGCCGGCTTAATGGATCGAGTGGTTCAATCGCTCGAAGGGATGGTCTTTATGGATTTTTCAAAAGATGCGATGCAAATCAAGGACGGAGTCTCCGTGGGCAAATACGAATCCTTGCCCCCCGCTCCTTGCGAAGCAAACTTATTTTTGGCGTGGGCGAGCGATGCCGCAGAGCCCACGGAAATTTTGCACAATCGATTGCAAGAAAGGTTTCGTCAGGGCGATGGCGATGTCGTCGAAGCAATGACCAAGTTCGCCGGCTTTGCAGAACAGGGAAGATTAGCGATCGAAAAAAATGATCTCCCGCAACTCACCACGCTCATTGATGCCAACTATGATCTCAGAAAAGCAATTTGCAAACTGCCTTCGATGCATCAGAAAATGGTAAGTGTCGCTAGGCAGGCAGGCGGTTCCGCCAAGTTCTGTGGTTCTGGGGGAGCTATTATTGGCACCGTCTCCGACCCCCAGACATTTCAATCTGTCCAAACCGCTTTAAGAACGATCGGTTGCAACGTAATTCAACCGACCGTGCGTGCCGTTGAGACGATTGACTCCTAGAATTCAAACTTGAATTGTACTTTTTGGTTTGGCAGCCAAATCGAACTGCTGAACAATCTCTGCGATTCTCCAAGGCAGCCAGAAGCGATCAGGATCAATCTTTCTCCGGGCAATATATCCCAGATGGCCCCCTCCGCTCGTTCGAATTATTTGGATGGCGGAAGACATATCCAAGTCTGAAAAAATAGAAATGGGAATCACTGGATCATGCTCATCGACCATGAGTAAGGTCGGTACCTTAATCTTTGCCAAATACTGCCTGGCACTTGCCTGCTCGTAGTAATCGTCAATATTCTGGAAACCGCCGGCGATCGCGGTAAATTGAGAATCGAATTGCTTGAGTGTCTTGGGTTTCCGTTTTATGGGGAAATCCACCATATCTGGCCGCGCCTCTCGCCGTTGCCGCAAACGAGCCAACATCACACGCGCAAAATAAAGATCGTACCCTCGCGACAAACCGGATTCCAACTCCTGAGAACAACGTGCCAGGTCTACTGGGGGTGCTACGGCAACCGCCGAATCAACCTGGGGATGAACTTCTCCCGCACGTAATCCTAGATAATGGAGCAAGACATTCGCCCCCAGCGAAAAACCAACCAAGGTAATGGGAGCGTGGGGATAACGGTTTGCGACGTATTTTATGGTCTCTTCTAAATCTTCTGAACGCCCTGCATGGTGGTGGTACCGCGCCAGTTTCAAACCAGCCCCAGAACCCCGGGCGTCCATTCGAAAAACACCGTATCCGTTATCTAGTAAGCGGTTGCAGGTTCTCAACATATACCCGCTTTTGTGGCATCCCGCTAAGCCATGCAAGAGGATCGTT
>JAAEMV010000637.1 GCA_024225195.1 Planctomycetaceae bacterium | reverse complement strand
TCCCTTTTGGATAGCTGGCAAGTTTTGTGATGCGCGATTTCTTTGTTGGCGGTGGCCGGGGCGAGCGCTTTGTATTATTAGTCCGGGTGCTCGGAGCTGACGGGACAGCCTCGTGTGCGTTTGCAAGGTACGATACCGGTGGTTTGTGTCTTTTTCGACGATACGAGCGTTTAGTATTGTTAGTGGGGCCCTCGGCTTCACGTGACCGGGCATTTGAATGTACCAGTTCATTGCTCGCGTGGTCTATATTCCGTTTTGATGTGGTTTGATTATTAGTTGTGGAGTTTTCGGTACGTTGAGCAGCTGTGACAGTGGAAAACTCATTGTTATTGGCGGGAAATTTTTCTGTCACTGCTTTTGACCCGTGCTCAAAAGGGTGGTCGGATTCGTTCCCGTACGGCTGCGTCGAGGCATCTCCCTCGGAAAATCGTACGCGTCTGAGTCGTCGCTCCCTCGTTGGAGAATCTGAGATTATTTGTCGCGCACCTCCGCGTCTTTTGTGTGCTTTTGATATT
>JAAEMV010000636.1 GCA_024225195.1 Planctomycetaceae bacterium | reverse complement strand
CGCCGCGAATTAGTTGGTCGCCGCGCCGAGAGGGTCTGCTTCCGCAGGGTCCTTCTTGCCCAGCAATTTGTCAATTTTCTTGCTTGATTCGTCACACAAGTCAGCGAGTTGGTTAGCCACGCTTTTGGGTTCGGCATCCTCGTCTTCTTCATCCGTTTTTCGGGCGTCGAGGTCGACAATACCGACATTGGAATCTTGCAGGAGTGAAGCGAGTTCGCCATTCACTTTTTTGATGAGATCTTTACCTGTATCATCGACCAGCTTTGCCATGCCACCGGTTCCGTCTGCACCGCCTAGGATTTGCGATGTGGTAAGGGCAATGGTTTTGATGCGTCGCCGAAAAACGTTTAGTTGGTAAACGGGCAGTTCGAGGATTTCACCCGCTGGCATTTCATTGCTTGCACCAAGGCCGCCGGCGCCAGCACCCATGCCCGCGCCCATCCCCATACCCATGCCGGAACCGCCACTAAATTTACCACCGCCCGAGCGACCGCCGTCAGTGCCGCCGCCACCTGCGCCGCTGGAGCTGGAGACTGATGTTCCGCTGGAGTAGTCGGTTGGCGTCGCAATCAGATCGAGATCTTGGAAGAGAATCTGGTCGTAAACAAGTTGCTTGATCGCTCCGTCGATGGCTTCCGACTCTTGGAGTAGTGCCGAAGACGCGAACTCGGCAATCGCCTTGGTCGCTGCGAGGCTTTCGGCGGCGTCGTTGCCGGCTAAATTAAGTTTCCCGATGGCTTCCATGGCGTCGAATTTAACCCAGAAGCCTGTGTCCTTGGACTGAATGACTGAAACCGCTTTTTTGAGCGTAGTGGCCGCCCCTAGTTCGCCAAGCAGTTGCATGCCGCGTCGTTTAAGCCAATAGCTGAGGTCGTCTTGGCTTGGTGCGTCGAGGTACTCATTTCCCTTTTCAGTCAGGAAAGTCTTGTCGGCATCGGTTAGCTGACCGTTGTTGGTGATGTTGTCAATTTCTACGTGGCGCTGAATTCCGGCGAGAGCTGCAACTTTTAAGAATGCAGGTAAGTCGGCGGATTTTAGAATGTCGCCAAGCGAATCAAAAGCGGATTCAGAAGGTACCGGGAATTGAGGTGGTAACCGCACACCAGGTGTTTGGTCAAGCATTCCAATTAGGTAAACCATGTTTAGTCGAGCAGCTGGGTGGAGTGAGTTGTTTCGGTAGGCCTCGCGAGCCTGTTGAATTGTCAAATCAATAAGGGCAGTTCGGGCGGCGGGACTGATTCTTGGATCAAAGAAATCTTTCAGGAATTTCGCACGCATGTTGCCGAGTTGCGAGAGCACGCGATTGTCGACAATGGTCATCGACGGAAACACGTAGCCCTTGAAGTACTGTTCCACGAGCGGGTTGTCCGCCGGGCTTCCACCGCTGGCCAGCAGTGATCGAATTTTTGAGAGGTCATCTCGTTGATTCTTTTCGCTGGCTCGGTTCGCCTTTTTGGTGGCATCCATCTGCTCTTCGTCGGCGTCGAACGGAGGTAGTTCGGTCGCGTACCGAGGGTTCATGGGGATGGATTCGAACTGAGCCAACGCAGACTGGCTGCAAACGGCAAGTGCAAGCACTGCAGATCCGGCGACAATCGCTTTGATCATCGTATTTGTCAGGCTGGATTGGAAACCGGACGTGAAAGCCGATTTTACGAAGTTCGAAGGACTAGAAATGGCCATGAATGCCTCAAGTGGGGAAAGCGTCGCAAAAGAAAACTCAATGAACGGGGGTTTGCTCCCCGTACCGTACACATATGTCTATTTCTAAGATACTCGTTGAACGAGCAAATTGTCAATTTTTTGTGGCTTTTCTGCCCGATGTGCAACGATTGAAGTCCGAATAATTCGTTCGCATTGATTTGGCTTTGATCATTGAAAATGCTGGCGTTCTAAAAACTCGAACAATGGTCCGTTCAAATTGAGGTTTCGGAAAAAAACGGTCGTTCCTTATATTCGTTATGTCGGGAAAGCGAAATTTATGGGCTTCGCCCCCGCTATTGGACATTACCGATGAAACAAGAGTAAAAGGGCGAGGCTTATGCTGCTGGAATCCAAAAAGGTGCGAGTGATTTTTGGCTGGAAGATATTGATTCTTTTGGTCTTTAGCGGGACTTTGCAGGCTCAACAGGGCTCATCGCAATGGAAGGTTCAGGAGCAGCGGCGGGCGGCTGAGCTTGCTGAAATGGAAGCGTTGCGAAAAAAACTTGGGGGCGGTGTGGCGGAATCGCTCGGTGATTTGATGGATCCCGCAGTTGCCCAAAAGGAGTTTGCACGCGAATTAGAGAGGCTTTCCGAGGAGGGTGGCCCAGCACCGACTGTCAAATCAAAAAGCGATTCAACGAAAAGATTGATTCCCTTGGGTCCAGCTCAGGCTGTTGGAAAGCACGGCTTGGGTGGCCCCCGTCTTTTGGAGCGATCTCCGCGTTCCAAGCTCACGGGGCGTTCGCTGTACCAGTCCATTGCAAGGAAACTCGACGGGATTACTGCCGATTTGGAAGAGGCTGGTTGTTACGAGGAAGCGGATTCGATGCGCGATATGGCCGAGAGCTATTGGAAAAACGCTCGCAAACTGCAGTCAGTTCGGGCGAAGTCGGACCTGCTTCGTGTGCCGCTGGGCGTTGTTGATGAAAAAAAATAAGCTTCTGTTCGCTGAGTTAATTTTCGTAATTTGGCGAATTAATAAGAAAAGCCGTTTCAGAGCGTTTTTGGGGCGAAGAAACCGTATTTGATTGAGCTTATTCCTTGATTAAGTGAAGCTAACCGTTCGTGAGACCGTTATAATTGATCCATGCGGTCTAAATTCCCACAGGCCGATCGGGGTTTTAGGGGACTGTATCAAAAGATTTGATCAATCCGAGAACTCAATCGGATGGGGATTTGATTGACAAGGATGACGAAAATGGATCAATATACAGTTGATTTTAGATATGAAATAAGGCGTCGCGGTTGCTTCACGTAAAACTGGAACAGGCTGCGAATCGAAAGCTCAGCGAGATATGGCAACAAACAAAATTCAGGGGTTTGTGAAACTCCTCCTAGATTCTGGCTCGATCACCCAAGACCAAGTCGTCGATGCCGAGAATCTGGCAAAACAGACCGACCGGGCAATTGCGCAAACGTTGGTTCAACTCGGTTACTCTACCGAGGAAGAAGTAATGCGTGCTCTGGCTGAGCATAACCGCATGGAGTATGTCGACCTTAGTGAGGTCGAGATTCCGGAGATGGTGATCGAATTGATGCCAGAAGCGGTCGCCCGTGAGAATATCGTTTTGCCGATGAGCGAAGTCGACGGTGGACTGAAGGTTTTGATGAGCGAGCCGGGTGACGTTGATACGATTGAGAAACTGAGGTTTATTCTCAATCGAGACGTGACCGTCGCGTTGGCGACACGATCGAGTATTACGCTGGCGATCAACCGCATGTATGGTCAGGTCGAGGGTGAATCGGCTGACTCGATTTTGCAAGAATTTACTGACACGGCGATCGACTTCACCGAAACAGTTGACGATGACAGCGGCGGCGATGGAAAGGGAGACGAGGAGTCGAGTGCCCCGATCGTGCGTCTGGTCCAGCTGATGATTACCGAGGCGGTGCAGCTAAGGGCTTCTGATATTCATGTTGAGCCGTTTGAGGATCGCGTCCGGATTCGTTATCGAATTGACGGTGTGCTCCATGAGCGTGATCGCCTGCCAAAACGCCAGCTGGGTGCAATTATTTCCCGCATCAAAATCCTATCATCGATTGATATTGCCGAAAAACGCCGCCCGCAGGATGGACGAATTAAGGTCAACGTCGGCGAGAAAGAGCTGGATCTTCGCGTTAGTATTATTCCAACCAGCATGGGTCAGTCGGCTGTGTTGCGATTGCTCGATAAGGACAATATTCGAATTGGTGTTCGCCAGCTCGGATTTTCCGAAGAGATGTACAAGAAATTTAACAATCTGATTCGCCGGCCAAACGGAATTATTTTGGTTACCGGCCCGACCGGTTCCGGAAAAACGACGACGCTCTACGCGGCACTCAATGGCCTCAATCGGCCCGACCGAAAAAT
>JAAEMV010000635.1 GCA_024225195.1 Planctomycetaceae bacterium | reverse complement strand
GAAATGGTCGGAAATCGTCGAGGCGAACTGCAAGAAATGACTGCCCGTGGCGAGTTCACGCTTGCTAATTTTGTCATTCCTTCGCGAGGCCTGATCGGAATGCGTACAAAAATGCTCAACGCCACTCAAGGCACCGCAATTATCAACCATCGGTTCTTAGAATTCCGCGTTCTCGAAGGCGAAATTGCCGCTCGGCCCAATGGTGTGATGATTTCGATGGTTCCCGGAAAAGCAGTCGGATTCGCAATCTTTGGACTCCAACAACGCGCCGACATGTTCGTTTCACCAGGAGACGATGTTTACGAAGGAATGATCGTTGGAGAAAACGCTCGGTCAAACGACCTCCCCGTCAATCCGACCCGTGCGAAACAGCTGACGAACATTCGTGCGGCTGGTAGTGACGAAAACATCTTGCTTAAACCGGCTCGCCTGTTTTCGCTTGAGTCGGCACTTGAATATGTCGAGGACGACGAATGGGTTGAAATTACTCCAAGCAACATTCGCCTACGAAAAATGCTTCTTAAAGAATCAGATCGTAAACGAGCGAATCGTGCAGCACTTGCAAACAAGTAGTACCTTCAAAAACCGCAGTAGGAAATCTTGACTAAGATTCCTGCCATGGGTTTTCCCATGTTTCGCACTGCGTTAAGTACTCACCGTAAACTGGATGCTTTTCTGCGTTGACTTCGAGCCATTCCATTGCATCCCGGACGAGAGCTTGTTCGGTTTCGAGAGAAATATCACCGCACAAAACCTTGGTTCTCAGCAAGACAAAATACGTGTCGAGGACATCACAACGACAATAATCGTTAATCTTTCCAAGCTCGCCTTTGTCATAAAGTTCTTGAACCATGTGGCCGGCGATCCCCATCTTCCCGGGCTTGCCCAGCAAATTCGCCATCAAATTGAGCCCGCCGTTCAAACGGGATGCACCATAATTCGTGACCACTTCTTGAAGGTCGAAGTGAGCCGCCTGATTGTACCGATTTCGTTTCTGTTCATAGGTTCTTGCGTTGAGATTAAACCAGTCGGGAATCCCAATTCCAAATCTAAATGCCGATAACTCCATCAGCGGAATATCAAACGAACGACCGTTAAAACTAACGAGGGTCGGCATTTTATATTTCCGCCAACCTTCCCAAAAGTGCTTAGTAATTACGTGCGGACGAAACTCAGGAGGATCGAGCGTGACAATATCTATTATTTTCAAATCCATTCCGACTTTGATCACGGCAACCGAAATAGGCAGGTGATACGTATAAGGAATGAACTCAGACCCAGTCTGTTCCAGGCGTTCGCGACAATAGACTTCAATCGCTTTCTCGGGTGTATAGTTTTCCGAGGGATACCGTACTTTCGAAATCAGATTTCCATCGGCCACACTTTCGATGTCAAAAACGAAATAGCTTACGGCTTGCGGTGGCATAGAACACTTACCCGTTTGGAGGATTAGAAAAGCCCATCCTATCCCACGAAGGATCGCTTGGAAACTAAGGCGAACAATTAAGCTTACCGGGTAAGTTTTTGTTGAAGCGAACTCGTCTAAATTTGGCTAACGTGGTAGGTTTGTACTGCTTATTGGTGAGGTTATATTTCCTTCCATCGAATTCGAATTAAAACATTTGACTGCCAAAAACATGAACCAACAAAGACTTCTTGATCGTTTCCTGCAGTACGTCCAAATCGATTCCACCGCTGTGGAAGAAAGTGGAAACTACCCAAGCAGTCCCGGGCAAATCGAAATTGGAAAATTGCTAGTTGAGCAAATGAAAACGATGGGCATAGCCGACGCCGTCCAGGATCAGTGGGGCATCGTTTACGGCACAGTAAAAGGCAATCTCCCGGACGCTCCGGTCGTAGCATTCAATTCCCACGTCGACACCTCTCCAGAAACTACCGGAAAAGACGTCAAGCCGAACGTCATCGAAAATTTTGATGGACAGGATATATGTTTAAGTGGCGACCCAACGAAAATAATCTCGACGGCAGGCTGTCCTGAATTGGCTGGGGCAAAAGGCAAAACAATCATCACAACTGACGGCACCACTTTGCTCGGCGGCGATGACAAAGCTGGCGTGGCAATCATTATGGAGCTTGCCAACTATCTCATTGAACACCCGGAAATTGAACGGGGAGACGTTCGAATTTTCTTCACCTGTGATGAAGAAATTGGACACGGGGTCGACCATGTGGATCTCGAAAAAGTCAACGCCACCGTCTGTTACAACTTTGACGGGGGAGGGCAGGGGGATATCGATGAAGAGACCTTTTCGGCTGACATGGCTGTCATCACATTCACTGGCGTAAATACTCACCCCGCCTATGGGAAAGATAAAATGATCAACGCAAACCGCGCCGTTGGTCACTTCCTGGCCGCGCTTCCATCCGAACTTTCACCAGAGTGCACTGATGGAAGAGACGGGTTTCTTCACCCCTACGTCTTGGACGGCGGAGTCGCAGAATCGACTCTCAAAGTGTTAATTCGCGATTTTGATACTTCAAAACTAAAGGACCACGCGACAGTCCTCGAGCAGGCCGCGACGCTGGCGGAATCAAAATGCCCCGGCATTCAGGTGAACATGGAAATCGTTCAGCAGTATCGCAACATGGCTGACGGTTTGGTCAATGAGCCACGAGCGGTCGATTTTGCCGTCGAAGCTCACCAAGCATTAGGACGAAGTTTTGAACGCACGATCGTTCGCGGAGGAACCGACGGGTCTCGATTAACGGAACTCGGTTTACCGACCCCGAATCTCTCCTCCGGCCAACATAACATTCATTCGCCGTTAGAGTGGGCGTGCCTTGA
The DNA here is from genome assembly GCA_024225195.1 of Planctomycetaceae bacterium. Taxonomy (GTDB): domain Bacteria; phylum Planctomycetota; class Planctomycetia; order Pirellulales; family Pirellulaceae; genus Mariniblastus. The sequence goes on along the minus strand of JAAEMV010000635.1, from coordinate 5,089 downwards.
CGAGATGATTGCCGCAGGGGAAGTTGGCATTGAAATCGTTAAACGATGGGCAAAAGCTTGACGCACTGAGGCACCGCTCTAGACTTGGAACCCCAATAAAAACGGAGTGTTGTAAGAGCCTTCACAAAAGATCCGCTTCGAAATTTCTCCCATGTTCACTGAAGCAAAATGCTATAATCAATCGCAAGACGTCTGATGAAATTAGCCGTCGCTGTTCAGCTTTCACAGACGGAACGATTTCGCGATTATGCCTCGCTGCTTCACTCGATCATTACTGTTTAAGATTGCCACCATCATTTTGGCATGTGGCTCTGCCGATGCGCGTGCTGATGACAAAATATTCTCTAGCCGGCAACTCGATTTTTTCGAAAACAAAATACGTCCGCTCTTGGTTCAGCACTGCATCGAATGCCACGGCCCAGCTAAATCAGAAAATGGACTGCGGCTCGATACGAGATCTGCCATCCTCTTAGGCGGAGACAGCGGTCCTGCCGCCATCGCTGGAACACCCAAAGGCAGCATGCTCATCCAATCGGTCAGCCACTCTGGCGATTACGACATGCCACCTAACAAAAAATTGGCTGACGAAGAGATTGCAGCTCTCAGTCAATGGGTTTCAATGGGTCTTCCGTGGCCAGCCAGGCTGCCGGAGTTAAAAAAGCTGACTCCCACGGAAAAAATTCATAACCACCAAGCCCATCACTGGGCATTTCAACCGGTGACCTCGCCTTCCATTCCTGAAGTCAAACAACCAACAGGCACGGCGCTCGACCGCTTGGTTCTTGCCAAACTCGAAACGAGAAACCTCAGCATGTCGCCGCGGGCGGATCAACGCACGCTGATCCGGCGAGCGACCTTTGATCTAACAGGCCTACCTCCTACCTTTGAACAGGTTGAGCAATTCACCAAGGACACGTCACCCGACGCCTACGAAAAATTAATCAACCGATTGCTCACATCACCAGCTTATGGCGAACGCTGGGCGCGGCACTGGTTAGACATTGCACGCTATGCTGACACCAGCGGATACACACTCAACAACAAAGACAACCGATATCCATTCGCTTTCACTTATCGTGACTACGTAATTGACGCATTCAACAATGACCTTCCTTACGACAAATTCATTCGCGAACAGTTAGCAGCAGACTACTTGGACATCCCCGAAGACAAAAAGTCGTTGGCGGCACTTGGATTTATTTCGGTTGGCCGGAAATATCTTGCACGGCAAGACACTATCGACGATCAGGTCGATGTTGTAACACGTGGGCTAATGGGGTTAACCGTGAGTTGCGCTCGCTGTCACGACCACAAATACGACGCCATTCCGACCGAGGATTACTATTCGATTTACGGCATCTTCAACAATAACGAAGTTCCAAAAGAGCTGCCATTACTCGGAACACCCAGGCAGCGAACACAATTCCAAGACTACTTCAATTCTCTCAAAAATCGAAGGGAACAAATCCAAGCCCTTCGAAACAAACATTACCAGTTACGCTTGAACCATATTCGCAGCAGTTTCTCCGACTACATTGCCCATGTCATTGCCCCGGGACAAGCTGAATTAATAGCATCTCAGCCATTCGCCAAGCTAACAAAATCTGAAGTTCAATCGAACATTGTCAAACAGTGGCGAAGCTTTTTTTCAAAAAATCGCAATGAACCAACCGTGGTTAAACCAACGCTTGCCTTGCTGGCAATCCCCGATGACCAATTCGCACTGAAGGCCGAACGCCAAATAAAAGAGTGGGCCAAGTCACCCGATCGGCAGTCACCGGGAAAGAAATATCTCAACCGCCTGCTTGCCGAACCTCCGAAGACAAAAATAGAACTTGCCAATGTAATTGGCCAACTATTTTCAGAGACCGTTTCAGCATGGATTGAGGCCGGCTCGCCACCACCTCAAAAAGGAAAATTCCCGCTTCCTAACGACGGACTCGCCAAATTAGTTTTTGCTAAAAATTCACCCGCAAATTTTCCGCTTACGGAGCTTGCCAATTATCTCGACCCTAACGCGAAAACCGAGATCCAAAATCTTGATAAAGAGCTTGTAAAACTTAACAACCGTCCTCCCGAGGGACTTGCTCGGGCCATGGTGATTCAAGACAAAAGCAAGATCAAACCAACACGCGTGATGATTCGCGGCAATCTACATCGGCAAGGTGACATCGCCCCTCGCCAGTTTGTCGCTGTTTTGAGCCCACTGGAAAATGGAGAAATCAAAAGAGAACCATTCAAAAACAAAAGTGGCCGACTGGAATTGGCTAACAAAATCGCAAGTCCCAACAATCCGTTAACGGCTCGCGTCTTTGTAAATCGCGTGTGGATGCACCACTTCTCCAAACCCTTGGTAAGCACACCCAGTGATTTTGGAATTCGCTGTCCGCCCCCCGTTCAAAACGAACTACTCGATTACCTCGCTTCAGAGTTCATGAAAAACAACTGGTCCATTAAACAACTCCACAAGACCATCATGACTTCAGACACTTACTGTCAGGCCAGCCAGAACCGCGCTCTATGCGATGAAGTCGATCCGGAAAACAGACTTCTCTGGAAAATGAATCGCCGACGTTTAGAATTTGAATCACTTCGCGACTCAATGCTTGCTGTATCCAAACAGCTTGACGCTCGAATGCACGGGAAACCTGAAAAATTATTTGAAGCCAATCAAAGTCGAAGAAAGACGATCTACGGGGAAATTGATCGCCAAAACTTACCTGGAATCTATCGTGTTTTTGACTTACCGAATCCCGATCAAAGCGCTGCAAAACGAACCCGTACTACGGTTCCACAGCAATCATTATTTATGATCAACTCGCCCTTTGTTGCCGCACAAGCAAATCACATAATGAAAGAACTAGTCAGCAACAACGAACGGCAAATCGATCAAATCAAACAACTCTATCGCACCCTGTTTCAACGCGAACCGACTCCGCTGGAAATTGAGATCGGCTCTCAATACATCAAATCCGCGGAACTTTCTCACAAGCCCGACAATCTCGCGCCGTTGGCGAGATACGTACAAGTATTACTTTGCACCAACGAGTTTGAATTCATCGATTGAGGTAAGAAAATGAGCCGGCAAAACAGGAAAAAACTCTAATGCAACGTGAGAACACGAACGACTACTCGCTCAACCGGCGCAGCCTATTGAAGCGATGTGGCACGGGCCTGGCCACCTTTGGACTTGCTGGACTCCTGCGCGATGACCGCATGCTGCATGCCTCAACAGCGAATCCTGACGAAGCCCTAAATCCACTGCTCTCAAAACCGCCACACTTCCCCGGAAAAGCCAAACGCGTCATCCATCTCTTTATGAACGGTGGCCCATCTCATGTCGATACGTTTGATTACAAACCTGAATTGCAAAAACGAGATGGCCAGAAACTTCCATTCACATTAAAGACCGAGCGAAAAACTGGCGTCGCGCTCGCCTCGCCATTTAAGTTTAAACAGTACGGAGAATCGGGAATCCATGTCAGCGAACTGTTTCGCCATACCGCGCAACACATTGACGATATCGCTGTTATTAATTCAATGCACGCCGATGTCCCAAATCACGAACCGTCTCTCTTATTGATGAATTGCGGCGAGTCGCGACTGGTTCGACCCAGTGTCGGTTCTTGGATTACCTACGGACTGGGAACTGAAAATCAAAACCTACCTGGCTACATTGCTCTTTGCCCCGGTGGCTACCCAGTTAAAGATACACAAAACTGGCAGTCGGCATTTCTGCCGGGCGTATTCCAGGGAACTCACGTCGATACAAAACATAAGTCGATCGAAAAGCTTATCGAACATGTTACCAACGCAAAATTAACTCGAGACCAACAACGTCAACAGCTTAACACTCTAAATCGCTTGAATCAGATTCACCGCGAACAGACTGGAACCGACCCCGCACTCGAAGCGAGGATTCAATCGTACGAACTGGCCTTTCGAATGCAAATGGAAGCGACAGACGTTTTCGATGTTTCTCGAGAACCACAACATGTCCTCGATGCCTATGGAAAAGGGGTCAATGCCCGACAACTCCTCATTGCTCGAAGATTGGTTGAACGCGGAGTGCGCTACGTCCAAGTCTGGCATGGAGATGGACAGCCTTGGGATAATCACGATGATCTTGAGGTCAATCATCGGCGACTCGCCGGAGAATGTGACCAGGGAATTGGAGCCCTGTTAGGTGATCTAAAACAACGGGGGTTACTAGATGAAACACTCGTTATCTGGGGAGGAGAATTCGGCCGCACACCCGTCGTTGAAATGCCCACGCCGGGATCCAATGCTGGCAAAGTCAACGGCCGCGATCACAATCACCATGGGTTCACGGTCTGGATGGCAGGCGGAGGTGTCAAAGGTGGACAAACTTACGGTGCCACCGACGAGTTTGGATTTAAAGCAACCGAAAACCCGGTTCATGTCCACGACCTCCATGCCACAATGCTCCAACTTCTTGGCTTCAACCACAAACAACTTACCTACCGATACGCAGGACGGGACTTTCGCTTGACAGACGTCCACGGAAACGTCATTCACGATTTGATTGCAAGCTAGTTCAAATCAAACGTAGTAACGCTAGCATTTCCCAACCTAGCTCTCGGAACATCCAATCTCACTCACCTTAAACCCGTCGATTGGCCTCTTGAGACAGTTGCCAATTCTCTGCTGCGAGATTCATCTTTGAGATATCGCGGGCGCAGCTTAGAATTTTGTTCACTTGTAAACCAAGTCTCTCCCTGCATTTACGACCACGCAATGAGCGAGCGCACATGACGGCAAGGAAGCCCAATGTCTCAAACTGATCAAATTGAAGATGTATTTGAAACCACGCAGGAAAGCCAACCTCCGCGCAAACGGAGATGGAAATGGCTTTTCCTGTCCTTCATTGCCAGCGTTTTAATCTGCCCGAATCTCCTCGGCGGGATTGGTTTGCAGCAAACAGCAATTGATTTTGCTTTAAAAGACTTCCAAGGCAAGATCTCGGTCGAACAGGCAGCCTTTGGCTGGATACAACCGATCGAGCTACACAATGTGACCGCGGTCGATGACGAGGGAAATCTGCTCTTCAAGACGACTGAAATCACCT
>JAAEMV010000634.1 GCA_024225195.1 Planctomycetaceae bacterium | reverse complement strand
TGATGGCGTTCCTGTATCGAAAACATCGCCGGCTACGAGGATAAAATCCGTTCCGTGGGTGTGGGCAAGGTTTGCAAGAGTGGTGATGGACTGATGTCTGGCCTCAGTCAGTCTGCCGCGCAAATCCTGTGGGAACTGACCAAAACGTTTTCCAAGATGAAGATCGGATGTGTGAATAAAGCGAGCCATACGAGTACTATGCCAGATTGTGTATTGTTTGCATTAGATATTTCTTGCTCGCACAAGAATTCAGGAAATATTGAGTGAAAGAACCAAATTTGTGTGGTCCTGCCTACACTGAACCCATTCAGCCTTCATCGATATCATCAAATATAGAGCGTGTTTTTGGAACCTCTTCCGGTTGAATAATTCGACTTTGCTCCAGAAGTCGCATTTATCAATGGCCATAGCCGACTCAGATTTCCGCTAATTCACCTATTTTTGGATGGCGGAAAGTTCACGGGTTTGGATTTTTTCTGCTTCCTTATTGCTTCCGCGTACAGGTTTGGAGAACAGCGAATTTCTTGCATCAGCTTCAAGTCTTTGAAATTATGAGGAATTATGGTGCACCCGACAGAATTCGAATCTGTGACCTCTGCCTTCGGAGTGATCGTAATTTTAGATTTGAGCCAGCAATTTTATGTGAGCATCTTCATCTAATTGAGGTTTTGTTTGTAATTGATGAAGGTCTTCTGGCTTCAAATTTGTGTACCGTCGAAGCATCTTCCAATCTTTATGCCCTGTTACGAGAGCGACTCGCTCAATGGGCAACCCAGCTTCAAATAGACGGCTCGTTGCCTCGTGACGTAAATCATGGAATCTTAGATCATCGGCACCAATGGCATTGCGCCCACGCCTGAATGCAGTGCCAACTGATTTGTGGTTGTAAGGAAAGCACCGCCCATGGCCGCCAGTCAGTATTTTCTGTTCAAGGAGGAGTTGCCATGCATCAAAGCCAGTGAGGTTGAGTAAAGGCACTTTTTGGTGATTTCCTTCTTTATGGCGCGGGTCTTTTCTGTCTCGAACTATAACAATTCGTTTTTTGAAATCCACGTCCGACCATTCAATTTTACAAATTTCCTCCTGGCGCATTGCCGTCGCTATGGCGAACTTCATAATCCGGCTAATTGGAATGATTGTAGGTCGCTCTGCAAAGTACGAAAGCAATGCAGAAATTTCATCTTCTGTTGGTCTTCGATCGCGTTCGTTCGATCTACCAATTAAGCCAAGATGGGAGAGGGCGGTTCTCGCTAATCTTACACATTCGGTGTCAACTGATATACCGTGTACCGCAGCGGCATGGGTGAGGATAGTACGAAGATACGACAAATCAACGGAAAGAGTAACAGGTCCAGCGCCCTGTTTCGCGCGTTTCTTTCCATATTTGATGATTTGAGCACGGTCAAGATTAGAAACACGGATAGCGCCGAGGTCTTTCTTAAGACTCTCCAGGACAGCGCGCTTAGAACGCCTGATTGGTTTGCCCACTTCTAACAAATCCGAGATATGAAGATCGATTAGATCCCCAATTGACTTCCTTCTTTGTATTTTGCCTTTATAAGGTTCTGCACCAATGTCTATCAGGCGTTCAGTTTCAACGACCCATTCATTTGCAAGAGTTTTGAGTTTGAAAGTTTGGGATGCGTATTTGCCCTTTCGGCGCACTAAGGCTCGCCAGCTTCCTTCTTTTGTTTTAACTATGGTTCCCATGACCCGTACACTTTCTATAATCCGTACATATTCCGTACACTCAGAGATCAAATGCAGTACAAACCCGTACAAGTTTATCCATTTCCGTACACTTTTGTTCTCGGTTTAGGCTGTTGTAATGTATCATAAAACATTGAAAAATAAAGAAAAAATATTTTCCGTTGCGCCGATGATGGACTGGACTGATCGTCATTGCCGGTTTTTTCACCGCGTGTTGTCCAAACATGCATTGCTTTATTCGGAGATGATTGTTGCAGATGCTGTTATTCGTGGTGACCGTGATTATCTTTTGAATGGTTGTGATGAG
>JAAEMV010000633.1 GCA_024225195.1 Planctomycetaceae bacterium | reverse complement strand
TTTAAATAACCTGCAGTGACTTCACGCGTGCAAAGCAAAATAATGGTTTATCAAATCAAAAACGGATTGGATCTTCCAATTGAAGGGAAACCAGTCCAAGACATTGGTGGTAGTGCGGACGTTAAATCGGTTGGAATCATTGCTGACGACTATGTCGGGATGAGACCAACGATGCTGGTGTCTGTTGGAGATCGAGTGAAACTTGGGCAGCCAGTTTTCGCCGACAAGAAAACCCCAGGGGTTATCTTTACATCCCCCGGGTGTGGTACCGTCAAGGCGATCAATCGTGGTGCGAAAAGGAAATTCGAATCGATCGAAATCGACCTCGACGGCGACGATCAGGAGATTTTTGAAAGCTTTCAAGATCTTCAATCCATTCCCAAGGAAACAATCGAGAAGCAATTAGTCGACTCTGGGATGTGGCAGTCGTTCCGGACACGCCCGTTCAGTCGGACTCCTGCCTTGGGCAGTGAAGCTCATTCGATTTTTGTGACAGCGACTGACACGAATCCACTTTCGGCTGAACCCGAATTGGTCATCGCTGACAACGCCGAATTGTTCGTGAGTGGTTTAACGGTCATTAACCAACTCACCCTCGGAAAAACCTACGTTTGCACCCGAGACGATTCGCGGGTTCCCGGCAGTGAAATACCGGACGTTGAGTTTAAACAATTCAATGGCCCTCACCCTGCGGGATTGGCTGGTACCCACATTCATTTAGTGGATCCAGTTAGCGAAAACAAAACTGTTTGGCAAATCGGTTATCAAGACGTGATCGCAATTGGTCACCTGTTCAAAACCGGCCAATTGATGACTGAGAGAGTTGTTGCCATTGGTGGGCCGCGAACTTCCACACCGGGTTTGTACAAAGTTAGACTCGGTGCGTGTCTTGACGATTGCATCTCGGCCTCAACGCCTGAACTTGACAACTCTCGCGTTGTTTCCGGTTCGGTCTTATCGGGTCGGGCATCGGAGCCAACGAAAAACTATTTGGGTCGGTTCCATAACCAGATTTCAATCCTCGAAGAGGGTAACCACCGAGAGTTCCTGGGCTGGCAAAAACCTGGTTTTGACAAGTTTTCGGTTACCAATATTTACGGTGGTTCCTGGCTGAAAGGCAAGCTGTTTCCGTTTACCACGAGTACTGGCGGCAGCAAACGCGCGATGGTACCGGTAGGTGCCTACGAACGCGTGATGCCGTTGGATATTTTACCCACCCAGTTGCTCCGAGCTTTGCTGAGCGGAGACACAGAAGAATCACAACAGTTGGGATGTTTAGAGTTGGACGAAGAGGACTTAGCACTTTGCACCTTCGTTTGCCCTGGCAAGTATGAATATGGTTCTGTTTTGCGTGAGAACCTGACCCTTATCGAGAAAGAGGGATAGACGCACGATGTTGAGAAAATTACTAGACAAGGTCGAGCCACTGTTTCACAAAGGCGGGAAGCTGGAAAAGCTTTACCCTCTTTATGAGGCAAACGACACTTTCCTCTACACTCCAGGGGAAGTTACACACGGACAAACTCAGGTTCGGGACGCCATCGATTTGAAGCGGATGATGACAATGGTCATCGTTGCTTTGATTCCCTGCATTTTCATGGCGATGTACAACACCGGCTATCAGGCTCAACTTCTAATCTCTGAAGGTCAGGCAGTTCCAACCAGTGCGACATTGTTCGATGCAATCTGGAGCGGAAACTGGCGTTTCGACGTTCTCCAGTGGTTCGGAATCCTAGATTCGAACTTTATGTGCAGTTCACCTGGGTCGTTCTTAAGCTTCGGCAGCCTGGTGGGTTGTACCCTCCATGGCGCTTTGTATTTTTTACCTGTCTACATCGTCTGCATGGCGGTTGGCGGTAACTGTGAAGTGATCTTTAGCATCATCAGAAAACATGAGATTAACGAAGGATTCCTGGTTACAGGAATGCTTTTCCCGCTCACACTACCTCCAACAATTCCACTCTGGCAAGTTGCTGTCGGCATTGCTTTTGGTGTGATCGTGGGTAAAGAAATTTTCGGCGGAACTGGTCGAAACTTTTTAAACCCTGCACTAACGGGACGGGCGTTTTTGTACTTCGCGTATCCGCTAAAGATTAGTGGCGACTCAGTCTGGACTGCCGTTGATGGTTATTCCGGGGCAACTGTTCTTGGCGAAGTCGCACTGCCTGGTGCCGCTGCGATCGGAACCACCGTTGCCAACATGAACTCTACTTGGTTTGACTTCTTCATCGGCAACATTCATGGCTCGATGGGTGAAACGTCAACACTGGCCTGTCTCATTGGAGCGGCCTTCCTGATATTTACAAAGATTGGCTCATGGCGAATCATGTCGGGCGTGGTACTCGGAATGAGTGCATTCTCATTTTTACTTTACCTACTTCCCACCACAGAATCGTGGGGCGAAGTTTCTAATATCTTGCCGTGGTGGCACATGGTTATTGGCGGTTTCGCCTTCGGCACCGTCTTCATGTCGACCGATCCGGTTTCGGCATCAATGACACGCCAGGGCAAGTGGGTTTACGGAGCTCTGATTGGCTTCATGACCGTCCTAGTCAGGTCGATCAACCCTGCCTTCCCCGAGGGAATCATGCTGGCAATTTTATTCGCCAACGTCTTTGCACCATTCATCGACTGGTGCGTTGTCCAAGCAAACATCAAGAGGAGGGCAGCCCGTTATGCCGCTTAACAAGGACTCATTACCGAATACCTTTCTCGTTGCGACAACTTTGTGTCTGACTTGTGCTCTCATTGTTTCAGCGGCGTCTGTGACGCTCCGCCCGTTACAACTTGAGAACGCTCAACGTGATCGCCGAAACAACATTCTTCAGGTCAGTGGTTTCACCCCTGAAGAAATTAAAGAAGACGGTGGCATCAAGAAGGTCTTTGAGAGTCGGTTCGATGTCGAAATCATCGATCTCGACACAGGCGATGACGCTCGGGTCGAGTGTCAGGATGCCATGAACAAAGCCAAAGATAAGGAAGTAAATCTTGGTGAGGAGTACGACCAGCTATGGGCTTCCAAGGTGAATCCCGAAAAAGGGCTTAGCGAAAAGCTTGACAAGAAAGCTGACGTCTGCGGGATTAAGAGCCGCGAAAAATACTCGGAAGTCTTCATCATGAAGTCGCTCGAGGGCAAGCCTGAGTTGTACGTCTTTCCCGTCCGAGGAAACGGCCTGTGGTCCCTCATGCAGGGCTATCTTGCCGTCAAACCAGATTTCCAAACGGTCGTGGGACTCACGTTCTACCAACAGGCAGAAACACCCGGTCTTGGTGGAGAAGTTCAAAACCCTGACTGGAAAGCTCTCTGGAAAGACAAGAAAATCTACGACGACGGCGAAGTCAAACTGGCTGTGATCAAAGGCAACAAAGCTGGCAATGATTACGGCGTAGACGCACTCTCAGGTGCCACAATCACCTCCAACGGCGTCACCAACATGATCGATTTCTGGATGGGTTCCAAAGGTTTTGGCCCGTACATTGAAAAAATGAAAAATGAAGATAGCAGCAATACCAACGCTGCTGCCGGAGGTAACAATGTCAAGTAAAACGTCTGCCAAGGATCTGGTGCTTGACCCGATCTTCAACAACAACCCGATTGCTCTGCAAATTCTGGGAATTTGCTCAGCTCTCGCGGTCACCACAAAACTCTCGACTTCACTCACAATGTCATTTGCGGTTATCGCAGTGACAGCCTGTTCGAGTGCAGCAGTCGCGTTGATCAAAGATAGAATTCCTAGCAGTATTCGAATCATTGTTCAAATGACGATTATTGCGTCGTTTGTGATTTTGGTGGATCAGGTTCTTAAAGCCTATGCGTTTCAACTGAGCAAAGAACTGTCCGTCTTCGTTGGTCTCATTATTACGAACTGCATCGTGATGGGCCGTGCCGAAGGTTTCGCAATGAAGAATTCGGTCTCTGACAGTTTCTTCGACGGACTTGGAAACGGACTCGGATACAGCATTATCCTGATGGTCGTCGGGTTCTTTCGAGAGTTGTTTGGAAGTGGAACGCTGTTTGGATTCACAGTTTTCACCAAGCAATCCGCCGGCGGTTGGTACGAACCCAATGGTTTGATGCTACTCTCACCGAGTGCATTTTTCATTATCGGTATATTCATCTGGGTGCTTAGAACCTGGAAGCCAGAACAGGTGGAGGAAGCATAACCATGACTGATCTTATTGAATTATTTTTGCGTTCGGCTTTCGTCGACAACCTTGCACTGGCCTACTTCCTGGGAATGTGCACGTTTCTCGCAGTTTCCAAGAATGTCAAAACCGCAATTGGCTTAGGAATTGCCGTAATCGTCGTCCAGGCCATTACTGTGCCCGTCAATCAACTAATTTTGAATCTTTTCCTCAAAGAAGGTTCGCTCTTTCTTCCCAAGTACAATTTGGAGTTTTTGAGTCTGATTTGTTTCATCGGCGTGATCGCAGCGATGGTTCAGATCCTTGAAATGACTCTCGATAAGTTTTTTCCGTCGCTCTACAACACTCTCGGGATCTTCCTTCCGCTGATCACCGTTAACTGTGCAATTCTTGGCGGAACATTGTTTATGCAACAACGAGATTATGCTTTCGTCGAAAGCGTTGTTTTCGGGGTTGGTGGCGGTTTTGGATGGGCGTTAGCAATTATCGGCCTCGCCGGCATTCGAGAGAAATTGAAATACAGTGACATTCCGCACGGCCTTCGCGGGTTAGGAATTACGTTTATTATCGTCGGTCTTATGGCTTTGGGATTTCAGGCGTTCCTTGGAATTTAGTCGGGCACCTTGAACTCGGATCGCCCGGTCTGAACCTCTGATTACTTTTCATCTTAAGAATTTGAACTGTTGCTATGGAAATTATATTTGGCGTTGCCACCTTTACACTTGTCGTTCTTGCGTTGGTAGGATTGATTTTACTGGCGAAGAGCTTTCTCGTTTCGAGTGGCAACATTAAGATTCTCGTCAACGATCAGAAAGAGATCAGCGTTCCCGCCGGAGGGAAACTGATGAGCGCCCTCGCAGAGGAAGGGATTTTTGTTTCTTCCGCTTGTGGAGGCGGAGGAACTTGTGCTCAGTGCGAAGTGAAGGTTCTTTCCGGTGGCGGAGATATCCTACCTACAGAGACTGGGCACATTAGCAAGCGTGAGGCACGCGAAGGATGTCGTCTCTCATGCCAAGTTGCCGTCAAGCAAGACATGGTCGTTGAAGTTCCCGACGAAGCGTTTGATACGAAGAAGTGGGAATGCACCGTACGCTCAAACCACAACGTAGCAACGTTTATTAAGGAATTGGTCCTTGAACTGCCTGAAGGCGAGGATGTTGATTTTAAGGCGGGTGGCTACATTCAAATTGAAGCACCACCTCATGTTGTGGAATACAAAGATTTCGACATCGAAGATGAGTACCACTCGGATTGGGACAAGTACGACGTTTGGCGATACAAATCAGTCGTAGAAGAGGAAGTTATCCGCGCGTACTCGATGGCGAACTATCCCGGGGAAAAGGGCATCATCATGCTCAACGTTCGCGTTGCTTCTCCACCGCCGAGAATGGACAACGTACCGCCAGGGAAAATGTCATCCTTTATCTTCAACCTGAAACCAGGCGATAAAGTCACCATCTCAGGTCCTTACGGTGAATTCTTCATCAAAGAAACTGAAGCAGAGATGCTCTACGTTGGTGGTGGTGCTGGAATGGCGCCCTTGCGAAGTCATATTTTCGAGCTGTTCAAAAACCTCAAAACCGGCCGTAAGGTATCTTACTGGTACGGCGGTCGAAGTTTACGCGAGCTGTTCTACATCGATGAATTCCGGGCACTCGAAGAAGAGTTCCCTAACTTCCAGTTCAATCTAGCGCTCTCGGAACCGCTGCCTGAAGATAATTGGACAGGCTACACCGGATTCATTCACCAAGTCGTGATCGACAATTATCTCAAGGATCATGCGGCTCCGGAAGATATCGAATTTTACTTCTGTGGCCCACCAATGATGAACAACTGCGTCATGAAGATGTGTGATGATTTCGGTGTCGAACCTGAAAATATCTCCTTCGACGACTTTGGTGGCTAACACTGCCTCTGCGAAGCAGTTTGAACGTGGGTTTTTGATGATTAACGGTTGGACGGTTCGTCTAAACGGTATCTGCCCAGCAAATGACTGCATTTTCCAGCTAGTGCTCAACTGAATTTGCTTCTCGTGCCGAGATGTTACAATAAGGGTGCGCAATTTGGCGTGCTTTATTCATTGGCTCAAACCTGCCCAACCTGAGGATACTATTCATGTTCGTAAAATTGTCCGTCACTACAGTTTTATTTGTTTTGTTTGTCGGTGGTAGCCAGACTGTTAATGCCCATGACATCTTTCAGGATGTGCTCAAAGAAAAGTACATGTTGAAGTCGTTTTCCTGCAAAACCTGTCACCCCGACAGCGACGATCGCAAAATCCGAACTCCTTTCGCTGAACGAATTTATCTGGAAATGAAAGGCCTCGGCCTATCCAAGAAATTTGCTGAGGCAACCGCGATTGACGAAGCGGCCAAGGCAAAGGACCCTGAATCGGTCGGCAAAGATAAAGGCGCTGTTTACGATTTTGAAAAATTGGCTGGCAAGGATTTTGAGAAAGCATTCGTGAAGGTTGCTCAGCAAACCATGACCATCGATCAGATTATCAAGCAGGGATTATTTAACGGTGCCCGCCTCGATACAAAAGCAATCGAAGCAGCCAAGCAAGCCGACAAGTAAAGACGATTGATGGAATGGTTTGTCGCCTGTACATGCAGTGGCAAACCAGTCCATTGGCAACGACGCTCTGGGTTACCGATGAGAAATCGATTATGAAACCACGGAATCTCTACTTGCAATCACGACACGGCCTTTGCCTAATTCTAATTTGTTTGGTTTCTCTTGTTGCTGGCCTTACGTTCTCGCAGGAGAGCGACGTAACCGTGCCGTTTGATATTTTTGGCAAAACGATGGGGCCGATTGCGTATAAAGTCTCCATCGCAGACCACCCCGAATCGGTCTCGCCAACCGACCTTCAGGAACGTGTTTCCGAGGTTCTCGAGAATATCAATCAATTGATGTCGACCTATCAGCCTGACTCGGACGTTAGTCGTTTCAATCGCAGTTCATCAACAGAGTTTCAGGCAGTCGATCCCAAAACCGCCGCGGTTGTTGCGAGAGCGATCGAAATTAGCAAGATTACTGACGGAGCGTTCGACATTACAGTCGGACCCGCAGTTGATTTATGGAATTTTGGACCCAAGAATTCAAATTTTGAAATCCCGACCGTCGCACAGACAGACGCCATTAAAGACTCGATCGGCTATCAAAATCTTGAGGTTCAACTTGACCCTCCAGCAATTCGAAAAAGCATTAGCGATGCGAAAATTGACCTTTCTGCGATCGCCAAAGGCTATGCAGTCGACCAGGTAGCTTCAGCACTCGACAAACTCGGTTGTCGGAACTTCCTCGTTGAAGTTGGAGGCGAGGTCTTTACGCGTGGCCAACGCTTCTCTGGAGGTAAGTGGAGGATCGGTGTGGAACGCCCAGCGGATGCTGGAGTGAGTTTGTCTAATATCGCCGAGATCTCCAACCAGGCCATGGCAACCTCAGGTGACTACAGGAATTTCCATGAAGTCGGTGGGCAGCGGTATTCCCACACAATCGACCCGCAGACCTGCCGACCGGTGAAACATACCCTTGCTTCAGCGTGTATTATATTCAAGGACTGCATGACCGCAGACGCATTGGCGACGGCGATCATGGTCATGGGCAGAGCCAAGGGACTGAACTTGTGTCAGGAACTAGGGGCCGATTGCCTACTGGTCGAACGGGAGTCAGACTTTGGCGACCAGTTGACGGAATACACTTCAAAATCATTTCCGCTGCTGACGAACCCTACGCCGAGCGATGCTCCCACGATCGTCCAACAGATCCTGCCAGTATTTATCGGGGCAGCCATTATTTTTGGGCTGGTAATCATCTCGATGTCCGTTGGAGCAATTTTTGCCAAAAAGCCAATTACTGGCTCTTGCGGCGGACTAGCTAATCAAACCAACGAGGACGGTGAAACCACTTGCGGAATCTGCTCTAAACCAACCACCGATTGCGTCGAAAAGGACGCCAGAACCCTGCAGAGAGCCGCTGCTTCCGGCGGGTGAACCTTTTCTCGCAAACCAGAATTGCTGCGGTGTTAGCAGTGCGGTGACCCAACTTCAAATTTGGGACTCCTAAATATACGGAAGAAATATATCTAGACGCCTAGTTGGACGCGTATCAAAACAATCGCTTTGAGTAATTGTTTTGTACGCGCCCAAATCGGCGTTGCTTGAGTTGGAGTTTCACAGAGATCCGTCGGAGTTTCGCCGATTCACTCACAAATCAAAAACACGTCTTCGTTGGTAGCAAAATGATAAATTTCTGGTGCCATCGATTTTTTAATCAGATGGCATTATGAATTCAGAAGCTCTTCAAACTGGTTTCTCGAATTCGATTCAAAAATAAACCACGATTTTCTGCCTCGGAGCGGTTGTTGGGAATTAAACACAATAAATCCCTGCGAAACCTTTCTTTCCCCAGCCTTCGTCGGTGCAATTATCACTGACTGCTTGAAACAACCGGCCTAATCGTGGAAACCGGATACGGAGATAGCAAAACAAAATCTAGCCGAATTAATCAAAATTCAGGGCTTCTAAACCATGCAGGGGGGTAAGGACAATGCTTAAGGCGCGATTGTCTAGGTGTTGCTTTGCTCAAGAACGTTGAGCATGCCGAGTGTCGCCAATGGGCATCGTTCAGGGGACGACAGTACCTACTTCGAGTAGGCCACCGGATCATCGAGTATAAATCCGCGGACGCCTTTCTTCTCGAGGTTTCGCCAATCCCTACGATCTTCGGTGCCATACACCCAAACATCATCAACGCCTCTTTCATCCGCTCGGCTCAACATTGCGTTGCTCGCAAAACTGACTGGGAGGACAAGGATTGGAGACTCGTAGCCGGGCACCTGAAGTTGCGACCACCTTTCTAAAATCTGCGATGGTCGAAACAAAATATCAAACCGATTTTGGTTATGCTTGCCCAAAACTGTGTAACCTAAACGGAAGGCTCTACCGTCGAAATCGTCGCGTCTGTCTCGATTCCGGACGAAAGCAATCCATTGACTCAGCACTTGAAAATCGCCAAAAATTGTCAACGATTCGTACGCCGAAGAATGCTCGTTCAATTGATCGATTAGCTTTTCAAATGCAGCAATCATCTCAGCTGCGTTTAATCGATCAGAAAACTTCAAATCCAGAATGATATTTTGTTCGGAACCGGAAACCAGCTCTAGAAACTCGGAGAACAAGACAATTCGATCCGCCTCGCCATTAACCGAGTCCGAAGTTCGGTACCGAGATTCCTTTATTTCGCTGAGCCACAGATCTTCCATTTCACGAGCACCCGAGGCGACCAGATTACTCGGAAGATCTAACTTCCCTAGATTAGAGTCGTGATACAACACCAAGTCATTTTCCCCACCAGCAAAAGCCCTAAGATCAATTTCAATAAAATCGATATTGGCTTTTACGGCGTGCATGATACCCCGCTTGGTATTCCCTATGGTTGTTTCCGCGAGGTCACCATCAATCATGATGTTACCTGCCACCCCAGAACCACGATGCCCCGTGATCAGGATCGGTTGATCGGCCTTTGAATTCGGAATTGACTTGAAATTGGCCAAGCCCTGGAGTCGCGCAAGGCTCTCATTACCGACAACTTGATTTCCATACGGAAAATTAACCCGTTCGAACAACAGGAGGCCAAAAATGATAACTAATGAAAGCGCGAGCACTCCCATGTCTCTCGCATTAACGGTAGTTATTTGACGCAAGTTCATTTTCAAGAATTACCCCAAAGACTGAAACAGACACTCGCTCTGCGGTACTCCTGAAGAATGCCTGTTTAACGTTTGGCAAGAGAACTGGTTGGCTGAACTCGAACTAAACGGCCGTCAAACCAATAACGACGTACCCTCGGCTTCATCACCACAGATCTTAAAAACCGTATCAAGGTGCATCAATTCGAACACCTCGCGAACGATCGGTTCAACTTTACAAAAAACAACCTTACCCGTGCGAGCGTCCTGCGCCTTTTGCAGCTTGACCAAATTAGAAATCGCGCCAGAGTTAATTGTGTTGACCCGAGAGAAGTCCAGTAACAACTTACGCGGAAATTCTGCGTCCTCGATTTTTAAAAGGCTTTCAATCCCGTCAGAATCGATTTCTCTAACCGTTGTTATCATGTCCTCGCCAAACGCTTGCACTTCCCCGCAATTCGGGCATGGAGTATCGCCATCGGCCTGCAAATGGAGTACCGATACGTCAGACTTACAAAGATGGCATCGATGCGGACGACCATCAATCGTTTTGGATGAAATAATCATTTTGTCTCAATGGAAATTTGTCGCGGTGTTCTCACAACGACGTTTCGAACAATCTTTTAATCAACTTAGTTTAACCTGTTTACTCACGTTTGAGCAGTCCATGTTGAACCCAAGTTCGAAATCAGTGAGTGTCAAGGTAAAGAAATAATTAAGCCTTTTTAATCATCGAGAGGGTGTTTTTTCGGGGGCCCAGCCGGCTTTACTTTCTTGGGAAGTGCTCCACGGATGCCCAAACTACCGAATAAAGCCAAAATCCCCAACGCATCAGCCAATCCTTTTCCAATATCAACAAATTGATAAATCGGAAGCCATGTAGACATTCCATTTAGCCTCGAGAAGGAGCTCCCATTACCTAATCCGTTAAAAACAGTAGGTACCAGTGAAAGAGCCGCTCCCAATAAATATTGAGTAATAAAAAGCGCAATCGACAGCCTAAATAAGAATGAATTTGAAATGCGCTCCGGTTTGAACACCATGATTATGATTAATGCCAAAAACCAACAGCAAACAACGCCCTCATATTTGCCATACAACATATCTAAATTCATCACGACCTTCTAACTATGCTTTGCTTACATGTTGTTAAGATAAATCAATCAGTCCCCGACAAAAAGAAACCAAAAGTACTAGTTCAGCTTAGGTTCCGGGCCAATTATAACCTCTCGACTATCAGCTTCTACCTTATCACGGCTAAGATACGCATTGCCGTCTCGCGGATTTAACTCAATTGCCTGCTCCATATCTTCAATAGCAGCTTGGTAGTCGCCTAGTCGATGACGCGCTAGGCCACGATTCAAGAATGCCTCTGGGAAGACCGGCTGGATCAAAATTGCCCTCGAATAATCCGCAATCGCCTCTTCATATAATCCAACCTGATAACGCGCGAGCCCCCGATAGTAATGGGCCTCTGCCATCCCCGGCTCTAAACGAATCACGTTTGTAAAACTGAGAATCGCATTCTGATAGTCCCCCTCATTGGATGACTTAAGCCCTTCCTGTAACTCAGTCTTCGCTCGCTCCGCCCAACATCCATTTGCAACTAAACAAAGGCAGGCAAATCCGACACAGAATATGACTCGGACGTGTTTCATCTTTACACCTAAACCGTGGAATTTCAAACGACACGCTTAACGGAGGTAAAATAACGAAAGTAAAACAAGCAGAGATAAAATCAATTCAATCGAGGGTACAGAATAATGACAAAAGCCTAATCAACTATTGATTGATTGCGAACAGCAATTCAGCCGAGCTAAATTCCATTGGGAACTTGGGTAACACCCAAGGCAAGCTAGCAGGCGGCGATAGCAAGCTTGGTTTGTTTAAGAAACCTAGTGAGTTCGCGAAACGCTTTGTTATTTACCATTCAATGGGGAAGGTTTCAGCCAATACCAACATCAAAATGATCGACCTGATTAAAGACAAGTTCCAAACCGCCCTCGTGGGGACGATATTTCCCGTCCAGCACTAATATCAGGTACTATTCCCCAGCACCGAAAGCCACATTCGAGGAAATTTTTCAAATCCGGACAACCTTCAATCGTACCATTCAAAACCAGAGATCAACGCCTACGACGATGCGGTCGGAAAGTTGAGTAGATAGCGAGGTAACGATGAGTTCGAAAAATAAAAAACAGAGATACCGCACCATTGAAGAACAGGGTTGCATGGCCTTCATCCTTGGCTGGCTAGTTTCAATTATTGCCTTTAGATTTCTGATCAACTCTTGGCTTCAATAAACTCTTGGCTTCAACAGCATCTGAGATTTTTTTGGGGCACTACTCACCATTTTACTAAACGGCGAAAACACTTCGCTCTATAAAATTTTTTGACTGGGACAAATATTGGTTTTAGACGCTGGTTAGCCAACCCTTTTGTCTTGCCTTACATGGCATTCAGCAATCAG
This sequence comes from Planctomycetaceae bacterium, assembly GCA_024225195.1. Classification (GTDB taxonomy): domain Bacteria; phylum Planctomycetota; class Planctomycetia; order Pirellulales; family Pirellulaceae; genus Mariniblastus. The sequence goes on along the minus strand of JAAEMV010000633.1, from coordinate 1,269 downwards.
CGTAAATTTGCAAACCAATTTTCAAATAAAAAACCACTTGGTGAAACCAAGTGGTTTTAAAATTTAAGTGGCTGATAAATCAATTATCAAACCTTTAAGATGTCATAACCTTCCCGTCTTTTCCGTGCCTGGAAGGCCGCCGCCTGGTCGTCTCCAACAATTTTTTCAGTAACAGGATCCCATTTAATTTTTCGCTTCAATCGAGCAGCGATACTACTAAGGTGGCAAACTGACATAGCCTGCACGTGGCTGAATGGATCAGACACAGTCAATCCACCTTCACGAATGCAGCGATAAAAATTATTCTTGTGTCCTTCGTGCGGTTTGCCTTTGTACAACGCGGTGATTGCTTCATTCGTGTACATATCCTTGTCCCAATTCTCTTCGATTGGCTTACCAACAATCTTACCCCGGTTGACGAAGATACGCCCTTTGGAGCCCTCAAAAGTAATTCCATTATCACCATGACTGGTAACGTCCATGGTAATGCCGTCGTCAAATTTATGAATCACTGAAAAATCATGAGAGGTGTTGTAGCAGTCATCGACTGTCGCATATCCGTCTTTGTATTCAACAGGGTGCGTGCAGTTTGTGCCGTCGATTTCTAATGGCCCCTGTTTAGCACCGTTCTTATTCAAAGCCCACATAGCAATATCGACGTGGTGTGCACCCCAGTCAGTAAATTTACCGCCGGAGTATTCGTACCACCAACGGAATTGGTAATGACCACGCTTTTCTCGGTAATCTTTGGCAGGTGCCTGTCCCTGCCACAATTCCCAATTCAATTCTTCGGGAACCTCGGCAACCGGGAACGGACCGCCTGTCGGCGAACCATTGATGCCGACGGTCACGTGCTTAATATCGCCCAACAAACCCTGCTGCACCATATTCACAGCACGCATGAATTTATTACGGTCACTCCTCTGTTGGGTACCTACTAAAAATGCTTTATCGCTATGCTTTTCGCAGGCACGGCGAATCAACTGATTTTCTTCGAGCGTCAACGTGAGCGGTTTTTGTACGAATACATGCTTGCCCGCCTCTAATGCTTCAACAGCAATTTTGATATGCCAATGATCCGGAGTAACAATGCTGACAACGTCGATATCGTTCCGGTCAAGCACCTTCCGATAATCCTCATATTGATCCGCTTTCCCCTTGCCAATCTTTGCATCGTTCTTGGCGCGAGCTGCGTGCCTCGTATCAACATCGCAAACTGCGACGATATCACCGAAATTTGCATGCCCTCGCGCGTCACCGGTTCCCATA
>JAAEMV010000632.1 GCA_024225195.1 Planctomycetaceae bacterium | reverse complement strand
CAGACTGCAAAAACGATCTCTTAACCTGGAATCGGCCATAAAAAACAAAGAGATGGACCGGATTCCGGATTTGATGATTGCGTTTTCCGAAGAAGTAAGACGGGTGATCAAGGCGCTTGATCACCTGTTTCCAAAAAAGAAGACTGAAATTGCTGAACTGGTTCAGGAAGGCATGATGCTGGAGACATTGAATCCGGAGATATTGAATTTGAAAAAGCTGAAAGCAATTTTCAAGGAACTCAGCCAACTCATTGATGACGGCAAATTCGATGCGCTTGAACTGCTGCAGCAATTGAAAGAAGAATTAGGGCCGGCCGGGATTACGGATGATGTTCTGAAACTCGAATCGTTACTGAATGATTATGATTTTGACGAAGCGCGGAGTTCTGCCCATCGGATTTCGAAGATGTTAAGATAAAGGCGGTGGAACCCTTTATTGAAAAACTGGGCCAGTCATTATTCTCGAAACAACTCGGGTCGATTAAACAAAAGGATGGATTCGACTTTGACGGCGCGACAATTGAAACGGTCAGACTGGCATTTACGGCGGGTATTGGGGAGGAGAAGCTTCATGGGTGATAACAGGAAACTGAATATCTTCCGTCCACTTGCATGGATAGGGTTGGTCATTTTTTTATCATCGATCACGGTGCATGGTTCCGACAAGGTCATGCTCCGCCTTCTCTGGAAAAACCAGTTCGAATTCGCCGGCTATTACGTTGCGCAAGAGAAAGGGTTTTACCGGGATGTGGATATCAATGTCGATATCAGGGAATATGTTTTAGGGTTGGATGTTACCGGGGAAGTCCTTTCGCGGGAAGCGGATTTCGGCGTCGGCGATTCCACGGTTATCCTGGATCTGATGAAGGGAAAGGACGTTTTGATGCTTTCCGCAGTATTTCAGCATTCATCGCTTGTATTGCTGGTTAAAAAACGGCCCGACATACAACGGTTGAGTGATTTGAAAGGAAAAAAACTCATGACCGCCGATTATGATTCCAGCGGCGTTTCGCTGACCGCCATGCTGAAGAGCAACGGAATTTTGCGCGAGGACTACACCAGGATCGACCGTACCTCTAACGTCGATGATTTGATTTCCGGCAGGGCCGATGCCATGGCGGCCTATTTGTCTAATCAACCGTATCAAATGGAGAAAAGGGGAATCCCATATACCGTCTTCAATCCCGGCGATCATGGCTTTGATTTCTACAACGACATATTATTTACTTCCCGAAAGCTATTTAAGGAAAATCCGCAACTGGTGAAGCGATTCCATGAAGCGAGCATGAAAGGATGGGAGTACGCTTTTTCTCATATCGATGAAACTGTGGAACTGATCTTAAAAAAGTACAATACCCAGGACAAAAGCGGGGGCGCTCTCCATTATGAAGCGGCAGAACTGAAAAAAATGGCCTTTGATGAAAATGTTCCTTTTGGGACAATTGATGAAGAACGTATTCGGCAAATCGAACAGGTTTACCTGTTATTGGGATTTACGCGGAAATTCGAAAATCCGGATCACCTGTTTTACAAACCGGGCACGAAAACCGGGTTGAACGCCGGTGAAAAAACAACCGGCGAAAAGATTGAGTTACAGATCACCCCCGGGGAAAAAGCATGGCTGGAAAATCCGGAAATGAAAACGATTGAAAACAAATGGATGTTGCAAACACACGCCGCCGACGTTGACCGAAAAAAAATTGAATTTACTCCGGAAGAAAAAGCATGGCTGGAAGATGAAGCTGCCCCGATATTTTCCGCGATGGAAAAGAATTGGCTCTCAAGGCATCCAAGTATAAAGCTGGGTATCGACCCATCCTGGCCGCCATTCGAATTTACCGACCCGGACGGCAACTATTCCGGTATTGCATCGGGCATGATCGACGCCATCAGGAATCGTCTCGGCGTCGGGATGATGCCAGTCCCCGGTCTTACAAGGTCACAGGTTATCGAGGGCGTGAAGAAAGGGGAGATCGACGTGCTTCCCGCTGTTACACCCACAATACAGCGCATGGAGTATATGAATTTCACCAGGCCGTACATCTCTTTCCCCGTGGCTATTGCAACGTATCGGAAGATGCCTTTTATCGGCGGTTTCAAGGAACTCGAGGGTTACCGGGTTGGGGTGGTCGAAAGCTATTTTACCGAAGACCGCCTGCGCATGGACCACCCCTATCTTACACTCGTTACTTTTGAAACAATAGCTCAAGCTCTCCGCCAGTTGGAGACCGACCGGATCGACGCCTTTGTCGGCAATCTTGTCAGCGTCAACGATCACATCAACCGGTTGTCGCTGAACAATATTCGAATCTCATCCGTGACCGGGTATAAAATGGACCTTTGTCTCGGCGTGCGCAAGGACATGCCCGAACTTGCCGGTATCCTGAATAAGGCCCTCGATAATATCAGCGATCAGGAAAAGGCCGCGATAAAAAATACCTGGATGGCATCCCAGGATATAAAAATCGGCATTGACATCAAATTTATTTTATTATGGGCGATTCCAATCGGCGCCTCAACTTTTTTGATTATCCTGTTCATTGCCGTTTGGAACCGCCGTCTTGGAAGAGAGGTAAATGAAAGGATCAAAGCACAGAAAGCGGTAACCAGGCGGGCGCAATGGGCCGAAGGCCTGCAAAAAGCCGGGCGGGAACTGTCAACCTGTCAGAGTATCGAGGCGCTTGCCGATGTGGCGTGCCATGCGGTGGTTACGTATCTGAATGTCACAAATGTCTGGGTGGGCGTGCCCGATAATAATGGCGATATTCGGATGCTTTCCGCCCATGGCGCCAGCGGCGATGTACTTGTTCAAAAAAATGAAGAGACTTGCCAGACAAAAGTAATGGCCGCCGGCCAATCGATCATCGTGCCCGATACGGTGAAATATCCGCCATTTTCCAATTGCGCTGAATTTGCGCTGAATTGCGGATTTGGAAGCTGCGCGACATTTCCAGTTTTTTCCGAGGGGAAAACAGTAGCAGTCTTCTCCATTCGCGCTCCGGAAACCGGCGAGAATTCCAGCTTGGTTCAAATCTGCCCATTGATTGACACGCTGGTGCAACAGGTTGGCTATATTTGGCAGCGATGCCTGTCGGAGACCGCCATGCTGAAGATGATGAACGATCTGGAAAACGCCAGAAGGGAGGCCGAGGACGCCAACAGGGCGAAGAGCGATTTCCTGGCCAACATGAGCCATGAGATCAGAACACCGATGAATGCCATAATAGGTTTAAGCGACCTGGCATTGAGGACCGGGCTGACAGGCGAACAACAGGATTATCTGGAGAAGATAGCAGCTTCATCCGACTCTCTGCTCGGCATCATAAATGACATCCTCGATTTTTCAAAGATCGAGGCCGGGAAGCTTGATATGGAAATAAAGGATTTTGAATTGGCGGATGTATATAAGAGCGTATCGTCGCTGATCAGCGTCAGGTCTGCAGAAAAAGGACTGATGCTGTCCATGAATATCAGTGAATCTGTTCCGCCCCGTCTGATGGGTGACACCCTGCGTCTCAGCCAGGTACTGACTAACCTGGCATCCAATGCGGTCAAATTTACCCGGCAGGGAGAAGTAACGATCACTGCCGATCCGGTTGAATTGTTCGACGAGGAAGTGATTTTAAGATTTACGGTTGGTGATACCGGAATCGGTATGACGCAGGAGCAGATTGACAACCTCTTTCAACCGTTCCATCAGGCGGATTCTTCGATTACGCGAAAATTCGGCGGCACGGGTCTGGGGCTGGCCATCTGCATGCAGCTGGTTGCAATGATGGGAGGGGTGTTGCAGGTTGAAAGTACACCGGGAGCAGGCAGCCGTTTCTTTTTTACGGTGCGTCTGGGAATATCCACGGCTACTGCGCCGCTGCACAGCCTTACGGTTTCCGTTGAACAGGCATCAGCCTTACTCGAAGGGAGTCATATTCTGCTGGTTGATGATAATGAGATTAATATGCAGGTGGCTCGTGAGTTGTTAAAGCAGGTGGGCGTCAGGGTCACTGAGGCGATTAACGGCGAGGAAGCTGTAAACATGGTGGAAAAAGAAAGATTTGACGCCGTTCTGATGGACTTGCAGATGCCGGTGATGGACGGACTTACTGCTGCCCGGGAAATTCGAAAAGGTCCGGCGCCGGAAGAACTCCCTATTCTCGCCATGACCGCCAATGCAATGGCAGGTGACAGGGAAAAATGCCTGGATGCGGGGATGAACGACCACATCGCCAAACCGATCAAACCGGCAATCCTGTATGAAACTTTGATTCGATGGGTCAGGCCTGATTTTGACCCAACCCATCTTCATGTCCCCTTGCCGGCTTCGAATTCTCTTTCCCCGGAAACAGCAATTGATTTTCCAGCCCTGGACGGCGTGGATATCAAGGCTGGTTTGGCGAACGTAAATGGTGACCGGAAACTGTTTCTTAAAGTACTTGAGAATATGCATACCCGGTTTCAAGACATCGACCAAAAAATTCAGGCAGAGATGGATCGCGGAGATTTCGAAACCGCCGGGCGGTTGTCCCATACCATCAAAGGGGTGTCAGGTACATTGGGTGCTTTGATATTGCAGAAAAAATCGCTTAACTTGGAATCCGCCATCAAAGACAAAGAAATGGATCAAATTCCTGATTTAATGATTTCTTTTTCTGAAGAAGTAAGACGGGTGATGAAAGCTCTTGATCCCCTGTTTCCAAAAAAGAATGCTGAAATTGTTGAATCTGTTGGAGAAGGCCTGATATCCGAGACATTAAACCCAGAAGCATTAAACAAGGAAAAACTGAAAGCAATTTTTAAAGAACTGGACAAACTCATTGAAGAAGGTAAATTCGAATCTCTTCAGCTTTTACAACAATTAAAAGAAGAATTAGGACCATCCATGATTACGGAGGATATTCTCAAACTTGATACATTACTGAACGATTATGATTTTGATGAGGCGCTAAGTGTAACTCATCGAATTTCAAAGATGTTGAGATTAGACGAAGCTACTTAGTGCTCTGTTTCATAAATAATGTCCAGGTCAGATGCAGCACGATTTTGCAAATCGTGCCTGAACAGAATGCCGCACCGGCACGATTTGCAAAATCGTGCTGCATCTGATAACCTGGACATTATTTATGAAACAGAGCACTAAGTAGCTTCGTCTAATCTTAACATCTTCGAAATTCGATGAGTTACACTTAGCGCCTCATCAAAATCATAATCGTTCAGTAATGTAT
>JAAEMV010000631.1 GCA_024225195.1 Planctomycetaceae bacterium | reverse complement strand
GCGTAGTATTTAACGAGTTCTTGCCGAAGCTTGGGGGTGTCCAGCCAATAGGGAGGAATTGTAAACGACGCGGCATCATATGCGGTCCGGTCCCCTGTCGTGAACGGTGCGTGGGAATCGTTCGAGGCGATAAAGAGGCAGAACGGCTTGTCCTGATCCGTGCAGGAATCCATGAACTCCCCCGCCTTTTCAAGGCAATACGGATTCGGATCTTTCACCTTATCTTTTCCGGGGAAATATTCAAATGGATAGCATTCCTTGGGGCCGACATGTCCTTTGCCCACCAGCGCTACGCGGTAACCCAGCGGTTTCAGGTAGTGGGCGATGCTTTTTGTTCCCGTCTTGGACTTTGAATGGTTGGGTAAGGTACCCGTGCGCCAAGGTGATCTGCCGCTGTAGAGTTCCTGCCGGAACGGTGCACACATGGCCACCGAGGCATAGACGTGATCGAAGCGCATACCTTCGCGAGCTAGTTGGTCGATGTTAGGCGTTTTGCAATCCACGCTCCCGTAAACACCCCACGTGTCGCGGTTCATGTCATCGGCAAGGATGAAAACCATGTTCGGCTTCTTGACCTCATTCGCCCTAACTACGCACGCCAAGGACAAGGCTATCAGTATCGCATTTAATAATAGTTTCATATTTTTGCCGCTGTTAGCAGTTTACGTTTTAAGTGGGCTGGTTGAGAACTGGTAGGAACTTTAATTCACTATGGCCCTGCATTGTGGCCGTGTTTCGAGCGGTGGTCAAACATTTGGTTGCAATTTTGGCCGCCACCTTTATCCTGTGGCAACTGTGCGGTTGAAGTTTGTAAAGTGGCCCTCAAAGTGCTCGCGATATCTCTCGGATTTAAAAAATGGGGCTGCATGCAGGCGACCTGTTTTTAATTGAACCAATCAACTGGTTCAGTCCTCTTTGGATAGACCACCCCAACAATCAACCAACTCATTGAGTTGTGTGTCGGTATTGTGTCGGGCAAGCCGGCCCGTAGAATTTCGCTCGCTATTTGCGGCGTTTCCTGCTTTGGTTCCAATCCTCTCAGGTGTACTGACGTTGATCAAGGTCGTAGTGGTCCACTCCTTCGGCCTTTTTTGTTTCAGCTCCG
>JAAEMV010000630.1 GCA_024225195.1 Planctomycetaceae bacterium | reverse complement strand
AGGAGCTGGAACATCAGTTGATCAGCATGTATGCCGAAGGTTGGAAAAAACGGGCGCTTACCCGTCACTTCGGCATCAGCAAAAACACGGTGAAAAGAATATTGAACCGAAACGAGGCCCAAAGAGACCGGGGGGATGACGCATTGTCCGAAATCAATCCGGCTCGGCGCAAGAGCATGTATAGTTGTGATACCGTAAAATTGACCCACTGTGATAACGCAAAATTGCCCCCCCCGATCCTCTGATAGAATGATTGAAGAGTTCAATCAAACAATTGGAGGAGTAAAGGAGGATGCTGACAGTGAGTCAACAAGATTTTATTCGGACAGCGCACAGAGTCTACGGCAAATCGATCAGGCAACTGAAGAAAGAAACCGGTCATTCAAGGAACACAATCAAAAGAATGTTGAAAGGGGAATACCAGAGATACAAACCCCGGGAAAATCAAGTTTGCCCCGTACTGGGCGATCATCTCGAAACTATTGAAAAATGGTTGAAGGATGATCTGAAGAATCCGAAAAAACAGCGGCACACGGCCAGGCGGGTTTATAACCGTTTGGTAATTGAGCATGGATTCACAGGCGCCGAATCGACAGTTCGCGCACATGTCAGGAAAGCGAGAATGAATATTTCCGGATATGAAGGCAAAGCATTCATTCCTTTATGCCCGAAAATAGGACAAGAAGCTGAGATCGATTGGGGAACGGCCTCTGCTGTGATAAGGGGAAATTTGACTCGCATCAAATTTTTCTGCATGCGATCCAAGTATTCCGGCAAGCATTTTGTTCGCTGCTATCCATGCGAACGACAGGAGGCGCTGTTTGACGCTCATATTCATGCGTTCGAATTTTTCCGGGGAATTTTTCCGGTATTGATTTATGACAATATGACGACGGCGGTCAGAAAAGTAATGTTGGGCAAAGATCGGCAGTTGCAGGAATCCTTCGCAAAATTCAAAGCATATTATAATTTCGAAGCCCGCTTTTGCAACGTGGGCCAGGGTCATGAGAAAGGGGGCGTGGAAGGACTGGTCGGATTTTCCAGGCGCAATTACATGGTACCAATTCCGCATGTTGAAAGCATGGCCGAATTAAATGAAAAGGTACTTCAAGAGTGCGTAAATTACGGAAGCCATATAATCTCCGGCAAGGAAAGGAGCGTGATCGAAGATTTTGAAAATGAAAAGGAGTTCCTGATTGCATTGCCGTCTCATCCTTATTCCAATATTCGGAATTTTGATGGAAAAGTCGATAAATACGCAACTGTAATAGTGGATAAGAACCGGTATTCCGTTCCAACGCGCTGCGCGGGAGTAAAGGTCAGTATCGTGTTATCTCTGGAGCGGGTAAAAATATACTGTTTCAAAAATCCCGTGGCATCTCACATACGCGTTTTCGGATGCAATAAATGGCAGCTCGATCCGTTCCATTACCTGGAATTGATCCATAAACGACCGTTGTCTTTTGGTTCCGCGCGCCCAATAAAGGAATGGAGGGAAAAGTGGCCGGAGAGCCATGAGTCACTTTTGAAACGTTTCTGTATGAAACAAGGCCAGAACCGCGGGATCAAGGATTTCGTATCAGTATTGATGATGTACCAGGATTACACAGCCCCGGAAATGGAAGCCGCAATCGGGCAGGCGTTTGAATCAGGCGCCAGTACGGGACACGGGGTCAAACACATCCTTTTTTCCGCAAAGCATGAAGAACATTTCGCGCCTTTGGAAGGCTGGCCGTCCGTGTCACAGTCGGATTTGTCGAATTATGACCGGTTGGGAGGTGCGAGATGAAAGCGAATGTAAAGGTGTTGTTGTCGGAAAATTTAAAACAGCTCAAGCTGTCAACCATGCTTCGCAACCTGGAGAGCGGCATCCGCCAAGCGCGGGAAGGCAGATGCGAATATGAAGATTTCCTGTTGAATCTGACCGAAATCGAACTTCGGGCAAGGAGTGAAAACCGTGAGAAAAGGCGACTCAAGGATGCGAAATTTCCTTTGATGAAACCTCTGGAGATTTTTGAGATGGAAAGCGCGGCGGGCATCGACGGCCGGTTGATCGGCGAACTTGCCGCGTGTGAGTTTATAACCAAATGCCGCAATGTGATTTTGCTTGGGAAAAGCGGCACGGGCAAAACACATTTGGCGACAAGTCTGGGAACAGAGGCGTGCAAGATGGGTTTCAGGACTCGTTTTGTAAGCGGTT